>JBOFET010000214.1:0-4803 GCA_051648225.1 Luteolibacter sp.
TGCGGGGTGGAAATTCGTCGAGAATGTAGCGGTTGCGGGCGACGAGGATGGTTTCGTCTTTGGCGGCTTTGTTCGCGGGGTAGGCGAGGCGGCCGGCGTTCTGGACGCTGAGGCACATTTTGTAGAGGGCGTCGGCGGCGAGGTTGCGGGCTTTGGTGAAGCCTTTTTTCTGGTCCTTGGCGGCTTCGTGCTCGGTATCGCCGCCGTCGAGGAGGTCGATGGCATCGCCGAGGGCGGTGGTGTCTTCGTCCAGCCAGCCGTGGTCGTCGAGGGCATCGGCATGGAGGAGGCAGGCGGCGTGGACTTTGCCAGCGCGCTCGATCTCGCTGGGGAAATCAGCGGGTTCGTGGATGCCGACTTGGAACTCGCTGCGGAGGCGGACGTCGTTGCCGGGGAAGGCGAGGTTGGCACTGCGGCGGGCACCGGAGATGAGGCGCTCCATCTCGGCGAAGGCTTCGATTTGCTCTTGAGTCAACTGGCCGACATCTCCGACGGCGGAGCTTTGGGCGATGCCGCCGTTTTCGACGAGCCTGATGGCAGCCTCGAAGCGCGGGGCGAAGACGATGTCCGGCTGCCCCTCAACGGGATTTTTCTTCGAGAGGCGGCGGGCGACGGCGGGACCGATGACGGTATCGACGAGAGCGCCGTGGAGGAGTTTTGCATCACGGGTGAGGACGCTGATGGGGAAGCTGAACGAGCGGTTGGCTGGCATGGTGGGGGGTTGGTTCGGGGTAAATGTGTCGGTAAAAAACTATTACCAATCGATCATTGGGGACTATCTGGATTGTGATTGGGGTGCGAGAGCAATTTCTGTGACAAGCACGTCACATTTCTTGGAATAAGTCGCAAGTGGCTGGAAATGAGCAATCGACGGAAACGAAAGTGGCGGACAGCAATTGGCAATCCATGGACAGCATGGGGAAAGTCTCTGACAGGAGCGGGTCAGTGGCTGACAGGGCTTGGGCGGCTTCTGACACCGCTTGGGAAATGGCTGACAGGACTTGGAAATCTCCTGACAGCGTTTGGGAAGTGGCTGACAGCTCTTGGGAATTTTCTGACCGCGCGAGGGCGAGGGCTGACCGCGTTGGGTGGCTTCCTACCTGAGTCTGGGAAGATTCGGACACTCCTTGGGATTTCCCGGAGGTGGCCGGGGGGGATGTGTCATGAAAGCGGGCGTGGTTGCGGTCGAAATTTTACCGCAGATTGGATTCCGGCAGTGAAGTCACGGGGAGTCGAGGATGAAGGAGAAGAAGCCGCAGTCGGGGGCGGTGGGGAAGCGGAGCTGGACGGTGGTGGTGCCATCACCATTGACGCGGGTGGTGGTGGTGTGGGGGACCGCGGCGGCGGAGAGGGCGGTCCAGGTGGAGAGGTTGGTGGAGTGGCGGATGCGGAGCAGGCTGTCTGGTTGGGAGGTGAGACGGGTGTAGCGGTAGATGATGGCGCCGGTCTCGTGGGCAATGGCGGGGAGGTGGTGGCGCTTGTGGTTGTGAGGATCGGAGGGGTCGATGGCGAAGTAGAATTCGATGCCGTTGGCGAGGCCGTCGCGGTTCCAGTCTCCAGCGAATCCGCTGGATGGATCGGCCGGGCCGGCGAGGTGGTCGTACTGCCACTGGGCGAAGCGGGCGGCGTTAGCAGTGGTGGTGACGGTGAGGGTGAGAGAGAGCTGGAGCGAGGTTCTGGCGGGGTCGTTGGATTCCAAAACCAAGGTGCCGCGGTAGGTGCCGGTGGCGAGTTTGGTGGAGTTGAGCGATAAAGTGACGGTATCCGAGCCGCCGGGAGGGAGGCTGCCTGTGTCTGGGGCGTGGCCGAGCCATGGTAGGCGGTTGGAAAGCCAGGTGAGGGACTGGACGGCGAAGCGCTCTCCATCGCCTGTGCTGAAATCGCTGTCTTGGAACGCTTCGTTTCCGATGGCGATGATGTGGCCGCGGGAGAGTCTAGCAGCGGCGGCGTAAGCGCTGGCGGCATCGAAGGAAAGGAGAGGAACCGCATCGCCGGAGAGGGTGAAGTGGGCCTCGGAATAATAGGGGTAAACGGCAGTGATGCCGGTGGTGACAGGGTGGGGGGATGGAGTGGCGAGAGACGAGCTGCTGCGGTAGGAGTTGGAGGGGCTGATGCCGGTGCCGTTGAGCAGGGGCTGAAGTAGAGTGAGGCTTTCTGCGGTGAGCATCAATGAGCCGCCTGCCTCGACCCAGTTGCGGATGCGCGAGTAGTCGGACGCGGTGAGGGTGCTGCTGAAGCTGTCATCGACGAGGAGGATGTGGATGGAGTCGAGCGTCGCCTGCTGGATGGGAGCGGCAACGTTGACGATGGAGCAGCCGTAGCCGGTGAGCTTGGTGCGAATCGAGGAGTAGTTGTAGGTTTGGCTGAGGAAGCCGACGTTGACGCCTTTGAGGCTGGGGGGGTAGGTGAGTGGCTTGCCAGTGGCGAAGCTGTCGGTGATGCGCCAGTTGAGGTGGCCGGAGCCGGTGTTCCCGATGGGGAAGGTGAGAATTTGCGAGGTATTGGTGGCGATGGCGAAATTGAGTTGGCTGGAAACGGCGAGCACGGGCGCGGCAAGCCCGAAACCGGAGACGGGGATGGCAAGTGCGGGATGGGTGAGGGCGTTGGAGTTCAGGATGAGGGAACCGGAGTGAAGCCCGACGGATGGCGGGGCGAAGTTGACTTGGACGGTGGCGCTTTTTCCGGGGTCGAGCACGATGGGGAAGCTGGTGGTGACGTTGAATCCGGCGTCTCCGGTGGCGGAAGAGAGGGTCAGCGGGCTGTGGCCGGTGTTTTCGATGAGGAGGGAGCGTGCGGAGGTGGAACCGACGACGGTGGGATCGAAGTCCACGGCGGTCACGTTGGCGGAGATCTGGGCGGAGTTGGTGACCTGGAGGGACAATGGGATGCGGATCTCGGCACGGGCAGGATCGTTGGTTTTCACGACGGCGTCCGCGAAATAGGTGCCGGGGACGAGGCCGGTGGTGTCAAACACGAAGCTCAAGGGCGAATGGGTGCCGCTTCCGGTGATGCCGCTCGCGGGGACGGGTTCTACCCAGTTGCGGACGCGGCCAGCGAGCCAGGCGAGGGAGTTGGTGAGGAAGCGGAGGTTTCCGCCACCGGTGGATTGGGAAGCGGCGATGTCTCCGCACGCACCGACGATGCGACCGGAGCCGAGCGTGCCGATGCCGGCGTAAAGCTGGCCGTTACCGAGGGCGGCGAGCGGCTTGGCAGTGCCGGAGACGAGCATTTTGGTGTAGATAGAACTGCTGCCGGCGTTGAGCGAGGTGACGCCGACGGTGGTGATGTCGTAGCGAATGTCTGTGATCAGAGACTGGCTGATGCTGCCCGTGTTAGCGATCACGAGGCCGGAGCCGAGGGTGAGGGCGTTGAAATCGGTGATGGAGGACGAGGGGGCGGTCGCCATCAGGCCGCCACCGTTGAATACCCAGGTGTTGATCGCCTGGAGGTCGGTGTTGGGGATGTAGTTGAGGGAATAGTCGATGAGTAGGAGATCGGTGGTGGCGAGAAGGGAAGGTTTGAAATTGGAATAGTAAACTTCCGCAGCATCCGCGCCGAGACGGGTGAGTTCGGCGACGAGGGTGTTGAATTTCGAGTAGTTGGAGTCGCTGATGATGCGGACGGTGAGGCCGGAGAGATCGAGCTGGTTTGCGAGGGGATTCGCCTGGCCGTAGTCGATGCCGACGTTCCATTGGAGGTTGGTTTGGCCGGTGTTCGCGATGAGGCGGGACTCCTCACGGGAAGTGGCGGCGCCCATGGACACTTGGATTTGCGAAGAGTCGATCTGTGCTCCAGGCGGAGGCACACCCAGACCGTAGAGGGAAACGAAGGCGGTGGGGGTATTGGCCGCATTCGAGATGATCTGGGCGAGACCGGACTCGAGACCGTAGAGGAAGGGGGTGTAGGTCACCGGGATGGCGGCTGTCCCGCCTGGTGGCAAATGGAGTGGGAAGGCCTGGGCGGTGGAGAAGAGATTGTTGAGCCGGACTTCGGAAATGGTGAGCGTGTCGGTGCCGCTGTTGTGGATGATGAGATCAAGCGTCCGTGAGGAGCCGACGATGGTGCTTGGGAAAATGAAATAGGGCGAATCGAGGAGGATTTTTGGCGTGCCGGTGACGGTGAGGGTGGTGGGGATGGTTAGAGTAGGGCGTGCCGGATCGTTGTGGCTGGCGGTCAGGGTCGTTTGGTAGGTGCCTGCGTAGAGGCGGCGGGCATCGGCTTGGATCGCTACTTGGGAACTGTTTCCCGCAGGAGTCGAGCCGGCCGGGGGGGTGGCGGTCATCCATGGGGTGTTTCCACCGATGGAGTCGAGAAAGCGGCGTATGATGGCCGTGGTTTCCGCATTGCCGATGTAGCCGCCGTTAGAGCTGGAGTAGAGTAAGTAGTAGAGACGGTCCGTGCCTGCGAGGCCGGTGATGTCGTGGTTGTCTGAGTCGCTGTTGGTTGAGAAGGTGTGAGTGAGGCTTGGGCTGTCTTTGAGGATGACGAGGTGATCCACGGATGGCGTGCCGGGTGCGCCGAAGACCCGCTTGACGAGTCCGCGCCAGGCGACTCCCCGATGGGTGAGGGCCAGGGAAGAGCCATCGACAGAGCCGCTGCCATCGGCCCCAAGGTTACCGGAGATTTTGAAGGTGCTCACGCCGTTGAGATCGGCGGCGAGAACGAAGAGGCCGTCGTATTTGCGGGTGAAATAGCGACTGCCTGTGCCGAGAATGGTGGGATTAGAAGTGAGGATCCCATCGGAATAGGCCAGGGTGGTGGAAGTTGAGAGATTGCTGGAGAGGTAATTTCCATTGTCATACA
>JBOFET010000215.1:0-7722 GCA_051648225.1 Luteolibacter sp.
CACTGCGCGCCCTCCGCGAGCCACTTGCGGAAATCGCACCCCACTTCGAGGCAGAGGCCCGCACCGGCGACACACCTGCCGCCTTGCGCGCCCGGCTCCGGAAAAGGCTACCGCACACGCTCGTCACCACGCCGGAATCGCTTTCCCTGATGCTCACGCACTCGGACTTCGCTGAGAAACTCGCCGGCCTGCGCTGCGTCATCGTGGATGAGTGGCACGAACTGCTAGGCACCAAACGCGGCGTGCAGACGGAGCTCTGCCTCGCCCGGCTGCGCGCTTGGTTTCCGCAACTCCGCATCTGGGGACTCTCCGCCACGCTGGGAAATCTGACAGAAGCGCGGCAGGCCTTGTTAGGAGGCGCTTTCGAAAACTCGGTCGAAGTTTCAGCAGACATCCACAAGCCGCTCGTCATCGAGACACTCATCCCCAAGGAAATCGGGTTGTTCCCCTGGTCCGGCCACATCGGCACCCGGCTGGCCAGTCAGGTCGCCGATGAAATTGAAAAAGCAAACGTCACCCTGCTCTTCACGAACACTCGCTCGCAGACGGAAATCTGGTTCCAGGAATTGCTTTCTATCCGGCCGAGATGGAAGAACCGCATCGCCATGCACCACGGCTCGCTCGACCGTGCTGAACGCGATCTGGCAGAAAATGGCCTGCGCGACGGCTCGTTGAAATGTGTCGTCGCCACCTCGTCGCTCGATTTGGGAGTGGATTTCTCGCCGGTCGATCAAGTGATCCAAGTCGGTTCGCCCAAGGGAATCGCCCGCCTGCTCCAGCGCGCCGGTCGTTCCGGTCACCAGCCGGGCAGCGTCTCGCGCATCGTCGGCGTGCCGACCCACGCGCTGGAGCTTGTCGAGTTCGCCGCCGCTCGCGACGCGGCACTCGCCCGCAACGTCGAGAGCCGCACGCCGTTGAAAAAGCCGCTCGACCTGCTCGTCCAGCACCTCGTCACCTGCGCCATCGGCACACCCTTCGCACCGGAGCCGATGCGCCGGGAAATCCAGTCCAGCCACGCCTTCGCCGAAATCACCGACACCGAGTGGCAGTGGGCGCTCGGCTTCATTTTCAACGGCGGCGCGGCACTCGCCAACTATCCCAACTATCAGAAAGCGCGCTTTGAAGACGGATGTTACACGGTGGATGAAAAGCGTCTCATCCAGCAGCACCGCCTGAGCATCGGCACGATTTCCAGCGATCCATCCGTCTCGATCAAATTTGTGAACGGCCACACCTTGGGCACCGTGGAGGAGTCGTTCATTTCGCGCATCAAACCCGGTTCCGCGCTCGTCTTCGCCGGGCGGCAGCTCACGCTCGTCCGCTTCCACCAGCGCACCGCCACGGTCAAGCCAGCCGCCCGCGCGGGCAAGGGCCAGGTCGCCATCTGGGGGGGAAGCAAGATGCCGCTTTCTAACGAACTCTCCCGCGCCATCGCCCGCCGCCTTCGCGGAGACGGCGCTCCGGCGTTGGAAATGGATGCCGTAGCGCCCATCCTCGCCATCCAGCAGACGTGGTCGCGACTACCCGATGACGAGTCGTTACTCATTGAGCACGCCCGCTCACGCGAGGGCGAGCATTTGTTCTTCTATCCGTTCGCCGGTCGGCTGGTCCACGAAGGCCTTGCCGCTCTAACGGCCTTCCGGATTTCCCGCGAGGCCGGAGAGTCGATCCACACCACGCAGAACGACTACGGATTTTCCCTCACTTCCAAGCGTGGACTTCACCTCGACGAGGAAACACTGCGGCTGCATCTATCCGATGAAAACCTGCTCGACGATCTCGTCGCCTGCATGAACACCGCCGAGCTTGCGCGCCGCCAATTCCGCGAAATCGCCCGCGTCTCCGGCCTCATCCTGCAAACGCCGCCCGGCCAAAAAGACCGCTCCCAACGCGAGCTCCAGACCAGTGCCAGCCTGCTTTACGAAGTGCTCGACCGCTACGACCCGGACAACCTCCTACTCGTCCAGTCCCGCCGGGAAATCATGGAAAAACAGCTCGAACTCACCCGCCTCACCGCAGTGATCCGCCGCCTCCAGTCCGCGCCCATGCACCTCGTGGAAGCCAAGAATCTCACGCCCATGGCCTTTCCCTTGTGGGCCGACCGGCTCTCCGCCACGCTCCCGGCGGGCGACGCCGCGACCCGGCTCGAAGCCATGCTCCGCACCCTCAACGTGGCGGCGGATTCCATCCGGCAAGCTTCCACCGTGCCATGAATTCATTTCCGAATCTACCCGGCATCTCCTTACTAACCGAGGGCGCGGTCTTTCTAACGAATGATTCCACCCTCATCGTCGCGGACATTCATCTCGGGAAATCCGCCGCGTTCCGGGCGCAGGGTCTGCCAGTGCCGGAAGGTGACTGCGCCCGGGATCTCGCCCGTCTAGCAGCACTGGTGGAAAGGTCCCGTGCCCGCCATCTCGTCATCGCCGGTGATCTCTTCCACGCACCCTCGGGCATGACGGACGATATCGAAACCGCGCTGGCGGATTTCGTGTCCCGACTGGAAATCCCCATCACCTTGGTCGTTGGAAACCACGATGTGAAAATCCAGCAGCTTCCCGCCGGACTCACCCGTGTACCCCATCTCGATTTGGAACCTCAGCTCCGCATCATCCACGATCCCACGCATGTCAGCGGCGACCGGCTTCACATCGCCGGTCACTGGCACCCGGTCGTAAAAATCCCCGATGGCAAGCGCACTTCCCTGCGGCTGCCGTGTTTCCTGTTTCGCCACCAAACGCTCGTCATTCCCGCCTTCGGCAGCTTCACCGGCGGCTCCATTCTCAAGCTCCAGCCGGACGACCGTGTCTTTGTCCCGCTGCGGGACGAGGTCGTGGAGTTGCCTCCCGGTTTTGCTTGGCGGACATCACTGGCATGATAGGACAGCAGGCATGAGCGACATCGCCACCCGCATTCCCGAAGACATCAAGACCGCCATGAAGGCGAAGGACAGCGTCGCCCTCAACGCCTTGCGTGCGTTGAAGAGCGCCCTGATGAACGCCGCGATCGAAAAGGGCAATCTCTCCATCGTGCTCGACGAATCCGAGGTGCTCGCGGTGATCCGCAAGCAGATCAAGCAGCGCGTCGATTCGTGCGAGCAGTTTGAAAAAGCCGGTCGCCCGGAACTCGCCGCCACCGAGAAGACTGAGATTGAAATTCTTTCCCGCTACCTGCCCGCCGCACTCGGCGAGGCGGAGTTGGCCACCATGATCGAACAAGCGGTGGCCGATACCGGAGCCACCGGCAAAGCGGACATGGGCAAGGTGATGAAGCGCGCCCAGGAACTTGCAGAAGGCCGCGCGGATGGGAAATTGCTCTCCGCAGCCGTGATGAAGCGCCTTGCATGAGCACCTGCCTTGAATTTTTCCATCGTTCAGCGGGTGGATTCGTTTTAAACTCCCGCCGCGATGAGAAGCATTTTTCACCAAATCGTTCTTCTGCTAGCACTCGGTGCTGTCATGGCGCGGGCGCAAAATGACAAATTCGCGAACGCGACGGATCTATCAGACTTACCGCTTCCCTACTCTGGATTTTTCGGAGCCAGCAGCACAGCAGAACTTGGCGAACCCGCCCACGCCGGCAGTCCGGCGGCGAATTCGATCTGGTTTCAGTTCAAAGTGCCGCAGACCGGAGCTTATAGTTTCCGCGAATATCTCAATACTTCGCCCGCCGCCCGCATCGCCATTTACATAGGCGATCAAGTCGATGCCCTGACTCTGGTGAAACAGGGGACCTCGGTGTTGTTTTTCCAAGCGCAAGCGGGCGTCCGCTACCACATCGCCGTGGATAGTGTGGCGGCGGACGTCGTCAATCTACAGCTCTACCCGGCGGGAGGTGCGGATGAAGTGGCGAATGCGGACCCGCTTCCAGCCGCCCTGCCGCAGCGGATTCTTGGCAACAACGTGCTAGCGACCACCGCAGCAGGCGATGAGAATTCCATCCCCATCTATCCACCTCGGAACACGGTCTGGTGGCGATGGACCGCACCCGTTTCCGGCTCCGTACGGCTGGACGCGCGTCGCTGCAATTTCTATCCACTGATGATCATCTACGAACAGGTCCCCGGTGGATCTAGAGTCAACATCCGCGTCGGGTTCAGGGCGGCGGGCTTCGAGGTGACGGCGGGGAATGACTATTATTTCCGCGTGGGCACCGCGGATGTGGAACCTGGGAGAATTGATATTTCGTTCGATTGGATTCCGGCAGGTGCGCCTCCGAATGACAACATCGTCTCCGCCACGGACCTCGGGAATGCGTCCATCGCCTGCGACGACGCCTGGATCTACCGCGCCACTCCCGAAGCGGGGCTCCCTAACGAGAATCCTCCACAGTTCGGCCAGCCCGGAGACCGCACGCTGTGGTGGAAATGGACCTGCCCGAAATCCGGTTTCTATCGGGTGTCGGCTCGTGGTAGCGACGTGATTCCAATGCTGAACCTCTACACGGGAACTCCCGCCGCGCTGACCTTCGTCACAGGACAAGAGATCGAGGAAGGGCTGCGATTCACCGCGACGGCCGGCACGCTTTACTGGATCCAACTGAATGATTATCGGAAAATCTGCCCTCATGCGGAACTCAATCTTCATCCGGCACACACCGAGACCTCGTATTTCCGCCAACTCGACAATCGGGGTTATTTCGGGCTGCTAGGTCCCCAGCACCATCCCAAGGCGGATCCTGACGGTGACTCGTTTTCCAACGAAGTGGAACTCGCCTGCAGCGCGAATCCCGAGATGCGCGGGCCGTTCGATTCCCTTTTGCCGCATCTGGTTTCCGCAGGTTCGGGCGTCTGGCGGCTTCGGTGGAATGTGGACCGACAGTATGTCGAGACCTTGCCTGGACTTCCCATCACCGTCATTCCCCGGACGACGACCGATCTTGCAGCACCGTGGCAGACGCCCGCCCAATCCACCGACGCGACGGGATCCCATAAGATTGTAAACCTGCCCGTCGGTGGTCGCGGATTCGCCCGGCTTGAAGTGCATGACCCGAATCTGGAACTACTCTAACTCCTTGCTCAATCGTGCAGGTAAGTCCGTGGCTGATAGAAATACGCGAATGGAAGGTAAACCAGCGTGGCACCGAGCACCAGCCAGGTGAAGAAGCGGAAATAGGCCGCCCCTTCCATCTTGCTCTGGCCACCGGAGAACTCGGTGCGCTCAAAGCCCGCTACAGCGGGTTTTTCCCGGATGCCTAGCGCGGCCTGGCGGCGGCCCAGCCACGTGTCCGCAGTGGACGGCGCGTCACCACGGGTTTTCTCGAGGATGATGCCGATGTCCCATTGCGTCTTGAGCTTGCGGTCGGGACCGGCGCTTGAAATGCGGGCGTGGGTTGAGTCGATCAGATGGTATGCTAACGGATTTCCCCACGGATCTTTGGCGTCTTCTAGCAGTATTTGGCCCCGGGCGCTGGAAGGGAACGCGTCACTGGAACGGGCCTCGATGCGACTGGCGGCGGTTAGAAAAATCTCGCGCCCGGGGATTTCCAGCGAGTCGAGGCGGCCGTTTTCGCAGCGGGCGATGAAATCATCCACGGTGCCGGTCACGCCGTCGTGTCCTGGCAGAACGATCGTGCGCGGCGACATCTGCCAATCGACCGGAAGCGCCGCAGTGGCTTGTTCGAACTGCGCGGTCGCGGGGGACGGGATGGCGATGAAGTGGTTTAACTTCGCGGTAAACTGGTTACCGCCCCAGACGGAAAGCCAGAACAGCGACATCACCCAGGATTTCATTGCCTTGGGCGACTGGGTGTAGGCGAACTCGAGGCCGACGATGGCGACCATGATTTCCGCTGCGGTGATGATGCCGAACGCTCCGATCTGCCAACCGACGGATGGCCGCTGGCCAGCGTCGATCCACGTCTGGATCAAAGTGGTTAGACCGAACGACGCAATCATCAGGATCATACCGAGGCCGATCTTGCGCAGCGGCGTGAGCGGAAAAATCCGGTTGATGCGCGGATAGATGACGA
Organism: Luteolibacter sp.; assembly: GCA_051648225.1. Classification (GTDB taxonomy): domain Bacteria; phylum Verrucomicrobiota; class Verrucomicrobiia; order Verrucomicrobiales; family Akkermansiaceae; genus Luteolibacter. The sequence goes on from JBOFET010000215.1 coordinate 5,971, forward strand.
AGGTGAAGAGTGGGATGTAGAGGAGAATGAGGATCGGATTAACCGCCTGGATCTGGGATTCTAACCAAGTGATGCCGAGGAAGTTCAAATCCATTTGCTGCGCCTGTAGCACCCACGACGATCCGGTCTGGTCGTAGAGCGCCCAGAAGACGGCGATGAAGGTGAACAATGGGATCAATTTCCCGAACGCAATCAGCCCGTCCCGTGAAAACGCTTCTTTGAAAAACCCAAGTCCCGCAGGCGGGATGTGGATGAAGCGGTTCCGCCCGAGCCAGAACATGAAGGTCGCGATGGCCATCAGCACGCCGGGCACGCCGAAGGCCCAGTGAGGTCCGTAGTGCACGAGAAGCCACGGGGTAAGAAGCGTGGAGAAAAACGCGCCGAAGTTGATCGAGAAGTAGAACCAGTTATAAATCTGCGAGATGAGATGGTGGTTCGCCTTCCCGAACTGGTCGCCGACATGGGCGGAGACGCAGGGCTTAATGCCGCCGGAGCCGAGGCAGATAAGCAGCAGTCCGGCGAAAAGCCACCACGGCGAGTTCCCGAAATTTCCCATGCACGCGAGTGCTAGGTGGCCGAGACAATAGACGATGGAGAGCCAGAGAATGGTCCGGTATTTGCCAAAGAAAACATCCGCGACCAGTGCTCCTAACAACGGAGTGAAATAAACCCAACTCGCGAAATCATGGTAGTAGCCCACCGCTTGGTTGTTCGACATCGCATTCCCCGCCGTGCCGTCCATGAAGTGCAGGTATTGCACCATGAACACGACCAGGATGGTGCGCATCCCGTAGAATGAAAACCGTTCCGCCGCCTCGTTGCCGATGATGTAAGGGATGCCCGGCGGCATCCCATCGGTTTCCTGCGGGGTGGTGCGGTAAGACATAGACTTAAGACTCAAGAAAGACGGAACCCGAAGAACGCCGGCTCTTCTCTTAAGTCTTGCGTCTTCATGTCTTGAGTCTTTTTACCAGCGAATCGCTGCGGCCGCCCAAGTGAGGCCGGCTCCGAAGACGACGAGCACGATGTGGTCGCCGCGCTTGAAGGCACCGGAGCGGTTCGCCTCGTCGAGCGCGATGGCCACAGCGGCGGCCGAGGTGTTGCCGTATTTGTCGAGGTTCACGAATACCCGTTCGTTGGGGATGGCAAGACGGTCGGCGATGGCGTCGATGATGCGCAAGTTCGCCTGATGGGGAATCACGCAGGCGATGTCCTCCGGCTTGAGTCCGGCGCGGTCGATGACCTTTTCCGCCGCTTCCTTCATCCGGTTCACGGCGTGTTTGAAGACTTCCTTGCCCATCATGGTGAGGGTGAAGAGGTGGTCGTTCGCGTTCGCGGCGGTGATGGGGCAAGCCACGCCGCCGCCGGGGATGTTGAGCAGGTGAGTTAGATTTCCGTCGGTGCCCATTTCAGTGGCAAGGATCGAACCTTCCTCCGGCTCGGCGCGGCGGAGCACGGCGGCTCCGGCTCCGTCGCCGAAGAGCACGCAGGTGGTGCGGTCCTCCCAGTTCGTCACGGCGGAGAGTTTTTCCGCGCCGATGATGAGCGCGTTCTTGAAGGCACCGTCGGAAATCAGGCGCTTGGTGATCTTCATCGCGTAGAGGAAGCCGGAGCAAGCGGCGGAAATGTCGAACGCCACGGCATTGACGGCACCTAGGTTCTGCTGAACGTAGCAGGCAGTGGCCGGAGTCGGCGTGTCCGGGGTGATGGTGGCGACGATGATCAGCTCGATGTCTTCTGCGGCGAGGCCGG
>JBOFET010000216.1:0-27547 GCA_051648225.1 Luteolibacter sp.
CACCCCAGTTGATCGCGAGCGCCGGTTGGCCGAGCGCCCGGCGATGGTAGGCGAGTGAGTCGAGGAAGGCATTCGCCGCCGAGTAGTTCCCTTGCGCCGGATTTCCAAAGATGCTCGAAACGGACGAGAACATCACGAAAGCGTCGAGGTCCATGCCCTGCGTGGCTTCATGTAAGAGCCACGCGCCATGCGCCTTCGGGGCCATCACCGTGCGGAGTCGCTCGGCGGTGAGCGCGGAAAGCGGCGCGTCGTCGATGACCATCGCGAGGTGGAAAATGCCTTTGAGATCTGGGATTTCGGAAATGAGGCGCTTCACGTCTTTCGGCAAGCCGATGTCGGCTTTGAGGACTTTCGTCTCGATGCCGCGAGCTTCGAGGCTGGCGACAAATTCAACGGCTTCCGGAGTGGAAGCGCCGCTGCGGCTGCTCAGGACGAGATGACGAGCACCGCATTCGACCAGCCATTCTGCGAGCACGCGGCCGAATCCGCCGAGGCCGCCGGTGATGAGATAGAAGCCTTCCGCTTTGATTTCGAATGGCGGCAATGGAGCCTCGCCTTTTCTCACGATGAAGGAATCCGCGAATCCGACGACCACTTTGCCGGTGTGCTTGCCGCCCGCCATCAGGCGGAAGGCCGCGTCGATCCGACTGGCTGGGAATGAGCGGAACGGCAGCGGCGTGAGCGCTTTCTGATCCACTAGCACGGCGATTTCCTCAAGCAAGTCGCGGGTCTGCGCTTCGTCGCCCGCGAAAATCGCGTCCATGGCGATGACGTGGAACGAGGAATTCCGGCGCAGTCCCCAGAGCGGGATGCGGGAATTCATGTAAATGTCGCGTTTTCCGATTTCAAGGAAACGCCCGGATTCGGCGAGGCAGGAGAGGCCCATCGGGATCGCCTCGGCAGCGAGCGCGTTGAGGACGATATCCACGCCGCGACCTTGGGTGAGTTCCATGACGGACTCCGCAAAATCGCCACGGCGGGAGTCGATGACGTGTTTCACGCCAAGCGTTTTGAGCAGGGCGCGCTTGGTTGGGCTACCGGCGGAGGCGATGACCTCGGCACCGAGATGATGGGCGATTTGGATCGCGGCCATGCCGACACCACCCGCTCCGGCGTGGACGAGAATGCTCTCACCCTTTTTCATCCGGGCGATGTTATGCAGTGCATACCAAGCAGTCATGAAGACCACCGGCAGCGTCGCGGCTTCCTCGTAGGAAAGATTTTCCGGCATCTTCCGCATGTCGGCGGCGCGGGCCAGTGTGTGGGTCGCGAGTCCGAAGACCGCGAGGCCGAACGCCTTGTCGCCGACGGCCAGGTGCGTGACTCCTTCGCCGACCGCCACCACCTCGCCCGCCACTTCGTCGCCGAAGATCCGCGCATCGGCGGTTTCGGCGGGGTAGAGGGCGAGCGCCTTGAGCACGTCGCGGAAGTTCATCCCGGCGGCTTTGACTTGGACCAGGATTTCGCCCGGTGCGCATTCCGGTAGGGCGAACGGCGTGAAACGCAAGCTGTCCAGCAGACCGCGTTCGCGGGATTCGAGGCGCAGTGGGATGGAGGAATCCAGAGTTTGCTCGCGATGCGGCAAGCCACGGCTGATGCGCTGCACGTAGCGGGCCTCGCCACGCAGAGCGACTTCGCGCTCGGTGTCGGCATGCAGCAGCTCACCCCACAGCAGACCGCAGTCGGCGGCGGAGACTTCCGTCGGCAGGTCGATGCCACGGCAGGCGAAATTCGGATGCTCGCCGAGGATGACCCGGAAGATCCCAATCGACGGCGCTTGGGCGACGTTGGTGGCTCCCATGGTTTCACCGGCAGGCTGGGCACCGCGGGTGATCAGATCGATGCGCAGCTTGGCCACAGGCATCGTTTCTTCCAGAGCATGAGTGAGATGCAGCAGAGAGTCGATGCCCATCAGCGCGTCGTTGTCGCCGGTGCCGGTCTTTTCATCGAGCGTCCAGAGCCACACGATACGTTCCGGCGGTGTGTCGGCGAGCAGGGCAGCGAAAAGTTGTTTCCAATCTTCCGGCTCATGATCGCGGACGGTGAAATGGTCACCCGAGGCGGCGAACTTGTCAGCCCGACGCACGATGCGGCAGCGAGATCCGGCGGCAGTGGCTTGCACGGCGACTTCGTTTCCGAGACCGGCTTCGTCGGCGAAAACAACCCAAGACGCTTCGATTGGCAGTTCAGCCACGGGAGTTGGCGCGACGGCTTGGCCGCCTTTGCGACCGAGGATGCCGACTTGACCTTCGCCCTCCGGCCCCATGAGTCCCGGCATTGAAATCGTTTCGGCGAAGCCCACTTCCTTGAGCGCGGCTTCCCACTGGGCGCGTTGCATCAGCGGTTGCTCCGGCCGCAAATCGCGGTCGGTGAGATGCCACCAACCTTGCGTGAGGCCGAAAACGGCTTCCGTCCAAAGCTGCGGCGAGGCCACGTCCATGAAGAACAAGGTTCCGCCCGGGGCGAGCAGGTCGTGGAGCATTTTCAGCGTCACGCGGACATCGGCCACGGCGTGAAGCACGTTGGTGCCGACGATGAAATCATAGGACCCAGGCTCGAAATCCTGATCTGCCGAAGGTTTTTCAAGATCGAGAACCTTGTATTCCACCTCGGGGAAGGCCGCGAGTTTCTGGTTCGCCGCCGAGAAGAAGCCCGCGGAAACGTCGGTGAAGGTGTAGGTGTGGAGCCCGCGATCCAGCAGCGGTAGCAACTGCGCCGCAAGGCCAGCCGTGCCTGCGCCGACCTCGAGAATCCGCAAGCCGCGGCCCTCGGGCAGGTGGCGGGCGGCTTCCTGCACGCCCTTGCCGATGCTGACCATCCAGTGGCTGGAGAACAGTCCGTCGCCGTAGAAATGGTCGAGCAGATCGGTGTTGGTGCCGCCGAAAAGGATTTGCACGGCGTCTTTTTCACCGGTCAGGATCGCACCGAGTTCACCGCAAGTGGCGGTGCAGAGCAGGCCTTCCGGCAAATGGGCGGGATGCCCGGTGAGGAAGGCGCGTAGTTTCGCCGGAGCCGCGTCCGCCGCAGCGGTAAATGCGGCGGTCGGGGTGTAGGTGCCATCCTTGGCAGTGAGCAGGCCGCGCTTGGCGAGTTTGTCCATCAGCCGACCGAACACCGTCCGCATCAGGGGAGTGACGGCGAGCGAATCGGCGGAAAACGCGGCGCTCACGCCCATTTCCCGCAGTCCGGCGGCGATTTGCGCGGCGGCCAAGTCGTCCTCGGCGGCCATCACCGCTTGGAGTTCCGTGCGGCCACGGAGCGAGAGAACTTCCTCCAACGCCGTGGTCGCGGCATCGCGAAGTTGGCCCAGAGGCACGATGGTGGTGGCCGACGGCGCGACGGTCGGCGGCGTGCGTTCCCAGTCGATGTTGTAAACCAAATCACGGCTGCCACCGGACGCACCGGCGCGGCGCACCGAGGTCATGGCGACGGCGCGGAAGCCGTCCACCAGCACGCACGGATGACCGGCTTCGTCGTAGATGCCGATGCGGCCTTCGATCAATTCCTCGTTGAAATGCAACACCTTGGCCCGCACTTGGACGGATGCTCCGGGCGAGCGCAGGAACAAGATCCGCGCGAATCGCACTGGCAGTTTCATCTTCGCCTTGCGGTCTTCCACAGTCTTGGAGCCGGCGGAGAACACGTGCAGCGCACCGTCCAGCAACACCGGATGCAGCGCGTATTCCGAAGCACGACCGGCGATGGTTTCTGAAAGGGAAACCCGCCCGGCCGACTGGCCGTGGCCTGCGGCCAGCTCGCGCACCGGCTTGAATTCGTCGCCATAGCGCAATCCAAGGTCGCTCATGTGGCCGTAAAACGCACCGACACCTTCCGGCTCCAAATCGGCTCCGGGTGCTTCGAGCACGGATTTTCCAAACGACGATTCCGTGCGCTCGCTGCGCATCGATCCGACGACATGCACCGACCAACTGGCCGCGCCGTCGAACTTGCTTTGAATGGTGAAGGTGCGTTCAGCAGGTTCGTAAGTGAGCTCCAGGATCAGCCCGGAAGCGGGTTCCGGCAGGATCAGCGGGCGGCGGATTTCGAAATCCTCGATCGCAAACGGCCGTCCTTCAAACAATTGCACCCCGGCCTCCAGCGCCATTTCCACAAAGCCAGCGGCTGGGAAAATGACATGGGAGTCCACCTTGTGGTCCTTGAGGTAGGCCATGTGGCGGGCGTCGAGACGCGCCGTCCAAGTCGGCGTGGCGCGCGGTTGGCGCGCGTCGAGCAGGCCTTTTCCACCCGCGCCAAGGCGGGCTTCGCGGAGCTCGCTGCACTCGTGCCACCAGCGGCTTTTATCCCATGCATACGCCGGAAGCGTGAGCAGGTCTCGGGAAGGGGTGAGGCCCCTGAAATCCAGCGCCACGGCGGCGCGATGCAGGTCGAGCGCGGCTTCCAGGAAGTTTTCATGCTCGCGGTCGCGGCGGGTCGAGGCGGTCACCTGGGCCTTTTCACCCCGGGCGGTGAGGCACTCGGTGATCGACAGGGAAAGAGCCGGGTGCGAGCTCATTTCCAGCCAGACATCCACGCCGAAGTCGGCCACGGCGTTCACGGCTTTCACAAATTGCACCGCCTGGCGGATGCCGCGGCCCCAGTGGGCGGCGACGCAATCTTTGCCAGCGCAGCGGTCACCGGTCACCGTGGAGAAAAACGGCAGAGTCTCTTCCTGCGGTGCGATGTCCGGGAGCTTGGTGGTGAGATTGTCCGCCGCTGGCTGCATCATCGCATGGTGATACGGGTGATCCACTTTCACGAAGCGGGCGAAGATGTTCTGCGGCTCCAACTCGGCGCGGATAGCTTCCAGCGCCGAAGGAATGCCTGCCAAAGTCAGCGAGCGTGGGCCGTTGAAAGCCGCGATACTTACCGTTTGATCATGCCGGGAAATCAACTCCAGAGCCTCTTCCTCCGACAGGCTCACCGCCAACATGGTGCCCTCACCGCGGGCGCACTCATGCATCATCTGGGCACGCAGGACGATGACCCGGGCACCTTCTTCCAAACTAAGAATTCCCGCCACGCAGGCAGCCGCGACTTCGCCCACGCTGTGGCCGACGACGGCGGCTGGCTCGACGCCGACAGATTTCCAAAGTGCGACCAGTGAGAGCTGCATCGCAAAAATCGTCGGCTGCGCGATCTCGGTTTGCTGGATTCTCGAATCCGCCTCGTCGCGGGCGAGTTCTTCGAGCAGCGAGAAGCTCGCGTAAGGGCGCATGGCTTCGGCGCAGGCTTCCATGGTTTCGCGGAAGACCGGCTCGTTGCGCATCAGCTCACGGCCCATGCCCCACCACTGCGGACCTTGGCCGCTCATGACGAAGGCGATGCGCGGTGCGAATTCCGGCCGCGGCGTGAAGGACGAGCGGGCTGTGCTCACCGCCGTCCCTGCGGCAAATTCACGCAGCTCCTCGGTCAACTCGGTGGACGAACTCGCGGCCATTGTGAGCCGGTGCTGGTGATGATTCCGGCGGACGCCGAGCGTGTAGGTAAGTTTCGGCAGGACCGGAGAAGTGCCATTTCCAAGCTCATGCGCCTCGATCCAGTCGCCAAGGCGGGCGGCGGTGGCCTTCAGCGCGTCCTCGGAACGGGCGGAAATGACAATCGGCCAGGAGCGGTTTGCCGGGGCGGCTTCGGCCGCTTTCGGCGCGGGTGCCGGTGGCTCGGCGAGGATGACGTGGGCATTTGCCCCGCCGAAGCCGAACGAATTCACCCCGGCGATGCGCCGTGCGCCATGGTCCGGGAAGGCTTCGAGCTTCGTCGGCACGCGCAGTTTCAGCCCCACCATGTCGATGTGGGTGCTCGGATTTTCAAAATGCAAACTCGGCGGAATCTGCCCGCGCTTGAGCACGAGCATCGCCTTGACCAAGCCGACGACGCCTGCCGCGGTCTCCAAGTGGCCGAGGTTCGTTTTCACCGAGCCGATCGGCAGGGCGGTGCTCCGGTCACTGCAAAGCGCTTCCGCCAGCGCGATCGCCTCGATGGGATCGCCCACTGCGGTCCCGGTGCCGTGCGCTTCCACGAAGCCGACTTCCGTCGGGTGGATGCCCGCATCGGCGCACGCGTCGCGCACCAGTTGGGCTTGAGCTTCAGTGCTTGGGAGGGAAATTCCGTTGGTGTGGCCATCTTGGTTCAGCGCGGAGCCAAGAATCACGCCTTGGATCGGATCACCATCCGCGATGGCTTTGGAGAGCGGCTTCAGCAGGACGACGCCCGCGCCCTCGCCTCGGACGAAGCCATTTGCCTCAGCGGCGAAGGCCTGGCACTTGCCGTCCGGCGAAAGCATGCCCGCTTGGGAGAATCCGATGAAGCCGTCCGGCGTGATCATCACCGTCACGCCGCCCGCCATCGCCATTTCGCAGCGCCCGGCATAGAGCGATTCGCAGGCGAGATGCACCGCAGTCAGTGCGGACGAGCAGGCCGTGTCCATCGAGAGGCTCGGGCCGCTGAGATTGAAGCAGTAGGAAATTCGGTTCGCCGCGATGCTGTGCGCGCTGCCGGTCGGCGAGTGCGCGCTGATGCCCTTGCGGTCGGTGCCGCCGCCCTGGATGTTTTGATAGTCGTTGTGGGAAACGCCCATGAAGACGCCGATGTTGGTCCCACCTTCGAGATCCAGCACAACTCCGGCGTCTTCGATCGCCTCCCACGCGGTTTCCAACAGAAGCCGTTGCTGCGGATCGATATACGGAGCCTCCCGTGGGGAGATGCCGAAAAACTGCGGGTCGAAGTGATCGATCTCATCCAGGAAACCGCCGCGCTTGGCGATGGATTTCCCGGCAATTCCGGGTTCCGCATCGTAGAAACGCTCGACATTCCAGCGGTCGGCAGGGACTTCGGATACGGCATCGCGACCATCGGCCAGGAGTTTCCAGAATGATTCGGCGTCATTGACCCCCCCTGGGAACCGGCAGCCGATTCCGATGATTGCGATACCTTCTTTTGGCATAATAAAAATATATTTGAGACTCCTCGACGAGGTGCGCGAACTATTGAGACAAAATTTTAGCTGGCAAGCCCTAGTTCCGCCGTTAGCGCGGTTTTCCGGGCGATTTCATTCCCCATGCCCCAGCCCCGGATGTGCCGGATTCATTTTAGCGTCGCGAGCTTGTCCCGGCCCCGCTTTTTGGTTTCGGGGTCATCCTTGCCCTTGTTCGGCATCGCCAGTCCTTTTTCGATCTGTTTGCGAGCAGCGGCGTGATTTCCCATGACGGCCTGGGTGATTCCCAGATCGATGTGATAGGGCGAACGGTTTGGGTTGATGCTGATCGCTCTTTGGAAGCACTTCACCGCGTCGTCGTTGCTTGCCTTGGGCAGGCCGCCGTAGGCGAACTCGGCGACTTTGCGCTTCAGGGTGCCGAGTTCCGCGACTTTTTCATGCCAGCGGCCGAGGATATACCAGGCGAGATCATTTCCGGAATCCAGTGCCAGCGATTTGTCCGTGGAAAGCTTCACCTGGCGCAGGGCGGCCATTTTTTCCTTGTTGCTGTAAAGTTCGAGCGCCTTGGCGTGGCAAATCGCGACGGAAAGGTGGGCTTCCGGGTTTTTGGGAGCGAGCGCCACCGCGCGTCGCGCATACTCGTGTGCCATTTCGGAGAGTCGGATTTTCTCAGCCGCCGCCCCGGTATCCGCCATCTGGTGACGGTATTGCCGGGCAATGCGGAGCAGCAAATCCACATTGCCTGGCTCGATCTTCTCGGCGGGCAGATAAGATTTAAGCGCCTCTTGCGGTCTGAAACTCAGGTCGTGCACGTCACCCTCTTTGACCAGTTCAGGAACGGTAGCGGCGAAACCCATGCCGCAGGGCAGAAAAAGGCAGATGGCGGTCGCAAATGCGATGAAGCGGGGTGGGTTTTTCATATTGGTTTACAGCGGTAATCGCATCGGCTGGAGGTTTCAACCGCCAAAATGACGATTTGACCCGTGCCACTGCCATGGAGAACTCCCGCCAGATCCCATTAATCCACCGATGAGACTCTTGCGTGAGCTCGGCTACTTCTCACGGGCACCCGTTGCGGCTGACCGGGTCGATGAGTGCACCCGCAATCAGCCGCTTGGCCCGAGGCCAATCAGAAGTGAAAGCGGACGCCTGCGCCGACGCCCCAATCCTCCAGGCCGACGCCGAAAGGATCATCCAGCCACATGTAGCGCAGCCCGGCATATCCTTCGAAGGATGGTGTGAACTCATAAATCAGGCCGGAGAAACCTTGCAACATGAACACCCATTCGTCCTGCGAAGCAGAAGCGCTCGCCCCGAAGCCCGAAGCTTTGACGTCCAACTCGTTGTAAGCCGCTCCCAAACCGCCACCGAGATACATCGAGAGCTTGTCGGTGAAGGCGAACTCGTAGCTGTAGTTGAGCGTGATCGGAATGATATCCAGATCCGCGCTCACGCTGATACCGCCGAAGCTCGCATCTTCCTCAGAACCAATCCATCCCGCTTCGAGAAACAACGCGGATTGAGCACTCAGCTTGCAGCCGACTTGCCCGTACCAATAAAGTTCCTCGAGCTCGTCGAACAGGTAATCAGCGCCGCCACCGACGAACCAGCTGGTGGATCCGTAGGATGGAGCATCGCCGGGTGACGAGCTTGGAGCGACTCCATCATCCCCGGCGAAGAGCGGCGAGATCATGGCTAAGGCAAAATACGTTGGGATAGTAATTTTCATGCGCCCTAGGTTTAGGAAGAGTGGGATCACGGCGTCAATGGGTTTTTATCGAAGAACCTGTCACCGTTATTTCCTTCCACTCCCGGTGAATCCTCGCCCCCGCGCCGGGCCTCATGCCGGGCGATGAGCAGCGGCTCGATTTCCCGGCGGTGGCTCAACAGCATCAAGTGATCCCCGCCGCAGATGATGTGGTGCACGGCTTGCCGGGAAATGGGGAAAACCGGGTCCCGGTCACCGTGGATCTGAACGAGGTCCGGGTGGCGGACGGGGCAGTGGAAATCGGCCGCATGCAGGCAGGCCCACGGGAGAAAATCCGCATCCGCCGCGCGCAGCATGGCCAGCGCCCGCCTGCGCGTGTGGCTGAGAAGGGGCGTGGGAAAGGGCGCCCGCTGGATGAATTTCCACGGCACCACCCGGCTGAGCGGGCGCATCCGCCGGATGACGGGCCGGAGGTGCTGCGAGTCCGTGCCGGAGGAGACGAGCGTGAGCTTGCGGATGAAAATGTGCCGGGCAATCTCACAGGCTAGCATGCCACCGAGCGACATGCCGATGAGGCTGTCCCCGGGGCGAATGCCGTTTTCCGCGACAAGCCGCCGGGCGTAGTCTGCGAATCCTTCATCCGGCAAGCATGGCGCGGGGTAGTCCACCGCGCAGTTCAGGAAGGGAAATTGATAGTCTGCGAAGAGATCCGCCGTGGCCCCGAGGCCGGGCAGCAGGAAAACCCGTGGAGAATGGTTGGCATCGAGTTCAGACATCGGAGAAAGTGGCGGGCACCGTTACCCCGCCTCGGCTCAATGGGGAAGGGACTTTATGGTCCCTTTATTCAACGTTCGCCTGCTGAAAAGACGACGAAAAGGTGGCCGCTCCTCACGGTGGGGTGGCGTGGACGCGGTCGAACATGCGCGGATCTGGGCAGGCTATTGGAAAGCTGCCAGCTTGGGGATGGAGGCGAGCAGGCGCTTGGTGTAGTCCGCCTGCGGCTGGTGGAAGACTTTCGCCGCCGGGCCGGATTCGACGATTTTCCCCTGATGCATCACGGCGATGCGATCGGCGATGTAGTGGACGACGCCGAGGTCGTGGGAGATGAAAATCAGGGTGAGCCCGAGGTCTTTTTGAAGGGATTTGATGAGATTGAGGATCTGCGACTGGATGGAGACGTCGAGCGCGGAGACCGGTTCGTCGGCGATGATGAGCTTCGGCTCCGGAGCGAGCGCACGGGCGATGGCAATGCGCTGGCGCTGGCCACCGGAAAACTCGTGGGGGTATTTCCGCATGACTTTGGCATCGAGGCCGACGGTGGCCATGAGCGTTTCGACGCGTTTGAAGAGGGCGTCGCCTTTGAGCTTCGGGTGGCGCTGGCGGACCGCTTCGGCGAGGGTGGAGAAGATGGTCATGCGCGGATTGAGCGAGGCGTAGGGGTCTTGGAAGACCATTTGGAAATCCAGCCGGCGACGACGGACTTGGGACGGGGAGAGTTTTGAAAGATCCTCGCCATCAAGGATGACGGAGCCGGAGGTGGACGGGATGAGCTGCATGACGGTGCGGGAAAGGGTGGACTTTCCACAGCCGGACTCGCCGACGAGGCCGAGGATCTCGCCCTTTTCGAGTGCCAGACTCACGCCATCCACTGCGCGGACGGTGTGTTTGCCGGAAGTGAGGATCGATCCCGAGCGTTGGGTGAAATGGGTGTGGAGGTCTTTGATTTCCAGATACGACACACCAAATAAAGGGCATGGATCGTGCCGGATCGCACGAAATTTCAGCATTTTCGAGAGACAAGATTGCGCCCGGCTAGCATTTAGGCGAGAAGACGCGCGCCGCTCATGACCCAGTTTTTGATTGAACCTGCTCGCCGCACCGGTTGCGAGGACATCCCTGCCCTCACCGAGGTTCTGCAAACCGCAGCCCAGCGCCAGCGGTCTCCTATCGACGACGTGCTCGATGCGGGTCTGGTCGATGAGGAGAAATACATGCACGAGCTCGCAACGACTCTCGGACTTGAGTGGCTGGAGAGCATCCCGATGCCGGAAATCCCGCTGCCGCTGCGCGAAGCCTGCGGACCGCGGCTGGCCCTGCGTCATCGCTTGTTGCCGGTCGCCATCGAGGGTGAGGGCGACCACAAGCGCCTGAAACTCGCCACCTTCGACCCATTCAACCTCATTGCCCGCCAAGCCGCCGCGCAGGAGCTCGCGCTGCCCATCGACTGGTGCATGGTTTCCCGCAAGCGCCTCCACGAAGCGCTGCGCCGACTCTACGGCGTGGGAGCCGACACCTTCGAGCAGATCCTCGAGGGCCGCGATTTCGACTACGACCACCTCGAAGGCGGCGAGGACGAGGCGAACGTGATCGACCAGGACGACGACGAGGAGGCCTCCGTCGTCAAGTTCGTGAACCAGATCATCCGCGAAGCGCTCGACCAGCGCGCGACCGACATCCACGTCGAGCCGCTCGCCACTAATCTGCGAATCCGCTACCGGATCGACGGCCGCCTCATTGAGATCGCCGTGCCGGAAAACATCAAGGCGCTGCAAAGCTCGGTCATCGCCCGTTTGAAAATCATGGCCCGCCTCGACATCGCCGAGCGCCGCGTGCCACAGGACGGCCGGATCAACCTCCAGTTCGAGGGCGCAACCATCGACGTCCGCGTCGCCACCGTCCCGACCGTGGAGGGCGAAAGCGTCTCCCTGCGTCTGCTCAACCAGGAGAAATTCAACATCGCCAAGCTCGGCATGGAGCCGTTTGTGCTCAAGAAAATCGAGTCTCTCCTGCACCTGCCCAACGGCATCATCCTCATCACCGGACCGACCGGATCGGGTAAATCGACCAGCCTTTATTCCTTCCTGACCGAGGTGAACCACCCCGAGCGGCGTATCGTCACCGTCGAGGACCCGGTGGAAAACAAGCTCACCGGCGTGATGCAGATCGCGGTGAAAAACGAGATCGGCCTGACCTTCGCCACCGCGCTGCGCTCCATCCTCCGCGCCGATCCGAACATCGTGATGATCGGAGAAATCCGGGACCTCGAGACTGCGGAAATCGCCATCCGCGCCTCGCTCACCGGACACTTGGTTTTCTCCACGCTTCACACCAACGACGCCATGGGCGGCATCAGCCGACTCATCGACATGGGCGTGGAACCGTTTCTCGTCTCCGCCGCCGTCCGCGCCTTCCTTGCCCAGCGCCTCGTCCGGAAACTTTGCCCGCATTGCAAAACTCCCCGCGAGGTTTCGGACCAAGACCGGCGCGATCTCGGCATCCCGCCCCACATCGTTGGCCAAGTCTATTCGCCAAAGGGCTGCGACCGCTGCCGCATGACCGGCTTCTCCGGCCGACTCGCGATTTACGAAATCATCCTGCTCACCCAGCCGATGCAGGAACTCGTCGCCCACCGCGCCCAAGCCGTGGAACTGCGCGCCCAAGCCGTGCGCGACGGCTACATCCCAATGCGCGAATACGGCTGGCACAAGGCCATGAAAGGCGAGACCACCCTTGAGGAAGTCATCTCCGTCACCTCCTCCGACATCGGCGGGGCAGAGTGAGAGAGCATCGAACGCCCAACATCGAATATCGAAATGAAAGCCGAATTGACCGCACTCATCGAAGCCGATCCCGCAGGAGGTTACTGGGCGATTTGCCCAGAAGTCCCCGGCGCAAACGGCCAGGGCGAAACGATTGAAGAAACCCGCCAGAGTTTGAAAGAAGCCATTGAGCTTTTGATGGAAGATCGAACCGCTGACATCCTTCGCGGACTACCTGACGATGTGATTCGTGAAACAGTTTTGATCGGATGAAACGCCGCGATCTTGAAAGAAAGCTTCGAGTTGCAGGTTGTTTTCTCAAACGTGAAGGAGCCGCTCACTCGATATGGACCAACCCAAAGACCGGAGTCACCGAAACCATTCCACGACACAACGAAATTAAAGAGAATCTCGCCCGGAAAATTCTTAAAAGTATGAATGCAGACTAAACGATTCATTCCCCTCTATCATGCCCATCTTCGCCTACAAAGCCCTCGCCTCCAATGGCTCCGTCACCACCGGCGAGGTCGATGCGACGGACCGCCCGGAGGCGCTGCGGATGCTCGATAAAAAAGGCCTTCAACCGGTTAATCTCAAGGAAACCGCTGCGGCCGCTTCTGCGAAAAAAACCAGCGCAAGCACCAAGTCCAAAGCCGACGACAAGGACGCTCCCAAAGGCAAGGAGGAGTCCAAGGAAACCGCGATCCCGGACGGCCCGATCAAGCTCAAGCGCCAGGAAGTGGTGCTCTTCACCGAGGAACTTTCCGACATGCTCAGCGCCGGCCTCCAGCTCGAACCCGCGCTCAAATCCATGGAAAACCGCCAGGAACTCGGCAACCTCAAGGCCGTTTCCTTCAAAATCCGCCAGATCGTGCGCGACGGCGTCAATTTCTCCGTCGCCCTCAAGAAAGTCAGCCCCAGCTTCGGCCCGCTTTACTGCTCGCTCGCCGCCGCCGGTGAAGCGTCCGGCGCACTTGACGACATCCTCAAGCGCCAGGCCCACTACCTGAAAACCCTCGCCGAGCTCCAGGCCCGTCTCATCCTCGCGATGATCTATCCGGCGTTCCTGATCCTCGCCGGCGTCGGCGTTTCCATCATTTTCATCACCGTCCTCATCCCGCAGCTCACCGCCCTCATCGAGACCAGCGGCGGGAAAATGCCACTCGGCGCGGCCATCCTCATCGGTGCCTCCGCGTTTATCAAAAAGTGGTGGATCGTCATGATCATCACCCTCCTCGCCGCGCTGCTTTTCTTCAAAGCTTGGAAAGACAACGATGCGAACAAACCCGCCTGGGACCGGATGAAACTCCGGATCCCCCTCATCGGCCCGGTCATCACCAGCCGGTTCTACGTCCAGTTCCTCGAAACCATGGCCAACCTCGTCGGCAACGGACTGCCACTCCTCCGCGCGCTCGAACTCTCCCGCGACGCCACCCAGAACCGCGGCCTCCGCGGCGAGCTCGACAAGGTCATCGCCCAAGTCGGCGACGGCCGCTCCTTTTCCAAAGCCCTCGTCCGCAATGGTGCTTTCCCTCCCCTGCTCATCGACATGATTTCCGTCGGCGAGCAGACCGGCCGCATCGACCACTCGCTGCGTCGCGCCGCCGAGCGTTACGACAAGGAGCTCGACAAAAGCCTGCAACGCATCATGGCGCTCGTCATGCCGGTGGTCCTCATCGTCATGGCCGGCCTCATCGGCACCATGGCCTACCTGATGATCACCGCCATCTTCCAGACGATCTCGAATTTGAACTAGCAGGATTTTCCGGATCGAGCGCCAATCCACTTGATTGAAGTTCAAATCCACCTCACAGAAGGTGAGTCACGTCAGCCGCGGCGGATTTTCGATCCCTCGAAAAGAACGATCATCCGATAGACCCGTTTTTCGCGGGTCTCGATTTTACCCGTGGCGAGGTCGAAGCGCTCCGGCACTTCCTGAAGGTGGATGTCCACGCTCGCCCGGAACCCACGCTCGGAGAAAATGTCGATGAGGATGGCGATCGCCACCGGATCGTTGAAAAGCTTGTCCTCGGTATTGATCATCGCCCGCCCGCTGATGGCGTAGCGCGCGATGACGGGCATCATCCTGCTCTGGATGAAATCGACCACCGCTTTGAGCAGCTGCGGGTGCTCGATCTGATAGCTATCGAGCCGGTTGACAAGTTCCTGGCGTGCCTCGCGAACGAGTTCCTCGGCGAGCGGGATCAGCCGGAGGATGTCATAGGTGCGGGGGTCAAGCTCGAGCGAACTCTGATAGGCAAGCTCGCGGATGATGTTCTGCCGGACGATTTCGATCGGCGCCTGGGCGTTGATGAAATGGTAGTGGAAAATTTGCTTGAGGGAGACGAGTGCGTCGTAGGTTTTCTCCTTGAAGGTGCGGTAGCGGTTGCGGGCGAGTTGGGGGTCGAAGTCGGTGGCGCGCTCTTCGGCAAGCTCGCCGACGCCGGATTCGCGGACCTCGGCGTTGTGCGACAGCGTCTCACGTCCGCGCTTGAGCTGGCGCTCGATGCTCTCCGCCTCATCCACGAAAAGCACCATGATGTGAAAGGTCGGCTGACGGAAGTGGTGCGCTTGCGGGGTGCTGGCGAACTCCCGACGGAGGGAGATCATTTGGTCATAAAACATCTTGAGGCACTCGACCTGCACAGTGGTGCGTGGGAATCCGTCTAACACCGCGCTGTCGCGGAAATTGGATTTCAACAATTCGCGCAGCAGCAGCCGGAGCACTTCCTCGTCACCGACCATGCCGCCACCGGCCTTGATTTTTTTCGCCTCCGGGGAGTCGAGCAATTGGCTGATCACGATGGGTGGCGAGGCGATGTCACGGATCTCACAGATGAAGTCAGTGTTCGTTCCCTTACCCGAGCCGGGAGCTCCGCCGAGCAGGATGAGCTGCTTGGGGAAGTGAAGTTTTTCCCGGCCCACGTCTTGTTCCAGCTCCTCCCAGACGCGTTTGAAAATCAGTTGGGCGTCCTTGATTTCGAGGTCGGCGGCGGCGGCGGGTGTAGGACGGGTACTCACTGCGGGAAACTGAATAGCATCCGCACGCGGGGGTCCAGAGCATCGAGCAATAATCTCGCCACCCCGCCAAGTTTCGGGAACTTTCGGGGCCGAAGACTTCCGCCATGACACCCCGCCAAGACTCACCCGCCCCGCCGACTTTTCTAATTTTCTGGATTGTCTGGTTCGCCATTCTGCAAGGACTCGTTCTGATCCAGTTTTTCGTGGGTGGCGGGATTCCAAAAGGCGTGGATCAGGGAGACCCGCCTACGCTGTTTCTGGTCATCGCGGGTGTGCTGGCGCTGGCGGCACTGACGATTCGCTTCACGGTGATTCCGAAAATCAAGACCGCGCCCAAGCTACTGCCTGCCATGATCATCGGTCTCGCACTCTCAGAGGCAGTGGGCTTCGTGGGCATTTTTCTGGTGGGTAAGGAATTCCCGACGACCCGCCTGGGTCTGTTCGTGCTGGCCTTGTGCTGCATCGCCAGCCTCGCCCCGGTGTATGTGAAGAAGTTGCCGTGAAGGCCTGGAGTCAGCGCCCGGCTTCTTCGAGGGACTCCACCAGCGCGGAAAACACCTCTGGCTCCAGCGCTCGGTTAGGCGAGCCTTTGAGACAGCTGTTGAACCACTTCGCGAGCAAGGATCTTCTGTCTGCCGGGAATCCACGGGTGAGGCCGGTGTCTTCGCCAGCGAGGATTTCCTCGTCTCGCCGCCCGTGGGCGCGGGCCAGCATCTGCCGGTAGCGCGAAAGCACTCCATCTAGCAGGACCCATGGGAAATTCGGATTACGCGGCGGGCCCATGGTCAGGGATTTCCCCTCGCCGGTAGCGAGCGTCATGCCGCCGCCCAGCGAGATGCGCAGGTCTGGCAGGCTGCCGCCCTTGAACCACGCGGCGATGCCGCCGCCAAGTGCGCCTAACACGGTGCCCGCACCGTGCGAAAGTCCACCCGTCGCAGCATCCACCGCGAGACCTGCGGAGCCGCCGACGAATGCGGACACTGCGGCCAACTGGCCGCGGGCGAGGCCCCACTTGGTCCAGGTTTCTCCGCTCTCCAGATCGATGCCCCGGAACGCCTCGGGCCGGGTGTCCGCCTTGAGCAAATGGTGCCGATAGATCGTAAGCAGGTTCTTGAAACAGGTGCGCTCGAGATCGGCGAGCTCGGTGAAATACTGTTTCGAAAGCAGCTCGCTCTTCTTCTCCCGACGTGAAGGGAGCGTGAGGTCGCGCTCTTCAAGGGTAGCGCTGACGCGCAAGCTGAGGGCAGCTTCGAGGAAACCGAGCGCCGCTTCCGCCGCCTCGTCCCGGCGGGTCCGCCACTCGTCTTCGACCCGCAGGATGGTCTCCTCCAGCCGCTCGCGGTGGGCTTCCTCGATCTCTAGCAGCGCTTTGAGCAACCGCAGTCGCTCGTCGTAGCGGGCGTGGTGCGCGTCGAAGGTGCGGACGAGGTTGAAGGCACCGCCGAGGCGGGATTTCCAGGCATCTTCGTCGGGTCCTGTGGCATCGTCGCGGCGGTTGAGCAAGGCGAGGCGGGGACGCCCAGTCCAGCGGAGGATTTCCATTTCTGCCAGAAAATCGTCCCGCAGCGGCTTGGCGGGATCGACGACGTAGAGGATGCCAGCACCGGCGAGCAGCGGCTCTAGCAGACGCTTCTCATCGGTGAATTCCTCACCCGCCTCCCTGACGAAGGCGCGCAGGGATTCTAGCCCGGGCGTGCCCTCACCGTGGAGGCGCTGGATGGCGCGCATCGCCTCCACCGGCCTGGTAAATCCCGGAGTGTCGATGAAGCGCACGCACTCGCGGTCGCCAAAAACGATCCGGTGCGACTGGCATCGCGTGGTCTCGCCCGGCGTCGGGCTGACCCGCACGAGTTCATTGTCATCGATCTCTAGCAGCGTGGCGATCACGGCGGATTTCCCCATGTTCACCCGGCCGACGACTGCGAAGGCTGGCACGGCGGACGGAGTGGAGTCGCTCATGGGGTCTCTTGAATCGAGCTCCGCGTTTTGACAACCACCACCGGGAATCTCGGGCTGACACCGTCGATTTTGACAATTCCTCTGATCTGCAATTTTTTGCCAATGAGTCCTGCAAGGGCGGACTCCGCCAGATCCCCCGCAGCCTTCGCGATCTCGACTCCGCCGCGTGCCCTGCCACCAGAAAATATCAGATAGATGGTTTTCCCTTTTCCATTGTTCGATCTCTCAACCGCATCAAGTTTCCCCTCCAGCATGACTTCATCCCCCTTCCGATCAAGCAGCAACTCCGAATCCTCAAGGTAGTGAATCCCGTTTCTCGCGGCGACAGCGGCAATTCTGTCAGCCTTCGCCTGCTCGGCATTCTGGAGCGATTTGCCAAACTCTGCAGCATCCAGGCGGACCTGCTCGGCGGTCTTGGTTCCCGGCTTGGAAGTTCCGCCCGGGATCATTTCCGAAGCCCCCTCGCTAACAAAAGCCGCAGCCTCCGGCGGTATCTCGGACGTGGTAGTCACTTCGCCGGGCTGCTCTACTCTCGTCACTGGATCGGTCGTGACGTTCAGACGAGCGTTGTTCCACTGGATCAATCCCCAGCCTCCTAACGAAATTGCGGTCAGCGTCAGAGTGCTGCCAATGAGGAACGGGATCTTGGATGGGGCCTTTCTCCGCACCGGGATGGCGGCGAGGACCGGTGGTCGCGCCAACCGTCTTGCCGGCGGAGGCGCAGTGCTCTGGGCAGCGGCAGCGAGTTTTTCCCAAGCTTGATGAAGACTCGTCTGGGGTGGCGCTTGGCGCAGCCATTTGAGCCAGCCGCCGAGTCCGCCGCCCTCGTGATCGTGAATCATTTTCCCACGCCAACCCATCACATCCTCGGTGAGACTTGCGAGAGACTTCATGCCGCGCTCGCCGTCGTTTTTGCCGAGCCACTTCAGCGGAGAAATCCAGAAAGTGATGTCGCGCCCGTCGCCCTCCGCACCGACGATGATCGTTTGCACGTCGGTCTCGATCCACACGGCTTCCGCACCCAGCACTTGGGAGATCTGCCAGCACACTTCGATGGCCAGGGTCAGCAGATGAGTGGCTTCCGCGGGCGTGAGCGGCGCTTGCTCGAGCTTGATCTGGAGGGGCTGACCCTCAACCCACTCGGTGGCGATGAAGGGCATGCCATCCACCGGATCGCATCCCCCCGTGATGATGGCCCGCATGGCAGGGTGGCGGATGCCCGCCAAATGCTCCATGGCGGCATTGTAGTCCGCCTGCTCCGGCACGCTGAGGCCGCCGCCATTCGCGCCGAAAGGGAAAAACCGACGCACGGCGACTGGAAGCCCGGTCTCCACATCCAGGGCGCGGAAAACGACGCCGGACGCATCCTGCGCGACCATGTCTTCGATCTGGAAACGTCTAACCACCGGTGGTTTCTAGCACGGGTTTGCACCCAGGCCAAGCAGTGATGATCACGTCGCGAAAAATGGTTTTCACTCCGGGAGAGGCTGGAAAACCACCTGCGAAAACTTGCCGGGCTGATGGAAATCCGGCGCACCTTCTCCCAGATCCGCCGCGCTGAGAAACCTCTGGCGGGGCGATTCCAGGATCATCGTCACGTTGAGCCGCGTCGCAGGGCCGAAGTCCAGCCGCGCCTTCAACAGATCGACGGGCAACGCCATGGCTGCCACCCATGACCCGTCCGGCGCCATTTCCGAGAAGGTGGCCACCTCAGGCATTGCGATTTCCACCTCCTCCGCCCGGACCCGCGGCGCGGTGAACTCACACGACCACCAAGCACCGTTAGGCGCGAGATTGAACTCGAAATACCGCCCTGTCGCCGGGTCTGCGACGAACAACTCGGCGACATCGTAGCGCCAGAGATCGGCCTGAAATCCGCCGGGACGCGCCTGGGGATGGATCAGCGCCGGCTTCCGGTGGTTGGCGATGAACCAAAGATATCGTGGATCGACCACGAGGGAAAACGCCGCCGGGACATCCAGCGGCAAGCCTGCAACATCCGATGCAAGGCCGAAAAGCGGGACATCCAACCCGCCCCACACCTTTCGTCGGAGACTCGTCAACACCGTCATGCCGCGAAGCTTGGCGGGTGCCGAGTCGGGGTGTCGAGTGTGGAGATGATGCCTCGTTCCTGATGGAATTTTAAAAAATTCTGAAATTAGATGGTATTTCGGCCTCTGATTTGCTTCGCTCCTAGCAACAAGTTAGCTCATGCCTCGCTCACGTTCTGGATTTTACAACACCATCGAATACATCGGCCCGCGTCCGAAGAAGCCGAAACGGCGCAATTTCTTCGGCGGATGGGTGATCATCGTGATCGCACTTGGGATGGGATTTTGGTTTGGCCGCCCGCTCCTGCCCTTCCTCAAGGCCACGCAGGTGGTCACCTCTGCGGAGAACGCCGGCCTGCTGATTTCCTCGCTCAACAGCGCCCCGGACTTCGGTAGCGGTCTGGCAGCCGCCGCGCTCGCCCATTCCGGTGAAACGGTGAGCTACGATCCTTCCTACTACAAAATCGCCTATCCAAACGGCGACCTCCCAGCCAATCGAGGAGTCGCCGCCGACGTGGTGGTGCGTTGTTACCGCAGCAAAGGCATCGACTTGCAGGTGCAGGTTCATGAAGACATGTCCGCGAATTTCCGTGGCTACCCCGGCCTGTGGGGTGCAACCGCTCCGGACACCAACATCGACCACCGCCGCGTGGCCAATCTCCAGCGCTTCTTCGAGCACAAAGGCCAGACGCTTGCCACCGGCCAGACGCCCAGCCCCTCCCGGAACGCCTCCGACTACCGCCCCGGCGACATCGTGGTCTGGGAGTTGGGAAATGCGGAGAAACACATCGGCATCGTCGTTCCCGGCCCCGGCGACCGCGCCGGCGAGCCATGGGTCGTCCACAACATGGGCGCGGGCGTGAAGTGGGAGAACATCCTCTTCGACTATAGCATTCAGCGCCACTTCCGCTACCCAGCGGAGAATGCGCAGTGAGCGAGATGTGAGACAAGGCGTTCCTGCCTGTTCTTGATTTGCTCGGCGGTCGATAGTCGCTTCGTTCACGGAATCCGTTGTCTGCGTGGCTTGACTCGCTTTAAGTTGTCTCATTACCCTGCGAGGAAATGAAAAAGTTTTCTCTCAGCCTGTTGAAATGTCTCCTCGTGGGTCTTGGTCTTCAGAGCGCCATCCTCGCCGCACCGGCAAATGACTCGTTTTCCGCGCCAACCGTGGTCATTGGTTTCCCAGCAACCGCGACCGGTTCAAATGTAGATGCAACTTTGCAGGTTGATGAGCCGCAGCCGACCGTGTCCGGAACGGGACCGATCAACTATGGCGAAGCTTCCGTTTGGTTCACTTGGACTTCGCCGATGACAGGATCCGTCCAGATCGACACCTTGGGCAGTGATTTTGATACGATTCTAGCTGTTTGGACGGGTTCGACTTTGGCAACGTTGAGTGAAATCGATTCAAATGACTATTACGATGGCCCGCAAAGCGCCATTTTCATCGACGTCGTGCAAGGCACGACCTATCGCATTGCAATCTACGGCTATCAAGATGCCCGGGGACAAGCTGGCCTTAGTATCAAAAACGACACTACGTCGAGGATTTCCGGGATCGTTACCGGGCCAGATGGTTTTACTTCGCTGGCTGGGATCTCTGCAATCGCCTCATACAAGGTTGGCGAAGGTCCTTCTGCATACTGGAGCTCCCTTTACTTTGGAACAACCGGCAACGATGGGGCCTACACGATCCGTGGCTTGAGAAGCGATAACTATCGAATTGAGTTTTTGGATTTTGAGAATGGAAATTACCAAACGGAGTACTACGACAATGTCCCGGAGGTAGATTCCGCTGTGGATATTGTAGTCGCGGGAAACACAATGGTTACAGGCATCAATGCGTCGCTTGAATTGGCGTCCAGGATTACGGGCACCGTCACCGGCCCGGATGGAACTACCCCGTTGTCGGGCATTTTGGTGTTCGCTTACCGGTTCAATCCCGCCAGCAATAGCTGGGATTACAGCAGCGCTTCAAGCACGCTGCCAGATGGTACCTATCGGCTGGGATCTTTGTCGCCCGGGACCTACCGACTTGAGTTCAACAACTTCAACACGAGTTTTCTTGACGAGTATTACGACAATGCAGCGTCCCTCTCTTCCGCCACCAGCATCATCGTAGCCGCAAACACGACGGTCCCTAATATCAACGCTTCATTAAGGTTGGCTCCAAAGATTACTGGCTCAGTTACCGGGCCAAATGGAACCACCCCGTTAGCAGGCATCACAGTGACCGCTTACCGCTTGTATGATTCTGCGAATAGCTTTTGGTATCCCATACACTCCGTTACGACCGCGGCTGACGGCAGCTACCAGCTAAACAACCTGCAGTTCGGTGGATTGCCCGGTGGACCGTATCGGGTTGGATTCAGCGATCCCAGCGGCAGCTATGCGAGAGAGTTTTATAGCAATGCAGTTGACGTGGTTTTGGCCACAAGCATCGTGATCGCAGAAAATACAACGGCATCCGGCATTGATGCCTCCATGACCTTGGCTTCAAAAATCACCGGCACTATTACCGGTCCGAATGGAACCACCCCACTTGCAGGCATCGAGGTAAGAGCTTACTTATCAACAAGGTCGTGGGAAACGGTGAGTACTGCAATGACCCAGGCAAACGGCAGCTACCAACTCGGTGGTCTGACGGCCGGAACTTACCAAATCGGTTTCAGTGATCCTGATGGCAACTACATCGCTGAGTATCACAATAATGCTACCTCCGTGTTTTCGGCGACAAGTATCACCGTAGGAGAGACCACCACCGTTTCGGGTTTCAACGCGTCATTGGCATTGGCTTCCAAGATTACAGGCACCGTCACCGGACCAAACGGAACTACGCCGCTGGGGGGCATCAGTGTGGCTATTTACCAATCAACGGTACCCTATTCCCAGCTAGGTAGCGCCATGACACAGGCAGACGGCAGCTACCAGCTCGGTGGGCTAGTGGCTGGAGATTACCGAATCGGATTCCGTGATACGAATGGCAACCACATCACGGAATACCACCAAGATGCACTTGAAGTAAACTCAGCCACGAATGTCACCGTCCCCGCTGGTGCCACTGTCAATGGCATCGATGCCTCTTTGGTGCTTCCCACCTTGCCGGAAGTCCTGGGTTTTCGCAAAACCGGACCGACCAGTTTCGAAATGTCATTCACCGGGACCCCGGGAAACCTATACTGGCTGCAAGAAAGCACATCGCTCACCAGCTGGAGAAACATTGGAGCGTTTCCGTTTACCTGCCAACACGGTGTGAATCTCCGAACGGTCACTTCATCCGAACCAAAGGTCTTCTGGCGATTAAAGAGCTATCCGTGATGACTCACGCATTTCGAGTGCAGTTAATCCGACCTTCAACATCCAACGATCCTGAATCGGGCGATTAACGGATGATGGCATTTGAGGAAGTTCAAATGCCTGTGCCACCTCACCCGAGGCTCTCGATCCGGAACACCACGGGCGTGCTGTTGATGCAGTCGAGCGCTTCGATTTCCGCAAGGGCGGTCTGGAGTTTTCCGAAGGGGCAGCTGTGCAACAGGAAGACCATGTCCACGAAGGCGGCGTCCGGATTCACGGGATTTACCGGGGAGTGAGTGCCGGAAATGCCGATACGGTGCTCGGCCAGCACGGTGGCGATTTCCGCGATGACTCCGGGGCGGTCGGTGACGTCGAAACGCACGTAATACGCTGTGGAGGTCTCGCCGACGGGGAGGATTTTTCCGCTTTCCCGGTAGGGCAGGAACCCGCGGTGGCCGGCGGCGGGGCCGAGTGAGCGGGCGGCTTCCACGAGGTCCGCGACGACGGAGGAGGCGGTGGGGTCCTGGCCAGCACCCCGGCCGTAGAAGAGGGATTCACCGGCGGTGTCGCCGTGGACGGCGACGGCGTTGAAGACGCCGTGGACGGAGGCGAGGATATTGGACTGGGCGATGAAGGACGGCTGCAAACGCAGTTCCACCGCACCATCGGCGTGCTCGCGGATGACGGCGAGCAGCTTGACGACGTAGCCGAGGTTTTTGGCGAAGGCGATGTCGATGGGGCGGACTTGCTCGATGCCGGAGACGTGGATGGATGCGGGGTCGATGGGAAATCCGTAGGCCAGCGTAGCGAGCAGGATGGCCTTGTGTGCGGCGTCCCAGCCGTTCACATCGAGAGCGGGATCCGCCTCGGCGTAACCGAGGGCTTGGGCTTCGGCGAGCGCGGCTTCGAAGGTGAGACCAGCATCGGTCATGCGGCCGAGGATGTAGTTTGAAGTGCCGTTGATGATGCCGGTGAAGGAATGGATCTGATTGCCAATGAACGAGTCCTGCACGGTGCGGATGATCGGGATGCCACCGGCGACGGCGGCTTCGAAATGGATGGGCGTGTCCATCTCCCGGGAAATGGCGAACAACTCGACGCCGCGCTCGGCGAGCAGTGCTTTGTTTCCGGTGACGACCGGCTTTTTCGCGCGCAGGGCGGCAGCGACGATGTCGAAAGCGTCGGTCGTGCCGCCGATGAGCTCGACGACGATGTCCACCGCAGGGTCTGCGACGAGTTGTTTCCAGTCGGTGGTGAGGATCTCCGCCGGCACCTCGCTGGTGGTGGCGCGGACTTTGGCGAGGTCGCGGACGAGAATTCGAGCGATGTGCAGGGTCACGCCGCCGCCGGTGCGCCCGGTGATGAGTTCACCGTTGCGTTGCAGGGTGTTCCAGACGCCGGAGCCGACGGTTCCGAATCCGGCCAGGCCGATGCCGAGAGATGAGCAGGGGTTCACGCGGCGGACTGTGAGGGCGATTCCGCCACTGTCCAAGCCGGAAGACGTGAAAATTCCGACGCAGTCATGCTTGTTCGGAAACCTGCTTTTCGGCCTCCAGCCAGTCGCCGTGGGAGTCTCCGGGCAGCCCGAGTTCCACGCGGCGGCGGTAGTTCAGATAAGCGGCGCGGGCGATGACATCGAGAGATGGCTTGGTGGCAGTTTTTTTCGCGAGGGTCTTTTTGGCGGTGGCCGGAGCCGCCTTTTTGGCAGGTGCCTTTTTCACAGCCACTTTTTTGGCGGCTTTTTTGGCAACGGGTTTGGAGGTCTCCTCCGGGCTGGCCTCCGTTGTTTTGGATGCGTTCTTCTTGGTAGCCATGGTGTTGAGGATGTTGTTTGCGAGGGAGCACGAGCGGTGCCAAGCGCGCAATAATCAAATTTCCCGGTGATTGCCAGCAGAATGGATCGGCGTATCATTTCGGCATGGCGGGCGAATATTCATGGAGCGCATCTCGCGATACGGGGGCTTACCGGCTGCCGGGGCCGGACCGTCTCGGCTGGTGGGCGGCGGTGGCCATGCTGCTCTCCATCTTCCTGCATGTGGTCGCGTTTTTCGCGCTCGACCAACTGAAAATTGTCATCGACTTCCAGACACCTGAGGAAATCGGCACCCGCCCGGTGGACATCCGCCAAGTGGAGGTCCGGCCGATGGAAAACGAGCAATCGCTGCCACCGGAGGAGGTGATCCAGCCGCCCACCGATACGGCGGCGCTGCTCGATGAGATTGAGCTGCTGGACATCCTGCCGAAGGACATGGAAATCGACATCAAGCCAGACGTGGTGCAGGCGGAATACGCGCTCCAGATGCAGAACCCGGCGCTGGAGGGGAATCCGGAAGCCGCCGCGCTCGAAATTTCCTCCGGCCT
The DNA here is from genome assembly GCA_051648225.1 of Luteolibacter sp. Classification (GTDB taxonomy): domain Bacteria; phylum Verrucomicrobiota; class Verrucomicrobiia; order Verrucomicrobiales; family Akkermansiaceae; genus Luteolibacter. The sequence goes on from JBOFET010000216.1 coordinate 24,868, forward strand.
GGAAGTCGATGCCGAGGTCCTGGAACTCGGTCGCGAGCCAGCGAACCTCCAGCCTGCCGAAATCGGCCAGATCACGGTCGATCCCGGCTCCGTCGAGGTGGACGACTCGGAAATCGGGAAATTCACCGAAGACCTGATCCGCAAAGGGGCCAACGGCAAGGCGGAAAACGGCACTCTGGACGGAGTCACCTCGCTCGACAATCTGCTCGACCTCCCGCCGAACGTGCTGCTCAGCAAGAAAACCCTGCTGCCAAGCGATTTGCTTTTCGAGTTCAACAGCGCCGACCTCCGCGAGAGCGCCAAGATCGGCCTGATGAAACTGGGGCTGTTGATGGACCGGAACCCGGAACTCTACTGCTGGATCGAGGGCCACGCGGACCTCGTCGGCGGGGATGAGTTTAACCTGAATCTCTCGATCCAGCGCGCGGAGGCGGTGAAGGCCTACCTGGTCAATTCCCTGCGGATGGATTCTGCGAAGATCGCCACCCGCGGCTTCGGGCGCTATGAGCCGATCGTGATTACCGGCACGCCCGAGGAGCAGGCCGCGAACCGCCGCGTCGAGATCCGCATGCGCAAAAGCCCGCCGACCAAGGAGCAAATGAAGGTAACACCGCAGAAGGCCGCCGTCGTGGAGGAGGCTCCACCACCAAAGCCGGTGCTGGTCAAGCCGCAGCGCGCGCTACCAGTGACGGAGGAAATGCCGCCGCCTGCGAAAGCGGCTCCGGTGGAGGAGACTCCGCCACTTCGCGCGATGCCGGTTTTCCCTGAGATTCCCAAGATTCCCCAAATTCCTAGAGCCAGCGCGGTGGTGGAAGAGGAAATCCCGCTGGAGGTGCCGCGTGCCCAAACGGTGGAGGACGAGGACTAGCTGGCGAGCGGCGCGGCCAGCTTGAGCAGCGCCGGGTCGAGTTTGTAGCGGGCATCTGCGACTGCTTGGATCGGCAGATGGCCGTAGGTGCCATCCCGATAGACCATGATCGAGTTCGTCTGCCCGGCTTCGAGAGAATCCACTGCGGCGACGGCGAATTTAAAGGCCATCACCCGGTCGAGCACGGTGGGTGAGCCGCCACGCTGGATGTGGCCGAGCACGGTGAGCCGGGCTTCCATGCCGATGGAATCGTTGATCCAGCGGGTGAGGTAATCGCCCATTTTCGTTCCCTCCGCGACCACGGCGATGACGTAGCGGCGACCATTCGCGATGTCGTATTTTAGCCGCGCCCCGATGGTATCGAGGTTGTAAGGCAGTTCCGGGACGAGGCAGATCTCCGCCCCACAGGCGAGGGCGCTGGTGAGGGCGAGGTAGCCACAGTGCCTGCCCATCACCTCGACGACGAAGGCGCGGGAAAACGAACTGGCCGTGTCCCGGATGGAATCCACCGCCTCGCGGATGACATTGAGCGCCGTGTCCACGCCGAGGCAGTAGTCGGTGCCCGCGATGTCGTTGTCGATGGTGGCGGGAATGCCGGCGAAGGGCACGCCGAAGTCGGCGAAAAACTGGTTGAGCGCGCGGAAAGAACCGTCCCCGCCGATGACGATGAGATTCCCGATGCCACGGCGCTTGAGGTTTTCGTAAGCCTTGCGGCGCACCTCGATGTCGAAGAACTCGGGCGAGCGCGACGAGCGCAGTCGGGTGCCGCCGTGGTGGAGCATGCCGGAAACCAACTCGCGGGTGGCGGGCACGATCTTGTCCGCGATCAACCCGCGCAGGCCGTCGTAGATGAGGTGCGTTTCATAGCCACGCTGGTTCGCGTAATCGACGGCGCATTTCACAGCGGGATTCATCCCTGCGGAATCGCCGCCGGAGGTGAGAATGGCGAGGCCCTTGGACATGAGATTTCCTCAAAGCATCGGGGATGCCGAATCTGCCGGGAAATCGTGATCACAGCCCGCGGAACTCGCTGGCGAGTCGCTTGGCGGTGGCGATGGTGTTGCGATGCAGCTTCGCGGTGAACTCCGGCTGCCGGTTGTAGCCGCCGCCGTAGAGCACGGCCACCGGGATGCGATTTTTGATAAAGGCGCTGAGCAGGACTTCGTCGCGGCGCTGGATGTCCTTGAGTGAGAGGTGCATTTGACCGAAGCGGTCGTTCCGGTGGTTGTCCGCGCCGGATATCCAGATGACCAGATCCGGCGCGAAGGCATCGAGCGCACCGGCCAGGCTGACGAAGAGTTGTTTCAAATACATCTCACCCTCGACGAAGCGCACCGTCTCGACGTCGAGCGAGCCGGTGACCTTTTTCGTCGGATAATTCCTGCCGACGTGGATCGAGTAGGTGAAAACCCGCGGGTCGTCGCCGAGCAGGGCGGCGGTGCCATTTCCCTGATGGGCGTCGGTGTCCACGACCATGATCTTGATGTTCGGCTGCTTGTCCTGCAGGTCGCGGATGGCGATGGCGACGTCGTTGAAAACACAATACCCCTCGCCATGCTCGCGGAACGCGTGGTGAGTGCCGCCCGCGAGGCAGACGCCGACGCCCTCGGCCAGCGCGGCGTGGCAGGCAAGGCGAGTGGCCTCCACCTCGGTCACGCTGCGCTGATAGAGCTTGGGCGTGACCGGCAGGCCGAGAAGCAATTGCTCCTTCCGCCCGAGCAGGCCGGACTCGATTTTCTGGATGTAATCCCGCTCGTGGACACGTTGGAGGAGATGCACATCCGCCGCGCGGACTTCGATGATTTCCTCAGG
>JBOFET010000217.1:0-3557 GCA_051648225.1 Luteolibacter sp.
AGCGCGGCGATGAGTGCGTCCACCGTTGCCGCAGGGCACTCGATGCGGACGATGCCGGCAAACTGTCCGGCGAGCCTGGCCATCCGGCTTTCCAACCAGTTTCCGCCGTGACTTGCGACGGTGGCTGCTAGGGAATTCACGAGTCCCGGGCGATCACCGCCGAGCACGGTCATTACGATGGAGTGGGTCATCTCGTTAGGAAAGCAGGGGGGAACTGGATTGTCAGTGAAATTCAACGGCGTGCGCCTTTGCGGGAGGCTTGTTTTTCTTCCCTCTGGTCTTGTGAAAGCGAAAAAAGCGTTTCAGTCTGCCACCGCTTCGAATGAATACCCCCATGGCTAGCGAACATCCGTTTCAAGTTCTTTTCGAAACTCTCGGTCGAGTGCCGGTGGCTCACGCGGAGCCAGTGAACCGACAAGCTTACGATCTCCTGTCAGATATTCTGGCGGTGCCGGTTGAGAGATCGGGGCGTTGCATCCTGCTGCGCGCGCCGCGTGCCGGTCACGGGAAGACCCATTTGCTGTCGCGCATCCAGCATCACCTCGGCGCTTCGCATGAGTTTGTGCCGTTGCAAGCGGCATCCGGCTGCCGGATCGATGCGGCTTCGGTGACGGACGATACGTTGCGCCGCCTGGTCCGTCAGCTACCGGCATCCGGTGGGCTGACTGCGCTTGACCTGGTGAGCCGGCGGCTTTTCGCCTCCGCGCTGCAGCCTTTGGTGGCGTCTGGCGAGGTTCCCTGCCAGGACCGTGAGGGAGCGCTCACGGCCTTGCGAAACCGGCCGATAGAGACGTTTGATTTCCATCATCCGAATGCGGTCACGGCGCACTGGGCGCGTGAGAACTTCGAGGTGCTCGGCCAACGACTGAGCCTCGAGCTCTCGCATCGGGTCAATTTACCGGTGGGTGCGGTTTCCTTCTGGGTGGATGTCTTGTTCCACTTTGCGTCGGCTCCGCTGGAGAGTTCTAACCGGGTTAGAATTCTGGCAGAAGCTGCCCACGGCGGGGGCGGTGTCGGAATGGAGCGGCTGGAAGCTTTGTTAGGATTGCTGACGCTTCTGATGCGTGTGGTGCTCGTGGCGGACGATCTGGAGGGATTCTCGACGGACGAGACTGCGGCGCTCCGGCTGGCGGCGTTTCTCGGGTCACTCCGCCAGTCGGTGGAGCGGCTGGATGTGATCCTCTCGCTCAACCGGGATATCTGGGAAAGCGCCTTTGTGCCGCGGCTCAGCGGTTGGTTGGCGGACCGGTTGTCGGAAGTCGTCGTCGAGCTTGAACCGCTGACGGAGACCGAAATGGAGGCGCTCTTGGAGTCGCGCGTTCCGGGGCTGGGACGGAGGGTCTTGGAGCGCATCGATCTTTCATCCTCAGGCACCCACGCGCGGGGTCTGATCCGTGCCGCAGGCATGGCGTGGCTCAAGGCAAGTGCTGCGGATTCGGCTTCTCCTCCTGTGGTTGTAGCTGCAGTGGTGGCACCTGCTCCTCCGATGGTAGTCGATTCCGGACCGATGGCAGACTTGGCCCCGGTGGTGCCGGAGCCTGCGGTCGAAGCCCCACCTGTTTCCGTGAGTTCCCCGTTTTCGTTCGCTGCCGCGCAGGAAGAGGTTGAGACAAGGACCGGGTGGCCTGCCCCGGTTTTTTCGCCACCGGTGGTCGAGGAACTTCTTCCTGAACCGGTTTTTGTGTCCAATCCGGCGGAGTCGCCATTTCATGCTGTCGCGGCCTTGGAAGCGAAAGTTTCGTCCCCGGCTCAAGGGGTTTCCGGGTGGCAGGAATCCCCGCCGGCAATCGAGCCGCAAGAACCCGTGCCGGTCGTTGAAAGTTCCTGGAATCCTCCGGCTCCGATGATGGAAGCCACTCCAGATTCCCCGACTTTCGAGCCGCAGTTGGATTCTCCGTTCCAAGTGGCTGCGCGGCAGATCGTGCCTGAGCCACCGGTGCCGCCTTTCGAATCGGTCGGCTGGCAGGAGTCAGGGGCGCCGCTCACCGCCGCTTCAACGCTTGAGGACTTCATCGTTCCAGTGCAGGGCGATGCACCGCCGAGTTTCCCTTATGAAAATGCTCCGCCGCAATTTGTTCCGGAGTCTGCTTCCTACCCATCAGTCAGCTGGCAGCCATCCTCACCGCCGCCACCACCGCCGCAGGGGATCTTCGTTGCGCCTCCCGATGATCAAACGACACCCGAGCCAGTATCCTTCAGCCCGGAGCCGCCTCAGGATTTCCGGGTTTCCGGGGCTTCCTCGAACTTCGTGAACGAACCCTCACCCGCATTCCCAATCGACGCGGAACCGGCCTTCAATCCCCCGGCTACGGTCGCCGATGCCGCTGCGCCGCCGTCTGCGACAGACACCGATCGTGTCGATGAACTCCTCCGCCAGTTCCGCGAGCGCTACGGTCGCGGAAGCTTGTGAAAATTTTCACAAACCCCTTGCGAAACCCCTCGGTTTGGGCGTTTCTGGCGGTGGCAACACTGGCATGAGCACGACTACCCAAGAAATCGAGGCCCCGGACGCAAATGCCCGCGCGGCACGCGCCGCAGATCACTACCACGCGGAGACGGACGACCTCGTCGGAGAGCGGATGGTGCTGAACATGGGCCCTTCCCACCCGGCCACCCACGGTGTCTTGCGGCTGGTCCTCGAACTCAACGGGGAGATCATCCACTCCGCCGATCCCGACGTTGGTTTCCTCCACCGCGGCGATGAGAAAATCGCGGAAAACATGCATTACAACCAGTTCGTGCCCTACACGGACCGCTTGGATTACCTCGCCCCGCTTGCCAACAATGTCGCTTACGCCTGCGCGGTCGAAAAGCTGATGGACTGGACGTTGCCGCCACGCGGTCAGGCGCTGCGGGTGTTGTGTTGCGAGTTGGCCCGGATTTCCTCCCACATGCTCGGCGTCGGCGTTTGCGCCATGGACGTGGGTGCGATGACGGTTTTCCTCTACACCTTCACCGAGCGGGAAAAAATCTACAACATGTGCGAGCAGCTCACCGGGGCCCGCTTCACGACTTCCTACACCCGCGTCGGCGGCCAACTCCGGGACATGCCGCCGGGCTTCGAGGCCACGGTGCGCCAGTTTCTCGATGAGTGCCTCGTCGCTATCGGTGAGATTTCCAAGCTGCTCGATAAAAACAAGATCTTCCTCGACCGCATGGTCGATGTCGGCGTGATTTCCCGCCAGTCCGCCATCGACTGGGGCATGACCGGCCCGAATCTGCGTGCCTCCGGAGTCCCTCGCGACCTCCGCAAGGATAGCCCCTATCTGGGGTATGAAAAATATCAGTTCGACATCCCGATCGCCGACGAAGGGGACTGCTACGCCCGCTATCAGGTGCGGATGGAAGAAATGCGGCAGTCCATTCTCATTTGCCGCCAAGTGCTCGATACCATGCCGGACGGTCCGGTGAATCTAGCGGACTCCAAGAGCATGCTTCCCGACAAGGAGCGGGTGATGATGTCGATGGAAGAGCTCATCCACCACTTCATTGTCTCCACCCAGGGGATCAATGCTCCCGCCGGCGAGGTCTATTTCGCAGCGGAAAACCCGAAAGGT
>JBOFET010000218.1:0-4615 GCA_051648225.1 Luteolibacter sp.
TTCAAATGCTTCCATGCCGGGAGGAAACCCTCCGGCATACTCTTCATTACGGGTCTTTTTGCAAGCCATCTGGCCCGCTTAAATCAAACGGTCGTTTCGTACAAGTGCGGATTCTACCAAAATGAGGTAGCCCTGTTTGGTTTGAAACTTCTTCTTGCTTCCATTTTCAGGTCCACTACGTTTTCAAAACCCCAACGATAGTAATCGTCGGAGTCATACAAACCGGGGCAATTGCCCCAAACATAAAACAAAAACGTAAAAACCATGAAAACCAATAATCGCACACGTCGTGGCTTCACCCTGGTGGAGCTTCTCGTCGTCATCGTCATCATCGCGGCACTTGCCGGCCTCACCGCTCCCATGGTGATCCGCCAACGCAAGAAGGCCGACCAGACCGAAGCCGTGAACAACGCCCGCCAGATCGGACTCGCCTTGTTCGAGTTCGAGACGGAATACGCCAAGTTCCCAGACTCTGAAACAGCTGAAGCAGTCGCCAAGGCCACCGAAACGACGGCAGCCTCCGGCGACACCGCCAATGACCGCTTCCGCCAGTTGATCCGCTCCGGTATCGCCCAGTCAGAAGCCATGTTCTATGCGAAAACCTCATTCACTAAGAAGCCCGACAACGTGTATAATACCGACCAAGAGGCGCTCAAGGAAGGTGAGGTCGGTTTTGGCATCATCACCAAGTCAGATGGTAAGGGCCTGAGTGCTGCCGGAAACCCAAGTCGCCCCATCATTGCCGCCCCTTTCACGGAAGCTCTCGACGGCAAGTTCGACAGCGATTTCTATGACGGCAAGGCCGTTGTCCTGAAACTCGACAACAGCGTCACCTCGCTCAACATCGTGAAGACCTCTGGCAATGTGCTCATGAACGGCAAGGGACTTCTCGCCACGGGTGATGACACCGTTTGGGGAACCGAAACCACGCCGCAGTTCGCCTATCCCAAGAAAAACTGAGGCTAAGAACAATTGAACTGCCGGGAAGTCCACCGAGGCTTCCCGGCTTTTTTGCGTCTGCAACCGAGGTCTCATCATCACATTCCCTCGACCTGCCTCTTGCTCTCCGCCCCCCGGTGGCTAGGATCGCCGCGCCCGATGTCTGACTCCTTCGTTCACCTCCACCTGCACACCGAATTCTCCCTGCTCGACGGCATGATCCGCATTAAGGATCTCGCCAAACGTGCCAAGGAACTCGGCATGCCCGCCGTGGCGATGACCGACCACGGCAACCTCTACGGCGCGATTAAATTCTATCAGGAATGCAACAAGGCCGGAGTGAAGCCCATCCTCGGCTGCGAGATCTACCTCGCCCCTGGGAAAATGGAGGACAAAAAGGAATTCGCCGGCCGCAAGCGTGCCACTCACTTGACGCTGCTCGCTGAAAATAACGAGGGCTGGAACAACCTCAGCAAGCTCGTCTCCAAGGGGAATCTGGAAGGACTCTACTACGGAAAACCCCGCGTGGATCGCGACACGCTGCGCCAGTATTCCAAGGGCATCATCTGTCTCACCGGCTGCATTTCCGGCCCGGTCAACGAGTGGCTCCGCGCCGGTGACGAGGAAAAAGCCCGCGAGACTCTAGCGGAAATCGTCGCGATCTACGGTCGGGAAAACACCTACGTCGAGATTCACAACCACGGCCTCGAACCCCAGCGCCTCGTCACCCCTTCCCTGCTCAAGTTCGCCAAGGAAATGGACCTCAAGGTCGTCGCCGCGAACGACGTGCATTTCCTCACCAAGTTCGACCACGAGGCGCACGATGTGATGATCTGCATCGGCACCGGAAACCTCGTCATCGACGAGAACCGCATGCACTACTCGCCGGAAGTCTATTTTAAAACCGCCGAGCAAATGCGCGAAATCTTCGCCGACGTGCCCGGTGCTTGCGATGCGACGTTAGAAATCGCCGAGCGCTGCAACGTCTCGATCAAGCTGGACTCCACCAGCTCGGAAAAATACCCGCAGTTCGGCACGCCCGATGGCAGCCCACGCGAAGAATACCTCATGAAGATTTGCCGCGATGGCCTCGTGAAACGCTACGGTCAGGAAAAAGCCGAGTCCGAGGAAATCGCCACCCGTCTGAAATACGAGGTCGATACCATCAACCAGTTAGGCTTCGCTTCCTACTTCCTCATCACCGCAGATTTCATCCAGTGGGCGCGTGACAACGACATCCCGGTCGGCCCCGGTCGGGGTTCCGCCGCTGGCTCGCTGGCATCCTACGCCATGGGCATCACCGACATCTGCCCGATGCGGTTCGGTCTCTTGTTCGAACGATTCCTCAACCCAGAACGCGTCAGCCCGCCCGACGTTGATATCGACTTCTGCCAGAGCCGCCGCGTCGAGGTCATCGACTACGTCCGGAAAAAATACGGCGAGCGCAGCGTTTCGCATATCATCACCTACGGCAAGTTAGGCGCGAAGAGCGTGCTACGCGACGTCTGCCGCGTGATGGGGATTTCCTACGGCGAGGGCGACCGCATCGCCAAACTCATTGAAGCCAAACCCGATGCAACCCTCGCCAAGGAATACGAAAGCAAACCCGAGCTGAAGGAACTCATCGAGAGCAGCACCACCTATCAGCAACTCTGGAGCTACGCCACCAAGCTCGAAGGACTCGCCCGCAACGTGGGCGTCCACGCCGCCGGCGTCGTCATCGGCGACCGCCCACTCGATGAACACGTTCCTCTAACGCGTGGAAACGAAGGCGAAGTCGTCACCCAATACGACATGAAGGCCATCACCGATGTCGGCCTGCTCAAGATGGACTTCCTCGGCCTGAAGAACCTCACCGTCATCCAGGAAGCGGTGCAGCACATCGGCAAGCACACGCCGGATTTCGCGATCGAGACGGTTTCGCTTGAGGACTGGAAAACCTTCGAACTCCTCAACCGCGGCGAGACGATGGGCGTTTTCCAGTTAGAGTCCGGCGGCATGGTCGAGACCTGCCGCAAGTATGCCATCGAGAAGATCGATGATATCATCGACCTTCTCGCCGTCTATCGCCCGGGAGCCATGCAGTTCATCGACCAGATGCTCGATGTGAAAAAAGGCCGCGCCCGTGCGATGTACGAGCACCCGCTGTTGGAAAGCGTCTGCGGCGACACCTTCGGCGTCATGATCTATCAGGAACAGGTCCAGAATGCCGCCAAGGTGCTCGCTGGCTACTCGCTCGGCGGTGCCGACCTTCTCCGCCGCGCCATGGGTAAGAAAGACCCGGTCGAAATGGAAAAGCAGCGCGCCAAATTCGTCGAAGGCGCAGAGGCCACTAACAACATCGGTAAAAAACTCGCCGACCAGATCTTCGACAAGATCGCCATGTTCGCCGGCTATGGCTTCAACAAATCCCATTCCGCCTGTTACGGCCATATTTCCTACTGGACCGCCTATCTGAAGGCGAACCACCCCGTCGAGTTTATGGCCGCACTGCTGTCTAACGAGATTCACAACACCGACAAGATCGGCGTCTTCGTTTCCGAGTGCCACCGCATGGGTCTTGAAATCCTGCCGCCGGATCTCAATGCCTCGCAACTCCGCTTCTCACCCGAAGTCACACCGAACGGCGCGAAAGGCGTGCGCTACGGCCTCGCCGCCATCAAGAACTGCGGTGAGGGAGCCATGGCCATTGCCGTCGCCGACCGCCAGAAAAACGGCAGGTTCACCTCGCTCGACGACTTCGCCTCGCGCCTCGATTCCAAGGTCGTCAACAAGCGCATCCTCGAGAATCTAGCCAAAGCGGGCGCTCTCGACTGGACGGAAGAAACCCGCGCCGGCATGTGCGCCCGGTTGGAGCAAGTCGTCGCTTCCGCTTCTTCCGCACAGAAAGACCGCGCGTCCGGCCAGGTTTCCATGTTCGATTCCATGGACTTTTCGGCCCCCGCGCCGAAGACGAAATCCCAGCGCACCGAAGCCACCGTCCCGGAGTGGAGCAAGGACGAGCGCCTCGCCCACGAGAAGGAACTGCTAGGCTTCTACGTCACCGGCCACCCGCTCGACAAGTTCCGCAGCGTCATCGACTCCAGCAAATACCGCAAACTCGGCCTCATCGACGACATTGATCTATCCAATCCCCGCGAGCGCTTCCCCTTCGCCGGCATGGTTCGTTCGCTCGACGCCAAGACCACCAAGACCGGCAAGCCCTTCGGCGTGCTCATCCTCGAGGACTTCACCGGCAGTACGGAAATCATGCTGTGGGGCGAGACCTTCGTCCCCGCCCGCGACGCCGGGCTGCTAGAGCCGGGAAAAATCATCAAACTCAAGGGGAACATCCAAGTGGACGACCGCACCGGCGGCCGCCGCATCACCGGCTACGAACTGGGCGAGCTCAAACAAAAGCGCGCCGCTAACAACGGCAAGGGGCCGTTGGAACTCACGCTCTCGACCACCCGCCACAGTGACCGCGACCTCATCGAGATCAAACTCGCTCTCACCGACCATCCCGGCCCGACTCCGGTTCTCCTCCATTTCCAAAACAGCGCCGGCCGCCGCCTCACCGTCGCTGCGGGAGAGTCGTTCAACATCAACCGCACCGAGGACTTGGAAGAAGCACTCGGACGATGGCTGGAAGATTAAGCTGAAAAACAATCCTCTGACTTAAATCAAAAAGCCCCGG
>JBOFET010000219.1:0-19761 GCA_051648225.1 Luteolibacter sp.
GGCGGTAGTGGCATAGACAATCGAAATGAGGGCGATGTACTGGAGTGGATGTTCCCAGTGGTAGAGGAACATACGATACAGTGCTCCGAAAACCCAGCCCGCAGGCATGACCAATTGCAGTAAAAAATAGCCCAGAGTACCAGTCGAGAAACAGATCAGCGCAAAGTAGGCAAACAGTCTGAGGATGCGAGTCATAGATTCTTTGCCGAACAGTTTCATTAGTTCCGCTCTTCTTTGGATATTTCTCCGGCGGCTGGCGAGCAGATTCTGGGTTCCGGCTTTCCGGGGGCTTGGTTTTCAGTCGTTTCGGGAGATGGTAACCGATGCTTGATTTCCACGGTCACCAAAGCGGAATGGCCGGGCCGGGGGTGGTTTCTGCTAGTCGATATTTTGTCACGGCAGGGGTGATGGTCATTGATGCTTGATGACTTGGCGGGCGGAAGGAACGGCGGGTCAGCCGGGGCGCTCGACGAGCATGTGAATGGGGGCGGGCCTTGCCGTATTTCTCAGTCAGGGTCTTTTCCACGGCGCGGAGGGTTGCTTCGCTGAAATGGGCGGTGGTGGAGAAAGGCTCGAAGAGGTCGGTGAAGAGGCCGTCGGGGCCGAGCAGGTCGCCGGGCTGGCTGTAGCCTTTGAGCAGTTCGTCGAGGAGTTCGTCTTTGATGGTGGATTTCATGTGCGGTGTTTTTCGGTGAGTTGGGGCACCACCGGAAAGCGCTTACACAGAATTTCTTACACTCCCGGACGTGGGCGGCGGTGACTTGGAAATTTCCTGAAAAATGGCCTCTCCACCTGCCGACGATTCAGGGCAATGACGGCAGTCGCTCAAAACACAAACATCATCATCCATCACCATGGCCAACAACCAATTCAGAGTCGAGATTCCTGCGGGCCCTACGGAAACCATCAAACTGCTTGTCGCGATCAAGATGAAGCATGAGGCGCTCGGAGCTTCCTCACCGCTGGTGGGACTGAAGTGGGCGGAGATTTCCCCGGCGCTGAAGATTGCGGCGGAACAGGATCAGATGAGCGATGATTTCCGCAGCAAAGCCGAAGCAGCAACAGGCGCGCGGGATGCGAAGATGCCGCTGGTGAAGGACTCGATCCGTTCTGCCCGCGATGTGCTGATGGGCCTGAACCGCGACAACCCGGATGCGCTCGGTGCCTTCGGCTTCAAGGTGTCTGACGCCCGCTCGGGAAATGGCGGGGCGACGCCTCCCGTAGCTTGAAAGGGCAACTATGACAAAAGCCCGGCTCCGATGAGGGAGACGTGAATGGCGTCAGAGTCATCGGATTCGCAATTGCGAAGCGTCGATGGGGTCAATATCGGCGTGAATGGGAGCGGGTTTTGCGTTTTCACATTTCCTGTGGCTGTTCCGTTCCGCCCGAATCACACCTTCATCAAATCCGCTTCCTTGGCGACGGCGGCTTCTTCGATCTTTTTGGTGTATTTGTTCGTCAGCTCCTGGACGTCCTTTTCGAAGACCTTCTGCCCGTCCTCGGTGAGGAAGTTGTCCGCTTTCATTATCTTCGCGGTATCCATGCCATCCTTGTGTTTCGGTGTGTTTTGGGGTCTGTAGGCATGAAGCAACTGTGGAAGGGTGACCGGCTGCGGGAAGGAAGTCTCAGCCAATATAACTGCCGCCATCTTACCGCCCCGCGCGGTGCAAAGAGGATGGGAAGAACATGAGTAGAGGAGAAACACGATCACCGTCAAAATGCGACGCCCCATTTACCTAATCGCATTTAGTTGAAATTGGGCGAGCTGACCCTGGTCATATTAATCCGCAAAGCCTGACCCCATTTGTGACCCCGTTCGCCCTTAAGATCGACGTCGCAAAAACGCAGCGACCGGGGAAGGCCGCTGCGTTCTACCAATAAGCCGAAATGGCCGGGATTGAGTCCGTTAGAGGGTGATGGTGTCGCCCTTGAATCCGGTGAAGCTGAGTGGAGCGAGTGGTTGCTCGTTATAGGTTTTCCGGCGATCTTTAAGCAAAGCGACGGCTACTCTTTCTCCAAGGAGCATGCCCTCGGTGCCATCGGTGCGCCAATGGACCCCGGCGAGATCGCGGCCAATTGAAATGTTAGAGGCGAGTTTGTCGAGTTCTCCGCCGACGGTCAGGGTGGCGCCTCCAGTGTAGGCGCGCAGAGCGGTAGCATCGCTGGTAGGATCGACTTCAACCGGGGCGGTGAGGACGTGACTGCCTTTGAAATGGGCCTTGAGCACGGTGACGCAGGCTCCAGCGATGGCGGCGTGGCCGGCTGGGTAGGCGGGGTGAGTGGGACTGCCTTCGGCAAAGGCCATGGGCAGCAAGTAAGTGCCGTAAGTGGCGAAGATATCGGCGAGAACGGGGGAGTTCAACACATCGGAATGAATGGGGTAGGTGGCGGCTCCGGTTTTCTGGTTGTGTACGCGGATGCCGAATTGCTCGGGACGCAAGCGGCGGTGGATGCGCCATTTGTGGAACCAGGCGGCTTTCAGACCCTCTTGGGCTGCCTCAGCTACGAGCGTGAGGATGTCGGGTCCGCCAAAGGTGATGAAGGCCCCTTGGTTGGCAATGGCTGGGTAGGGATTGCCAGGGTTCACGGGTGCACCGGAACCCAGAAGAATGAGTGCGGCCTCAAGGAAGGCTTGGTAGGAATAATCCCTGTGGACGTATTCGCCAAGATCGCGTGCGGAGGCAATGTAGCGCGGGGTAGGGTCAAACTGGTTGGAACTGAGAAGCGCGGTTCCGTTTTGGGCAGCGAGATAAGCGGGAACATTGGTCATGTGGTCATCCCCCTGCTGGGTCGTGCGGATGACGCGGTGGAGAGTGGATGCTCCATGGGGAACCGGAAGCAGAAGAAACTGAGATACGTAATTTCCGACAAGATCGCCAGCAGTTTCACCCCGGAAGAGTGTGGCCGGAGTCACTGAGCCAGAATCGCGCGGTCCGCGGAAATCAGAGAGGGCATTGAGTCTGGCGGAAGCCGTCGTGGCAAGCGGGCTGGAGGAATACTCCTCGAAGGCCAGATCCCGGAGCTGGGCGTGGAGATAGACCTCAACCATTTCACCCGCTTCCCATGCGGACGAGAAGGCAGGTGGAGCTGGCATGTCGAAGGAGTGGGAATCGCCACCGCCGAGGCTGAAGGCGAAGGCCGCTTGCGGATTGGCGAGCTTGGCAGCACCGCCGCGTGGGATGGCGGCAAAATCGGCAGGGCGACCGGTTTCTGTGGCCTTGACCAAGGCACGGTAGGCGGCTGGATCGACCACACCAAGGGCGTCATGCGGCATGGATTTTGAGAAACTACCGATGAAGCCGGGCAGCGCTTCGTCGCCATTGACGAGAAGCCTGGGTAGGGGTGTGCGGGCTTGTTGGATCGCAGCGGAATGGCGGACGTGCAGCGCATCGGCACGGCGGCGTAACAGCGTACGGGTGAGCGGATGGAACAATGGATGACGCGGCGCATTGCCGTTTCCATGCGGTGTGGCGGATGCTAACGATGGCAGGCCGAATGCTGCGGTTCCCATCGCGAGGAAAGCACGACGAGGTAGAGTTTTGATGGCTGTTTCTGGGGATTGGTCTGATACGTTCATGGTTTTTGTATTTTGTATTTTGGGACTGTGGAAACGGAGGCTGACGGGTAATTCCATCAGGTGAGCGAATGATGGCGGGGAATTCTGATAGTGGTTTTGTGCGAAAACCTAAAATTTTCTTACAGGAAAATTGGAAACTAACTTCTTAGGTTAGGAGACCGGTATACAAAAACGACGCGCGGAGTAAACCTTTATTTGGCGAACCTTTTGGCACGAAAAATATGTCGACGTAAAGTTAGGTTTAAATTGTTCAAATCGAGGTGTCACATTCACAGGTGGATGTGGTCACGGGCGGATCGTCTGACTCGGACACGATCACCATCGAGACCCGATTTGGGGGCAATTTGATCGGTGATGGCGGAACTAAACTCCAAAAAATCTATCGAAATCAGCCATGGTTTGTTGCTTCCTCATGTGTCGATCCAAGTCGCGGGTAAAGGACACACTATTTGGATGAGGAAAGTTTGCAGGATGCTTGAAAACACGAAAACAACCCCACCCGGAGGGATGGAGCCGTATCGGTATCAATCGGGTGCCAACCAGATCAAGGTGTAGGCGGGGCGGGCGGTGGGGTTTCCTCAGGGCCGCTGCGGCCGGTGCGGTGGATGCGGGAGGCGGTGGCCCACTCGGCGAGGATCTCGGGATCGCGACGGAAGCGGTTTTTGACGGAAGTGTTGAGGCTTTTGATGAGTTCGCGGGTTTCCTTCACGAGGGTACGGTTGTGGGCGTTGTCGCCGATGTCTTCGATGCGGTCGTCGGTTTGCTCGGATTTCTTGCCGCCGATGGCAGCGAGATCACTCTCGAGACCGGTGACGAAGTCTGCGGGCATGGCATAGGCGATGAACTTGGCAGCGGTGGTGGAGACTTTGAGCTTTTCGAGAAACGCGGAAGCGGTGGCGATGATTTCGCGGTGGGTATCGCCTCCGAGGCGGAAATCCACCGCGAAGCCGGGTTCCTTGCGGGCGATGGAACGGGCGGTTTCCGCGATGGCAAGCAGGTCTTCCCAAACTTCGTCGAAGAGTTGATTCCGGGCTTCGGTGGCAGCACTGGCGGGCGTGCCAGGCGTGGAGTCAGAGGGAATCAGATCTGCGGCGATGGCTTGCGCGCGGGCGAAGTCGGTGGCGGCGATACTACCGACCGGGAAGGCGGCAAGATTGGGGGTGGCGAAGCGGTTGATGCGCAGGCCGAGAGCGATGTGGGAGGTGGCAGAGGCTTGTTAAGCCCGCCCGAATCACACCTTCATCAAGTCCGCTTCCTTGGCGACGGCGGCTTCTTCGATCTTTTTGGTGTATTTGTTCGTCAGCTCCTGGACGTCCTTTTCGAAGACCTTCTGGCCGTCCTCGGTGAGGAAATTGTCCGCTTTCATTTTCTTTGCGGTGTCCATGCCATCCTTGCGGGCGGCGCGGAGGCGGACTTTGGCTTCTTCGGCGAGCTGTTTGATCATTTTGACCATGTCGCGGCGGCGTTCCTCGGAAAGCTCGGGAATCGGCACGCGGATGGAGCGGTCCGCAGCGGCGGGATTGAGGCCGAGTTTGCACTCGCGGATGGCGCGCTCGATGTCGCGGGTGGTCGCCGGATCGAAGGGCTGGACCATGAGCATGCGAGGCTCGGGCGAGTTGATGATGGCAAGGCTCTTGAGCTTGGAAACGGCCCCGTAAGCGTGCACGTGCACGTCGAGATTCTCAATGAGCGCCGGGCTGGCCTTACCGGTGCGCACACCGGCGAACTCGTGCATCAGGTAATCGACGCATTTGCTCATCGCTTCTTCGACTTCGAAAATGGCTTCTTCGGGATCCATGGTGGATTTGAAATTTTGAGGTTATTCGCCGTGCACAAGCGTGCCGATGGGCTGACCGCGCAGGGCGTGGGAGAGATTTCCGTGCGGGGCGAGATCGAAGACGATGATCGGCACGTGGTTGTCCATGCACAAGCTGAAGGCGGTGGCGTCCATCACGCTGAGGCGCTTGGAAAGGCATTCTTGGAAAGTGACGGTCTCGTAGCGCATGGCGTCTGGATTGGTGCGCGGGTCACTGTCATAAACGCCGTCCACCTGGGTGGCCTTGAGGATGACATCCGCTCCCATTTCACTGGCGCGGAGGGCGGCGGTGGTGTCGGTGGAGAAAAATGGATTGCCGGTGCCGGCGGCGAAAATCACGACCCGCCCTTCGTCGAGCTGCCGTTCCGCTTTCCGGCGGATGAAGGTTTCTGCGACGTTTTTCATCTCGATGGCGGACTGCACCACGCAGGAAACGCCGTGATGCTCGAGCGCGCCTTCGAGGGCGAGGGCATTCATGACGGTGGCGAGCATGCCGACGTAGTCAGCAGTCGCGCGGTCCATCCCGCGGGCGGAGGCACTCGCGCCGCGCCAGAAATTCCCACCGCCGACGACGATTCCGAGCTGGAGTCCGCCTTCGACGGCTTCGCGGATTTCCAGGGCGATACGGTCCACGATTTCCGGCGAGATGTTGTCTCGGGATCCGGGTCCACGGAGGGCTTCACCACTGAGTTTGAGGATGGCGCGCTTGAATGGACGGGGATCTTTGGGACGGTTGGGCATGCTGGATTGGGGCTGCCGGATCAAAGCGGAAAGCGGCCCTTCTTGAAAAGGGAAAACACCGGATCAATTCGCAGCGGGCACCTCGGGGATAGAAAATTTTGTCCCGAGATCTCGCAAGCTGGCCTTGGCATCGTCCGTGCCCTCGATGGAAATGGCGATGGCCAGTGGCTGCGTTTGAGGCCGCTGGTATTCGTCGAGGGTCTTTCGGATGGCGATGATGGCGAGTTTCAGCACTTGGCGGGTCGTCAAGTCCACCTCGGCGGGAATTGCCAGCTCGGCGACGTCGAGTTTGACCATGAGCACTTCATCGACGACTTCCGCATGGATGCCGATGTTGCAGAGCACCAGAAGGTTGGTTTCCTGGACCTTGTAGTTCGGGTTGTTGGTGGGAATGAGATGCGGGGTGCGGATGGACGTCACCAGATCCTCGGGGAATGCGCCGGTGAGCGCCATGGGACGCGACATGACGGAAGCCTGCAGCGCTTCGCCGATTTCCGAGGCTGCGCCGTCACCGTCGCTGCCGTGGAGGCTCAGGGGTTCGAAAATCGGGACGATGGTGATGGTGGAGGCCGATGCGGTGAGAGCGGCAAGAAATAGGGTGGCGAGCAGCGATTTCATAAGCGGATCTTGCTCGCAGTCGGGGAGGATTGCGAGGTGAAAGGGACGGACGGTGGAGCGCTGCGGTGCTTGCCAACGACCGGCTTCCAAGGTTGTGATGAGCCATGAACTACTTGGCGCGGGCCCGTTTTGTGATCGAAACCGAGATTGAGGGACTCCAGCGGATGTCGGAACGCCTGGACCAGAGCCTGATCCATGCGGTGGAAATCCTCCAAGAAACTCTCCGGAAGCGTGGGAAAATTGTGGTCGTCGGTGTGGGGAAATCTGGAAACATCGGCCATAAAATCGCAGCCACGCTCAATTCTACCGGGGCCACGGCCGTGGTGATGGATTCGCAAAACGCGCTCCATGGCGACTTGGGACTGCTCTCTGATGGAGACGCGGTGATGCTGCTTTCCTACTCCGGCGAAACTCGCGAACTGATGGATTTGTTGCCGTTTATCAAACGGTTCGATGTGAAACTCATCGCGCTGACGGGCAATGCCACTTCCACGCTTTCCCGCTTCAGCGAGGTGACGCTGGACACCTCCGTGGAGCGCGAGGCCTGCCCGCTGAACCTAGCACCGACTTCTTCCTCCACCGCCATGCTGGTGATGGGCGATACGCTGGCGATGGTTTTGCTGGAATCGCGCGGATTTACCGAAGAAGACTTCGCGAGATTTCACCCCGGTGGCTCGCTGGGGCGGGCGTTGCTGACGCGTGTGTCTGACATCATGCGGGTGGATGCCGAGCTGCCGACCGTGGGCTTGGAGGGAAATGTCTTCGCCGCGTTGGACTCGATGAATCGCGCTCGGGCCGGAGCCTGCCTGATTCTCCATCCGGACGGAAGCCTGGCGGGGATTTTCACCCACGGCGACTTCGCTCGCAGTTTCCGGAGTGACCCGGCGCTGGGGGATAAGCCGGTCGCCGAGCTGATGACGCGCAGGCCAGTCACGGTGCGTGCGGAAGCGCTGGCGGTGGAAGTGCTCAAGACCATCGGCGACAACCGGATCGATGACATCGTGGTGCTCAACGAGGATGGGAAACCGGTCGGTTTGATCGACACGCAGGACCTGGCGCGGTTGAAAATCGTATAACAAAAAAACCGCGCCCCGTGAGGAGTGCGGTTTTTGAGAAGTCAAAGAAGCTTAACGCTTGGAGAATTGGAAGCGGGCGCGGGCACCGGGCTGACCCGGCTTTTTCCGTTCCTTCATCCGTGGGTCACGGGTCAGGAATCCGAGTGGCTTGATGACCTTGCGGTTCTCGGGGTCCACTTGGGTGAGCGAGCGGGAAACCGCGTGGCGGATTGCGATGGCCTGTGCCTGCTTGCCGCCGCCCTTGACGACGACGTTCAGGTCGAACTTGTTCGAGAGCGAGAGCGCGAGAAAAGGTGCGAGCACTGCGTTCTGAAGCTCGATGGTCGGCAGGTATTCTTCGAAGCTGCGGTCGTTGATGATGATTTGGCCGGTGCCTTCGGTCATCCAGACGCGGGCGACGGCGGTTTTGCGGCGGCCGGTGGCGCTTTGAGTAGTGGTGGCGGTCATTTGAGGAGAAGGATTGGATTATTTGACGGCGTGGGCGACAGGCGCTTGGGCTTCGTGCGGGTGGGTTTCACCTGCATAGACCTTGAGCTTGCCAAACTGGGCGCGACCCAAACGGGTTTTCGGCAGCATGCCCCAGACGGCGCGCTCGACGAGCAGGATCGGACGACGCTCGCGGACGATGCGCGGGGTCTCGACCTTTTGGCCACCGACATAGCCGGAGAAACGGGTGTAAATCTTGGCGGTTTCCTTGGTGCCGGTGAGCACGACCTGATCGGCATTGATCACGACGACGAAATCGCCGGTGTCCACGTGGCTGGTGAAAATGGGCTTGTGCTTGCCACGGAGGAGGCGCGCAGCCTCAACAGCGACTTGACCGAGGACCTTGCCCTTGGCGTCAATCACATACCACTTGCGCTCGACTTCGTGCGGCTTGGCGGAAAACGTCTTCATGTGCTTGTAATAAAAAATGGCTTCGGACACACGGCATGTGCGAAGGGGTGGGGAAACTAGGGAGCCGATTTCGGGGTGTCAACCGGGAAATCTCAAGAATTTCCGCGCTGGAATCACCTCGTCGATCCCGGGATTTGCACGGGTCGGGATCCTGTGTAGGGTCGCTCCAGATGGCTATTCCGCTGCTCTACGAATCCCACTGTCACACGCCGCTTTGCAAACACGCGTTCGGTGAGCCGGACGAATATGCCGCTGTCGCACTTGCCCGTGGATTCAAGGGGATCACCTTCACCTGCCACTGCCCGTTGCCCGGCGGGTTTTCTGCAAGCGTGCGGATGGCTCCGGAGCAGTATGATGAGTATGTGGCGATGATCGCGGCCACCCGCGAGACGTTCGCCGGGCGGCTGGATGTGCGGCTGGGTCTGGAAAGCGATTATTACCCAGGCGTCGAGCCATGGCTGGAGGAACTGCACTCCCGGGTGCCGCTCAGCCACGTGCTGGGTTCCGTCCACTATCAGGTGAGCGACTATCGGAAGCGCTTTTACACCGGGGATGTCCACAGCTACCAGGAACTTTACTTCGAGCATCTCGCGCTTTCAGCGGAGAGTGGGCTTTTTGACACACTGGCCCACCCGGACTTGATTAAAAACGAGTCGCCGACGGACTGGGATTTCAAACGAATCCGCCCACATGTGGAGCGGGCGCTTGACCGCATCGCTGCGACCGGGGTGGCGATGGAACTCAACACCAGCGGAGTGTTGAAAGCCCTTCCACAGATGAATCCCTCGCCCGCGCAGCTCTTGCTGATGCGGGACCGGGGCATCCCGGTGGTCATCGGTGCGGACGCCCACGTCCCGCAGCGTGTGGGAGATGGATATCCAGAAGCTCTGCAACTCCTCCAACAGGCCGGCTACGAGGAGGTGAGTTATTTTCTCGATCGGAAACGCCACACCGTACCGATTCCTGCGGCGCTCCGGCAGCTCGCAGGAACGGTGGTTCACTCATGATCGGACGGGAAGCGTCTTGCCTCGCGCAAACGCGTGCTGTAATCACCGGGCATGCCTGCAAAAATGTTATTTTCCTGTGCGCTCGTCACGGGTGCGTCTTCCGGCCTCGGCGAGGAGTTCGCCCTGCAAATCGCGCCACGGGTGGGCAAGCTGGTCCTGGTCGCGCGTCGTGAACCGTTGTTGGAGGTCTTGGCTGAACGGGTTCGCGCACTCCATCCGCAGGTGGCGGTGGCGGTTTTCCAAGTGGATTTGAGCCGTCCAGCCGAGCGCGAAAGGCTGTTGGAGAGCCTGTCGGAAATCGGATTTATCCCGGATCTACTGGTGAACAACGCCGGCTTGGGAGACTACGGGGAATTCGCCTCGGCGGATTGGGAGAAACTCGAGGCGATGCTTCATGTCAATATCGAGGCGTTGACCCATCTCACCCACTTGCTGCTGCCGGACATGATCCGGCGGGGCGGGGCGGCGATCATCCATGTGAGTTCGCTGGCCAGTGTGATTCCGATTCCCGACTTCGCAGTGTATGCGGCGACCAAAGCATACGTGACAAGTTTCTCCGAGGCGCTGCGGATCGAACTGCGCGAGCATGACATTCCGGTGCTCACAGTGTGCCCCGGGCCGGTCCGCACCGAGTTCGGGAATGTGGCCAGGCGCGGAGAAAATTCGCAGGGAATGCCGTCGCACCCGGCGTTCTACGTGCCAAAGGAGCAGGTCGTTTCGGAATCGCTAACGGCGTTAGATCGCGACCGTGCCAGAGTCTATCCCGGATTCAAAACGGCGGTGGCGGCGCTGGTTTTATGCGCGCTTCCCATCGTGGTGTTGCGGCTCGCGATGAGCTTCCGGCCACGGAGAAACGGCTGACGACAGGCCCGGACGCATGCCTCGCCATCAAGCCCTCTCGGCGAGCGGCTTGTAAGTGCGAAGCGTCGCGCCGGTGTAAATCTGGCGGGGGCGTGAAATCCGGCTGTCGGGATCATCCATGACTTCCTTGAAATTCGCGACCCAGCCGGGCATCCGCCCGATGGCAAATAACACGGTGAACATGTCCATCGGGATGCCGATGGCACGCATGATGATGCCACTGTAGAAATCGACGTTCGGATAGAGTCTGCGGGAGACGAAGTATTCGTCGTGCAGGGCGATTTCCTCGAGTTTCTTGGCGATGTCGAGCAGTGGGTCGGAGACGTGAAGCTGGGCGAGCACCTTATCGCACTGCTCCTTGATGATGACGGCACGCGGATCGAAATTCTTGTAAACCCGGTGTCCGAAGCCCATCAGCTTGCGGTTGCCGGTCTTGTTTTTCACGGCGGTGAGGAACTTCGTTCCGTCGTCACCTTCCTTGTGGATTTCCTCAAGCATCTCGAGCACCGCTTGGTTCGCACCGCCGTGGAGCGGACCCCAGAGTGCGCAGACTCCGGCAGACGCGGAGGCGAAAAGATTGGCTTTGCTGGAGGCAACCATCCGCACCGTGGAGGTGGAGCAGTTCTGCTCGTGATCGGCGTGGAGCAGGAAAATCAGGTCCAGCGCCCGGACGACCTCCGGCTTGAGTTCGCAGTCCTCACCGGGATACGAGAACATCATGTGCAGGAAGTTCTCGGTGTATTTCAGCTTGGTCTTGGGGTAGATCGCGGGCAGTCCATGCGCTTTGCGGTAGGCGAAAGCAGCGATGGTGCGGACCTGGGAGATGAGCCGGGCAGCATGGAATGGGAAGCGCTCCTCGCGCGAGTGGATCAAGCCGGGATGATAGGAAGACGCCGCGTTGATCATCGAGGAAAGGATGGCCATGGGGTGCGCCGTGGGAGGAAATCCTTCGAAATGATGGCGCATGCCCTCGTGGAGCATTTCGTTTTCCGTCAGCAAAGCTGAGAAATCGGCCAGCTGGATGGCGGTGGGCAGTTCGCCGTAAACAAGCAGGTAGGCAGTTTCGATGAAGGTGCTCTTCTGCGCGAGTTCGGCGATGTCGTAGCCGCGGTATTGGAGCACGCCCTTCTCGCCGTCGATGAAGGTGATCGAGCTCTTGCAAGCGCCCGTGTTTCCATAGGCGGGGTCGAGCGTGATCGCGCCGGTCTTGTTCCGAAGAGTGCTGATGTCGATGCCGACCTCGCCTTCACTTCCAACCACTGTCGGCAGCACAAGCGGCTTGCCATCTACGATTAATTCCACGGTTCCGTTCATGCGGCGGAATGCTACTCAGCTTTAATTCGGGAAGGCTAGCCTGCAATGCACGGAATTTTCAACGCGTCATTCAAAGGCGGTCCAGCACCTTTGCGGTGGGGAGGGAAATGCGTCCGGCGGATTCAAGTGGCTAGCGTACTCGGCACGGGTGGCAAAAGGCCAGGAGCTGTAAGAGGCTTCGGGTTTAACGACCAAGCTAAACCGCGAACTCAAAAGTGAACGGCGCGGGGACACCGGTGTAATACAACTGACCAATGCGCGGATTTGCGTTGTCGTGATCCGTCCTTCCAATTTTCACCAGGCCGGAAATTGCGGGATTACTCGGACATAAGAGTGGAGAAACCAAGTAGGTTCAGATTCTTCAGCAGGAGGAAGAAAATCTCACCGCCTCCGTGCCGGGGCTTTCCTGGCAGACGCAATTTCCACGATGAGCCGGTGCAGCACTAACCGATGGTCGAGGCCGGTGGTGACGAGGGCTTGGTCCGCTTTTAAAGTGGCTTCCATGACGTGTTGGAGGCCGGCGAGCTCGAAGTTTTTTGCGTTGTCGGCGGCGAGGAAGATGGGGAATACATTCACGCCGGAGCCGTCTTTTTTCTGCGGCAGCCAGGCGCGGTCGGACTCGGCGAGGCGGTTGAGACCGCCGGAAAAGGCGCTGTAGTTCCCGGTGGGGACCTTGAACCGCTCGATGATGAGCTTGGCCATGAACAGGTTTCTAACGACGCCGATGATGGAGGCGCGCATGATGCCGATAGCGGATTCGTCGGCTTCGAGCTGCTGGTCGATGAGCTGGATCGCGCGGGCGGCGTTGCCTAACTGGATGGCCTTGCCGATTTCAAATACCACGGCAGCGCGGCTGAGCGGGACGAGCACGCGGACGTCGTCCTCGGTGACTTCGCGACGTTCCTCGCCGAGGTAGAGATCGAGTTTTTCAAGTTCGTTGCCGATCTGTTGGGATTGCTCGCCGGCGAGCATGACGAAGAGGGCGAGGGCGTCGGGATGAAAGCGCAGGTCGAGTTCGCGTGCTCTTTTCGTGACGAGCGAGGCGACTTGGTCCTGCCAGTCGTCACGGCTGGTGTCGATGCGGTCGTGGACTTGGACGTCGGCGGCTTTTTCGATGAATTTCCAGAACCCGCGGCGCTTGTCCACGCCTTGCGCGGTGAGCAGGAATTTCACGCCGTCGGGGATGCCGCGTTCGAGGGTGGCGCGGAGGCTTTCGACACCGGCTTCGGTGCGCTGGGAGCGGCCGGTGACGTTATCGGCGAGGAAATTCGCGTTGCGCAGCCAGACCACCTTGTCGCCGCCGAACATCGGGATGGTGAGCAGGGCTTGGATGGTGGAAGAGCAGATTTCGAACGCGGCCTCGGAGTTGTCCGCGATGCCGTCGATGGTTTCGTGGGTGAAACCGTCATCCACGCCGTTGGTGAGTTGGTTGTAGAGCAGTAGCGCCTTTTCGCGGACGAGGCCCTCGTCGCTGCCGACGACGGCGAAGAAATTTCCGGCTTTCAGGGGAGATGTCTTCGGTTTCGCAGGCACGGGATTGTGTTAAATCGATCCGGCTTCCGCTGCAAGGATGGAGGCTGGTTTGGGCGGGTGGATATCCTTCCGGTTCAGCGTTGCCAACCCTCGATCTGGTAAATCCGTTCGGCAAGTTTGCGCTCGGGACGACCGGAATCCGGTTTGAACCAGACCTCGAACCGTGCGGCATAAGGCTTCCCCCAGTCGCCTTCGTAGATGGTGAAACCGGCCTTCGCCCCGAATCGCTCTGCAGGATCGGCCGACCAGGTCATCCGGGTTTCGGATTTGGATTTCAGCCGCTCTTCGGAGAGTTGGGTGCCCTTGGTGAATTCGAAAGCCTTGAGGAAAACCACTCCGGGTTCGCCCGGATTAAGCGCGTAGGAAACGCCGTAGATGCCGGGTTGCATCCCTTCCAGCAATTGGAATGGCTGGCCGGTGGCGTCCGCTGAACGCATTGCGAGGTTGCTCGACTGCGTTTTCGCCCGGGCGACGGCGGCACTTGGATCTTGCAGAAATTCCGAGAATTCGCCTTCCAAGGTCGCGATGGATGCTTTTGTCGCCCGGCGTTCAAGTGCCTTGGATTGTTCGAAAACTTCCAACCACACGGCACCGCACTCGATCATGACGCGGCTTTCGTGCATCTGGTTGCCATCCGATAGGTTCGGAACGACTGGATTTAGTCCTTCTCGGACTTTTTGCACTTCGTAGCTGCTCCATGGTTTCCGGTCCAAGCACAGGAGCACCCAGGTCTGGAAACCCGATTCATCTCCGAATTCCGAGATGTAGCCATGCAGTTCATCCCTGGGTTCTCCGCCGTAGCTCCACCGTCGTGCGGCGAAGCGGTTTCCCTGTTCGATAAACACATGCCAATCGGGCGACGCCTCGATGTATGCCCGGAATGCCGCCGGCTGCTCCGTGGCCGCCCGCCGCAGCGCCGGAAGCGAGGCGACGAACGAAGGATCGCTGCCGCCCGGAATTGCGAGAGCCGCCCTGACCGCAGCCTGCATCGCGTCCGTTCCCTCGGCCTCGGGATCACTCCGCTTCCCCGATGGGTCACGCACCGGCTCCGAAATTTCGACCCCCTCCGGAATGGTCAAACCATCGGCGAAATGGTCTTCGGAGGGGCCGAAGAAGGACTCCATGACCAGCAGTCCCATCGTGACAACAAAAGCGGCGTTCAACCCCATCAGCCGCAGGAAGGCTAACCAAGCGCTTCGCCATTGTTTGTGGATGAGTCGTCCGATCATTTGGATGAGAAAATAGATCAAAACGCCCCCGATGCCGAGCAAGGCACCCACTCCGATCACATTGCCGCCCACCGGAAGCTTGGACGAGATCAACAACCCGCAAAGCGCCGCGAGGCAAATTAGGGCTGGCGTCCAGTTCCATGGGAGAAACAGTGCTTGGGGCTTGGCGGGTTCGCTTGCGAGGGGTTCCATTCGCCTAAGGTGGCTGCCAGTCATAAAGAAGCGATGAATCTTGCGCGAAAAAAGCGGGAATTGCCGTCAACCGCAAATCTTGGCTGCGGTCAGGTGGCCGCGTTCTTCGAGTCTTACACGCAATGCCTGCAAAATGGCTACAGCAGTAGGCCCGTCGCCGTGGACGCAGAGGGTCTCGACCACGCCGTTGGCGACGATTTCCATCGCCTGGGCCACGGCTTCCTCGACGTTGGAAATCACCGCACCCGGCTCGGCGCGGGGCATGAGTGCTCCGTTTTCCAGATAGCGGCGATCGGCAAATCCTTCCGCGCAGATCGTCAGCCCGGCTGCGCAACCGGCGGCAGCGAGTGCCCCGGCGGGCGGCGCGTAGAGTATTAGATCCGATGAAATTTGGGTGATGCCTTTGACCACAGCGGCCGCTAATTCGGCGTCGCGGTCCGCCTGATTGTAGAGTGAGCCGTGGGCCTTCACGTGATGGAGTTCCGCTCCCATGTCGGAGGCGATTGCGGTGATTTTCTCCACCTGCTGCCGCACGAAATCTGTCACCACGTCCAGCGGCAGCACCAGTGCGCGGCGGCCGAAATGATCGCGATCCTCGTAGCCAGGATGCGCGCCGATGGCCACACCGGATGCCATCGCCAGTCCGATGGCGCGGCGCATGCTCGCCTCGTCGCCAGCGTGACCGCCGCAAGCGATGTTCGCGGAGCTGACTAGACGGAGCAGCGCTTCGTCTTCCGTGCCGCCCTCGCCGAGATCCGCATTTAAATCGATGCAACGCATGTCGGTCATTTTAACAGCTCCAATCCGGTCTGCAACCACTTGAAATCCCTCTCTGCCCGCCGCCGCAGGGCGATCGCCTCCTCGCGCGTGATTTCGCGGAAACTCACCTGCGTGCCTGGCCAGGCGCGTGCCAGTTTCGGCAGATCCACGGTGATGACATGACCGATCTGGGGATAGCCGCCGATGGTCTGGCGCTCGGCCAGCAGGATGATCGGCTGCCCGTCTGGCGGGACTTGGACGGAGCCGCAAGCCACTGGTTGGGAGACCATTTCACGGGGTGTGGCGAGTGGCAGTGCTGCGCCTGATAGGCGCGCGCCCATCCGGTCCGACTTCGGGGTGAGGTGATAGATTTCGTTTTGAAAACGCCTCCGGGTCTTCTCGGAAAACCAATCTTGTTGCACTCCGGGAACGAAGCGCAGTTCGATGCGGTCCACGTTCTCAGGGCGTCCGACATACCAACTGCCGTTGCGGGGAGCTTGTCCCGGCTCGCCGAAATGCAACGAGTCGCCGGCCCGCAGCGCCCTGCCGTGGAGTCCACCGAATCCCGCTCTCAAGTCGGTGGACATGCTCCCGAGCACCCGTGGCAATCGCAGTCCGCCGGCCACGGCGAGACAGGCGCGGACGTTTCCGGTGAGTTTGGTGATGTCCACGGTCTCGCCTGCCGCGACGCGCTGGGGTTTGCCAATCGCTCCGGTGAGGGCGATTGCCGTTTCGGCGTGGAATTTGAGGATTGGGCCGGTGATGCAGAGTTCGAGGGCGGCCGCGTCCGGGTGATTTCCCACGAGCAGATTGGCGATGCGCAGCGCTTGAGGGTCCGCCGCGCCGCCTGGGGAAACGCCGTAGGACTCGTAACCGGGCCGCCCGAGATCCTGCACGGTGGTGAGGGCACCCGGCTGAATCACCTCGATCCGGCGCGGTCCGGCGGACTCGGTATGGGGAGAAACCTTCTCGCCCATTTCAATCTCATCCACGGCCACAAACCGCACGCGATCCCCGGCACGCAGGAGCGCGGGTCGTGGCAACGAGGCATCGAACAAGCTCACCGCCGTCCGCCCGAGCACCTGCCAGCCACCCGGCGATGTGAACGGATAGATTCCCGCCTGCCCGCCCGCCACCGCGACGGATCCGGCAGGCACTGCCAGCCTTGGCGTCGCGCGGCGTGGCAGCCAGAGGCGCTTCGGCAAACCTAGCAGATAAGGAAATCCGGGTGAAAATCCCACAGCCGCCACCGTGTAAACCGTGCCCGCATGGAGGGCGATCACTTCCTCTGCGGGCAGGCCCGTTCTCTCTGCGACTTCCTCAAGATCAGGTCCGTACTCACCGCCGTAGCATACCGGAATTTGAATCTCCGCCCCCTGCGGCAGCCGGTCCACTACGATCACGGACTGGATCCAGTGGAACACATCCAAGCCATCGCCGCCGGAGAAATGCACGGCGAGTGAATCGAACGACGCCACCACATCCAGTACCGTGGTCGGTCGATCTCCCGCAAGCGCGTCCACCAAGCCCATCACTCGCGCCAGCGCTGGCTGGCCGGTTAGACCGGGAAACTCCACCAGCCATGCGCGATCGCCGAGTGGCTTGAGAGTCATGGCTGGAGTCTTGCCAATTCTCCTTCCCGGAGCAAGGTTGCGTTGCATGAAATCCCACCTCGTCATGGGCCTCCTGAGCTTGGGATCGCTTGCGTCCTGCCAGGAGAAAGATCAGCCTGTCGCCGTGGTCACGAGTGAGAAAAAATGGCTCCCTGGGCAAGTGCGCGCTAAGAAGGCCGTCGAAAACGTCCGCCCGGTGCTCGAGCGCGATCTCGCCGCTGCGGGCCTGCATTTCGGTGATCCGGTTTTCATCCGCGCGTTCAAAAATGAGGGCGAGCTGGAGCTCTTCGTCCGCAGCCGGGCAACGGGAAAATTTGACCTCTTCCGCACCTATCAAATCGCTGGCCAATCGGGAGTTTCCGGGCCGAAACTCGCCGAAGGTGACGGCCAAGTGCCTGAGGGATTTTACTTCGTCCCGCCGGGTACCATGAATCCGAACAGCCAGTATCACCTGTCCTTCAACCTCGGCTATCCGAACGAATACGACCGCGCCCACCAGCGTACGGGCAGTGCCATCATGATCCATGGCGACTGCGTTTCTATCGGCTGCCTCGCGATGACCGATGAGAAAATCGAGGAAATCTACACGCTCTGCGCCGCCGCCCACGACGGCGGACAGGCGTATTTCCGGGTGCATCTTTTCCCGTTCCGCATGACCGCAGAGCGCATGGAAGCCCTCGCCGAGCCGGCTTGGAACGATTTCTGGCGGAATCTCAAGGAAGGCTACGACTTCTTCGAGAAGAACCGCGTGCCGCCGGAAGTCTCGGTGGTGGACAGGCGCTACGAGTTCAAATGACGCGGCATCTCCCCTTGCGGCCCGGCGGAGTGCTGGCTACGGATGGGGAATGCCGCTGCTGACGAAGGATTTCGACTATCATTTGCCCGAGGAGCTGATCGCCGCTCGGCCGCTTGCCGAGCGCTCCGCCTCGCGGATGTTAGTGGTGCACAAGGACAGCGGGGAGATCGAGCACCGGATGTTCCGCGACTTTCCCAACTATCTGCGGCCGGACGATTTGCTCGTCCTCAACGACACGAAGGTAATCCCCGCCCGCTTGTTTTCTGATGATGGTCGGACCGAGTTGCTCTGTCTCGACCGGCTGTCTCCGCTTGAGTGGCGCTGTCTCGTTAGACCCGGAAAACGCATGAAGCACGGTCGCACCGTCAGCGTCGGGGGCATCACCGGAACCGTGACGGAAGTCTTCGAAAACGGTGACCGCTTGATCCGCTGGGATGCGCCCGTGGACTTGGATCAACATGGCCACCTCGCCCTGCCGCACTACATGGGCCGTGAGGATGAAATCGCCGACCGCGACCGCTATCAGACGGTGTTCGCCCGCGAGGAGGGAGCCATCGCCGCGCCGACTGCGGGGCTGCATTTCACGCCCGAGCTGTTGGAAAAAATCCACCATGTTTTTCTCACGCTCCACGTCGGTGTCGGCACTTTCCGCCCGGTGAGTGCGGACGTCGTTGCAGACCACATCATGCATTCCGAGCGCTACGTCGTGAGCGCGGAGACGGCGGAGAAAGTGGATGCCGCCGGCCGCGTCGTCGCCGTGGGCACGACCGTGACGCGGGTGCTGGAATCCATCGGCAGACCGCTCTGCGAGCAGCGAGGCGAGACGGACATTTTCATTCACCCGCCCTATCCCTTCCGCGTGGTTGGCGGGTTGCTCACCAATTTTCATCTGCCACAGAGCACGCTGATTATGCTGGTAAGCGCCTTCGCCGGGCAGGAGCTGGTGATGGAGGCCTACCGAAAGGCGGTGGAGGAGCGATACCGGTTTTTCAGCTACGGCGATTGCATGTTGCTGGTCTGAAGTGAAGACTCCGCGCCGATGAAACTCATCTCCTGGAATGTAAATGGTATCCGCGCCACGATTGGCAAAGGTTTCGGAGATTTGGTGACGGTGGAAAAGCCGGACATCCTCTGCGTGCAGGAAACGAAAGCCCGGCCCGAACAGGTGCAGCTGCCGTTAGAACTCGGCGAGTATCACGGCTACTGGGATTCCGCGCAGAAACCGGGCTACTCCGGCGTTGCGGTTTTCACCCGCGAGAAGCCGCTCAATTTCAAGACCGGGCTAGGGATGGACGAACACGACAAGGAAGGCCGGGTGCTCACGCTCGAGTATCCGGATTTTTTCCTGGTGAATGTTTATACGCCGAACGCGCAGGATGGACTTCGCCGCCTGCCTTATCGGCAAACTTGGGACGAGGCATTCCGCCGCCACGTCGCGGAGCTGGCAAAAACCAAACCCGTCATTTTCTGTGGCGACTTGAATGTGGCGCACCAGGAAATTGACCTCGCAAGACCCAAGGAGAATCGCTTCTCGGCCGGCTTTTCGGATGAAGAGCGCGCTGGCTTCGGCAAGCTGCTGGAAGCGGGCTTCACGGACACTTTCCGCCATTTCTATCCGGACAAGAAGGACGCCTATTCGTGGTGGTCGTTCCGCGGTGGTGCAAGGCAGCGGAATGTGGGTTGGAGAATCGATTATTTCGGAGTCTCGACTCCGTGGATGAGCCGCGTCGCC
>JBOFET010000220.1:0-10960 GCA_051648225.1 Luteolibacter sp.
TGCTGACTTTGCCCGTGCCTTTGTCGATTTCCGCAGAAACGGCGAGGCTGTGTCATCACTCCCATCGCAGCCAAAGCTGCCAGAGCGGACGCGGGAATGAGCGCTTGCCCGGTCCGCCGACAACTCCGGGCGGTTGAGACTCTGCTGATACTACCCAGCGATGTCACAGGAGTAGCATTGTGGATCCACCGCTTGATGGAAACCCGCATGCCTTTCAATGATGGATTATGAGCCGTTCGGTGCCGTGAGGCGCTCAGTCGCGGGGGCCGAGCGGACCTGCCGCAGGGGTGACCTTTTGAGTGAGATTGAGGGTCTGATAGGAATTGCGGTGGATGCAGGTGGCGGCGGGGTCGATGCGGGGATCTGCGGCGAACAGGTCGCTCGAATCCGAGCGCAGGATCCAGGTGTCCACCTGCGTGCGCTGGGAATTCACATCCACGACGGAGTAGCCGTGATAGATGAGATTCACATCGCGGACCCAGGAGTTGAAGCCGCGGATGAGCGCTTCGAAGGAAGCCGTGGCGGGGTTGTCGATGTATCCGCCGACACCGTTAGGCACGCGCTCGGCGACACCGACGATTTCGTTGACGTTGTCGGAAGTGACGGAGGTGCAGACGAACTCGGTGCCAAGCGACAAGCTGGTGGCGGGATTGTAGCCGACCGGGTTTGCCGGGATGTCACCGGCGTAGGTGGAGTGAATGTCGCCCGTGAGGAAGACGCAGTTTGGGATGGGGTTTCCGGTGATCTGGCCGGAGATGAGGCCGAGGATTTCCAGGCGGCTCTGGGCGTAGCCGTCCCACGCATCCGTATTGAGAGAGACGGCTCCCTGAGTGCCGAGCGGGATTTGGAAAAATTGGAAAAGCAGGAACTGGGTCTGCTGGTCGAGCAGAGAGGGCACCACGACGACCGGGGCGATCTGCACGGAATTTCCCATGAGTTTCCAGCGTGCCCGGGAGGCGGCGAGATTTCCCTGGAGCCATGCGCGTTGCTGGGTGCCGAGCATGGTGCGGGCGGGATCGTTGATGGCTGCGGTATCCGCAGGGGAGAGCGGCTGCTCGGAACGGTATTGGCGGAGGTCGAGCATGAAGAGGTCCACCAAGCTGCCGAAGGAGAACTTGCGGTAAACGGGCTGGACTTCGCCGATCTCGCCGGTGGTCGGGGTGGTGCGGATGGGCATCCACTCGAAGTAGGCTTTGATGCCGGCGGCTTTGCGCTCGGCCCAGGCACCTTCCGTGCCTTCGGTGTGGTTTTCTGCGCCATCGCGCCAGGCGTTGTTAGCAGTTTCGTGATCGTCCCAAGTGGTGATGAACGGATGGCGGGCGTGGAGCTGGCGCAGGTCCGCATCCGCCTTGTAGCAGGCGTGGCGGCGGCGGTAGTCCGCGAGTGAGATGATTTCTTCCGCAGGATCATGCGCGCGGACGGTGCCAGCGAAGCCCTCGGGGCCGTATTCGCCGTTCGCATATTCATAAATGTAGTCGCCGACGTGGAGGATGAAGTCCAAGTCATCCCGCTGGGCGAGATGGCGGTAGGCGGTGAAGTAGCCGGCTTCGAAATTGGAGCAGGAAACGAGACCGAAGCGGACGGAGGATGGACTCGCGACTGCGGCGGGTGCGGTCCGCATCCTGCCGACCGGAGATTTCACTCCTCGGACCATGAAGCGGTAGAAGTAGTCGGTCGCAGGGCAGAGATTGCACACGTCGATCTTGACGGTGTGATCCGTCGCGGCGCTGGTGAAAAAAGGGCCGGTGGCGACCCGCTGGGTGAAGTGACGGTTGCGGGATACCTCCCAGATGCCGCGGATGGGGGCGCCGAGGCCCGAGCCGGGGGTGGCGTCTGCGGATGGGTTCACCCGAGTCCAGATGATGACCCGGTCAGGAAGTGGGTCGCCGGATGCCACCCCGTAAGAGAAGGGTTCGAAGCCGATTCTCTTGGCATCGGCTCGTGAGGAACCGAGCTGGAAGGCAGCAAGGAAGGCGATGGTGGCACCGCCCTTGGCGAGGAAATCGCGGCGCGGCATGCAATCGCCGCGTGGGGCTGGAGTGCCAGCTGCGGTAGTGAGCGTGGAGCTTGCCACGTCTCTGGGAGAAGCATCTTCCGGTGAAACTGGGGCAAGAATGGCGGACTTGAGTTGTGTGTGTTTTGGTTTTCCCATGGCGTCTGAATAAAATTCGATCACGTCAGGAGCATGAATTTTATTTGGGTGACGATTCAGTAACTCAGGAAAGTTTTGATGGCGCGGCGGCCCGACTGCCAATCATTGCTCGAAAATCGTCATTTTTGAATCGACGGAATCATGTGATTCAAGTGTTTGTCAAAAAAACGGCAGTTTTCAATTGATTGAGAACGGATGAAGGCATAGTTTGCGGCCTCAACCCGCAATTTTATGAGCAACCAAAAAATGGACGGCGCACAAGCGCTCATCAAGACGCTCGATGACCTCGGCATCGAATACATCTTCGGCTACTCCGGCGGAGCGGCGATTCCGATCTTCGACGCGCTTGAGACGGTCAAGACGAAGATGAAGTTCATCCTCGTGCGCCACGAGCAAGGAGCCGTGCACATGGCGGACGGTTATGCCCGCGCCACTGGCCGCCCTGCCGCTGTGCTCGTCACCTCCGGCCCCGGCGCGGGAAATACCGTCACCGGCCTAATGACGGCGATGATGGACTCGGTGCCGATGCTCGTGATCACCGGCCAGACGGTGACATGGATGCTCGGCAAGGATGCGTTCCAAGAGGCGGACATCTTCGGCATCACCATCCCGGTGGTGAAGCACAACTACCTCTGCAAGGACACCAACGCCCTTCCGCGGATCGCCCGCGAGGCCTACCACATCGCCACCACCGGTCGCCCGGGTCCGGTGCTCATCGATGTGCCGAAGGACATTTCCCAAGGCCCGTTCTCCGGCGAAATGAACCCACCGTTCAATCTCCCGGGCTACGACCCGTCCAGCGCGTTCACGATTTGCCCAAAAGCGGTCAAACAAGCGGCCGAAATGATCGCCAAG
The DNA here is from genome assembly GCA_051648225.1 of Luteolibacter sp. GTDB lineage: Bacteria > Verrucomicrobiota > Verrucomicrobiia > Verrucomicrobiales > Akkermansiaceae > Luteolibacter. The sequence continues at coordinate 3,008 of JBOFET010000220.1, forward strand.
GCGAAGCGCCCGGTCATCCTTGCCGGCCAAGGCTGCATGATCGCTCGTGCCGACAAAGAACTCATGCACCTCGCGGAAACGCTGAATTGCCCGGTCACCTCCACTCTGCTGGGCAAGGGCGTCTTCCCGGAGAACCACCCGCTCTCACTTGGCATGCTTGGGATGCACGGCACCGCTTACGCGAACAAGGCGATGGTCGAGTGCGACCTGCTCATCAACGTCGGCTCCCGCTTCGACGACCGCATCATCGGCCAGCCGTCGAAATTCTGCGCCACCGCCAACATCATCCACATCGACATCGACCCCGCCGAGATGGGCAAGATGATCCGCGCCCATGTGGAAATCGTCGGCGATGCCAAAGCCGCCCTCGCCGAGATTAACGAGAAAATCGGCCCGCTCGATACCACCGACTGGCTCGCCAAGCTCGACGGCTATAAAAAGAAATTTCCGCTCAACTATAAGAAACAGGGCGGCCTGCGGATGCAGCAAGTCATCGACGAACTCTATCAACTCACCGAGGGCAAAGCCATCGTCTCCACCGATGTCGGCCAGCACCAGATGTGGGCGGCGCAGTTTTATAAAAACCACGAGTCCTACCATTGGCTCTCCTCCGGCGGCGCAGGCACGATGGGCTTCGGTTTCCCCGCAGCCATCGGTGCCCAGCTCGCTTGCCCGGACAAGATGGTCATCTCCATCTCCGGCGACGGTGGATTCCAAATGACCCTGTTCGAGCTGGCCACCGCGCAAATCCACAAACTCCCCATCAAGATCGTCGTTTTAAATAACCACTACCTTGGCATGGTCCGCCAGTGGCAGGAACTTTTCTACGAAGACCGTACCTCCGGCGTGGACCTCATCGGCAACCCGGACTTCTGCAAACTCGCCGCCGCCTACGGCATCCCGTCCGTCCACATCAAGCGTCCGGCGGATGTCACCAAACAGCTCGAAAAAGCCCTCGCCTACAACGACGGTCCCATCCTCATCCACGCCGAGTGCGTCAAGACCGACAATGTTTTCCCGATGATCCCCGCCGGGGCCGCCCTCGAAGACATGATCACCGAAGCGCCGAAAACCAAGATGGCAAAACCTGTCGGTTCCACGTGAGGATGAGTTTGCTAGTTTTCAGGGTTCAGTTTTCAGGAAAGAAAACTGAACCCTGCACTAGCTCTTCTCTTCCCTGAAAACTGAATTCTGAAAACTAGCAACTTCCTCTTCCAACATGCCCACCATCGTCACCACCGACACACCCGTTCCGGCACCCATCGTTCCCCGTGGCCCGACCCACACCCTTTCCGTGCTCGTCAGCAACGAGCCCGGCGTCTTGATGCGGATCTGCCAGGTATTTTCCCGCCGCGGATTCAACATCGACTCCCTCGTCGTTTCCGAGGGCCGCAATGCGAATTTCTCCCGCATGACCATCGGCATCTCCGGGGATCCGCAGGGGCTGTCGCAAATCATCATGCAAGTCGGCAAACTCATCGACGTGATCCATTGCTCGGAGCACGACAGCGAGGACGCCGTGGTCAAAGAATTGATCATGGTGAAATTCCTCGCCGATGACACCCAGCGCACCCAGGCACTGCAAGTCATCGAGCACTTCGGAGGAAAAACCGTCGATCTCACACCCACCTCGATGATCGCGCTCATCTCCGGAAATTCCTCCAAGATCGACGCCGCCATCAGCATGTTCTCGCAATTCGAAATCATCGAAACCGTCCGCACCGGCAAGATTGTCATGGCGCGGGGCGAGCAGCCGACGTGATTTCGGACTCGTCCAAGCGACCTTCACCACCACGCCCGGAGTTTTCCTGGCGTGGTTTTTTCGCAAAATACGGGCTTGGAGTGGCACAATGACTGCTTCCCATCGCTGTGGAAGCATCCTACCAGTCCGCACCCAACAGTTCGTTCCCTCCGATCTTTCCAGCCTCCCCCCCACCTCACACATCCCCCCCACCTCACACATCCCCCCCGTTCTCCCCCACCCTTGGGAAAGCTCGGCAGCCTCTCGGGGCTTCCGGGCTTTTTCATGCCCTCACGCCGCCTGTCCGCGCAGGATGCGCTGGCCTTGGCGGACGTAGGCGATGCTCGACCAGAGGGTGAAAAACGCGGCAACAAGGCAGGGGCCTACTGGTGAAAAAACCGTCACCCGGAGCATCACCCAACCGATCGCGAACATCTGGGCCACCGTGCAAACCTTGCCCGACCAGTGTGGGGCGAATTTCACCTCCCGGCGGTGATTCCATAAAATCCGGATCCCGCCGAGAATGATGCAGTCGCGCAAGATGACAATCGCGGCAAACCACAGCGGCAAGCGCCAGCCGGGCGAACCCCAATCGACCAACGACAGGGTGATCACGCCGGTAAGCAGCAGGGCCTTGTCTGCGATCGGGTCGATGAAAGCGCCGAACTTCGAGCACTGGTCGAAGTGCCGTGCGATCCAGCCGTCCACTCCATCCGTCGTCGCGGCGAGGACGAAAACCCCCAGCGCCCACCAGCGCAATGCCTCCACCGGTTGGCCGGCTTTGACCGTGTGTCCGTAGTAAAACGTCAGTGCGGCATAGACTGGGACCAGGCAAATGCGGACGAGGGTGATTTTACTGGCAAACGTCACGACTCAAACAAAGCAGAGTCACCCGGCCCGTGAAACCTGAAACTTTCCCGCCAGGGTCAATACACCGGCGCGCCCGACTGATCAGGCAGGACCTCGCCTGTTCCTTGAATTTTTCCCTTCGTCCACAAATAACCCTGCTTGGTATCCCGGAATAGCCCGATGGCGGTGTTGCAGGAGTTCAGCATCGATAACGAAATGACCAGTAGGAGAAGTTTCATGAGCTGCATTTACCGTCCCAAACGGCTTTCGGGAAGTGAAAATTAAGTAAACTTAACAATCGGGCATCCGGGAGATACGCCGTGGCAGGGATCCTTGTGCGGCGTGGACCGGGGCCGGAAAATCTTCTTGTGTCGGACCCGGATTACACCGAATTTCCAGCCCGTAATGAAGGTGATTGGAATGTGGATGTTGTTGTTCGGCGTGTTCGCCGGACTCAATGCCCGCGTTCTCGCTCCGCAAGGCGACAGCGTCTGTCTGGCCTGCCACCATGCCGAAGACCATGGCACGCACCACCACGGGCACAGTCATGAAGACTGCGATCCGGATCACCCACACCACCATGACTGCTGCTCACCCGTGCAGCCCCTGGGTGTGGAGAACCATTCTCCCTGCAGGCTCGGTTTTTCTCCCGAGTCTTTTCTCCTGGGTGTCCGCCAAGAAGGCGAGTTGCCGCCCGAGGAGCCGTTTTTGAGTTCGGAAAAACCGCCGTTGATCTAGGCGCCTGCCCTCCACGCGCCCTCGTGCCCATTCGGCATGAGCACCCATCCCGTCAGGCAGTTTCACGCCTCGCCGGGTCCGTTTAAACGATCACGCCGATCCCACGCATGGGCACTCGGCAAGCCCACTCAAATTTTCATGTCCAAATTCCACACCTGGGTCGTGCTGGCATCTGCCACCACGCTCCTACCTCTCCGCGCGGAGCCTTCCGTCGTCGTCTCGCTGGCGAGCATCGGCCAGCGTATCCGTGCCCAAAACCCCGATCTCGCCGCTGCTCGCCTCCGCATCCAGGAGGCCCTGGGACGTGCAAACCAAGCCGGTCGTCTCGCAAATCCCGAACTCGAAACCGGCGTCGAACACAACCCGAACTTCCGCGAGAGAGCATTCGAAATCGGCTTCACCCAGCGCTTCCCCATCACCGGTCGCCTGCGCCTCGAAAAGGAAATTTCACTCACCGAACTCCAAGCCTCCGAGGCCGAAGTGCGCGAAGTCGAGCGGCACGTCACCGGACAAGCCCGCGCGGCAGTCGTCAAAATTCTGGCCCACCGCCAGCGCCGTGAACTCATCCAGGAGCAGTCCCGGATGTCCCGTGAGTTTGCGGAATCCCTGACTGACACCGCCGCAAAGGGTGAGGGGTCCCTGCTGGATGCCGGCCAGGCCAGATTGGAAGCGGCCAGCCTCGCTCTGGAAATTCGCCAGCTTGACGCGGAAGAAACGGCACAAATCGGCACGCTGAAGCCCCTTCTCGGCATGCGCCCCGGCGAGACTCTCAGCGTCGGCGGCATCCTGCCGGGGCCCACCGTCCCTGCCACCGGCACCGACTTCTCGCGCCGCCCGGATCTGCAAGCGGCCAAGCTTGCGGCCCTCGCCGCCGCGCAAAAAGTGACCCTTGAGCAAGCTCGTCGCTACGACGACGTGGAAGGCGGCATTTTCGCGGGTGCCGAGCGCACCGAGGACGCTCCGGACGGCTATGACAATGAAGCGATCATCGGTTTGCGTCTGAAAATCCCCCTGCCGCTCTGGAACAAAAACGAAGGTGCGATCCAAGAAGCCGAAGCCAAACAACAGCGCAGGGAATTGGAAACCACCGCCCTCACCCGCCACATCCAACTCGAGGCGGAAACCGCCCGGGCGGAGATGCAGGAATGGGCGAAAATGATCGCTGAGATCGACCAAACCCTGCTCCCCCTCGCCGACGAGCAAGGCAAGCTCGCTGCCGAAGCCTATCGCAACTCCCAAGGCGAATTTCAATCCGTCCTCCGTTCTCGCGAAAAACGGCTTCAACTCTCCATCGCCAAACTCGACGCGCTCCGTGAGTTCCACCTCGCCCGCGTCCGCCACGAAACCGCCCGTGGCGGTGGTTTCTAACTGCCACGCCAAAACCTTGAACCACTCTTCAATCATGAATTTCAAAACATCTGCCTTCCTCGCGTTGTTCACCCTCACGGCCACCGCTCAGCCTCCGCCCCGCAATGAAAACACCGTGGTACTCGATGCGAACGGCGTCGCCAACCTCGGCATTGGGACCACCCAAGTCGAAGAAGCCGCCTTCGAGCGCTCCATTTTCGTTCCTGGCGAAATCGAGCACACCTGCGAGAGCCACTCTGCTCTCTCTAGCCGCATCGCAGGCCGCGCGGTGGACGTGCTCGCCCACGAGGGCGAATTCGTCGAAAAGGACCAACTCATCGCCCGCATCGAAAGCCGCCAACCCGGAAACCCGCCGCCCGTCATCGATCTGAAGGCTCCGGCTGGCGGCCTCATCATCCGCTCCGAACTCCACCTCGGCGGCCCCGTCGAGCCGGATCGCGAGCTGATGGAAATCATCGATCTCTCTCAGGTCTGGGCCGTTGCCCGGGTGCCACAACACCAAGCAGCCATGCTCGGCACCGGACTAACCGCCAAGGTCAGGATTCCCGCCGCCGGCCAGGATTCCATCACCGCGAAGTTCCTCCGCCTCGGCGTCGGCGATGAATCGATCAAGTCGAGCGTCGAGGCGATTTTCCAAATCCCAAATCCCGGCAACCGCCTCCGTCCCGGCATGCGCGCCGAGTTTTCCCTCGTCACCTCACAGCGCGAGGCTGTCACCAGCATCCCACGAGATGCCTTGCAAGGCGACCGCTCGAACCGCTTCGTGTTCATCAAGGATTACGAACTGGAAAACGCCTTCGTCCGCGTGCCCGTCACCGTCGGGGAAATCGCCGGCGAACGGGTGGAAATCCGATCCGGCCTCCTCCCCGGGGATGAAGTCGTGCATCAGGGAGCCTACGCGCTTTCCTTCGCTGGAAAGGGCAGCGCTTCCCTCAAGGAAGCGCTCGATGCCGCCCACGGCCATCCGCACAACGAAGACGGCACCGAGATGTCCGCCGAGGAAATCGCCGCCACCTCCGGCGACGGTCACGGCCACCACGATCACGATCAAGGTTCATCGAACCTGCTGGTCATTTTCCTCTCCATCGCCTGCGGAGTGCTGCTCTTGCTGTTGTTAGTTTCGCCCTTCCTTTTCCGCGCTCGCGCCAAAGCTTAAGCCCCGATGCTCAATCACCTCATCCGCTTCTCGCTTCACAACCGCGTGCTCGTCCTCGCGCTCGCGTTGCTTGTTCTGCTGCTAGGCATTCGTACCGCCAGCACGCTTCCCGTGGAAGTCCTGCCGGACATGACCAAGCCCACCGTCACCGTGCTCACCGAGGCTCCCGGCCTCGCGCCTGAAGAGGTGGAAATCCTCGTCACCCGCCCGCTTGAAAATGCCTTGTTAGGCATCGGTGGCCTTGACCGGCTGCGCTCGAATTCCGATGTCGGCCTCTCCCTCGTCTTCGTCGAATTTGCCTGGGGCACCGATATCTACAAAGCCCGCCAACTCGTCCAAGAGCGGCTGCAGGCCGTGAAATTCACCGCCCGCGCCACCTCGGGCATGACCCCCGTTTCCTCACTCATGGGTGAGGTCCTGCTCGTTGGTCTGCGGTCCAAAGACGGCTCCATCGCCCCCATGGACCTCCGCACCTACGCCGAGCTGAACATCGCCAGACGCCTGCAAAGCATCCCCGGCGTCGCCGAAGTCCTCGCCATCGGCGGCGGCGTGAAGCAGGTCCACGTCGAGCCCGACCTGCTGAAAATGCAGGCGGAAAGTGTCACCCTCGACGAACTCGAAAAAGCCGTCACTCTATCCGCCGGTAACGCCACCAGCGGCTACCTCCAGTCCGGCCCGCGCGAGATCATGGTGCGCAACCTCGGCATGACTGCGGATCCCGCAGACATCGCCGCCTCTACCGTTAGGCACGATGGTGGCCGCATCATCACCATTGGCGATGTGGCCACCGTGAGGTTCGGAGTCGCCACCATGCGCGGAGACGCCGCCATCGCCTTCGAGGACGACAAACAGGAAGCCGCCGGAGTCATCCTCAGCATCGACAAGGCACCCGGCTTCGACACTTTGAAACTCACCGCTGCCATCGAGAAAGCCATCGAAGAACTCCGCCCCAGCCTCCCACCCGGCGTCGAGGCAGGCATCCTTTTTCGCCAGGGCGATTTCATCGAACACGCCATCGGAAATCTCAAGGAAGCCATCCGCGACGGTGCCATCATGGTCACCATCGTTCTCTTTCTCTTCCTGTTGAATCTTCGCACCACCTTCATCACCCTCACCGCCATTCCGCTATCCTTCGCCATCACCCTCATTACCTTCGAGTGGTTCGGCGTCAGTGTGAACAGCATGACCCTCGGCGGCATCGCCGTCGCCATCGGCATGGTCGTGGACGACGCCATTGTGGATGTGGAAAACGTCTTCCGCCGCCTGCGCGAAAATGCCGCCCTGCCTCATCCGAAGCCACGGCTCGAAGTCATCGCCGCCGCCTCCAGCGAGGTTCGCTCCAGCATCCTCTACGCCACCATCCTCATCATCCTGGTATTCGTCCCCTTGTTAGGACTCGCCGGTCTGGAAGGACGGCTTTTCCGCCCCATCGCCATCGCCACCATCGTCAGCATGGCCGCTTCCTTCGTGGTTTCCCTCACGGTCATCCCGGTGCTCTGCTCATTCCTCCTCAAGCCCAAGGAAGGAAGGCCCCACCGCGACGGCCCGCTCGTGCGCGGACTCAAGTTCATCACCCGCGTCACTTTCCTCAAGGCGGCGTTCAAGGCACCGCTCGTCATCGTCGCCCTTGCCGTCCTGTTAGTCGTCGCCGCTGGAATGCTGTATCCCGGCATGGGCAAGGAATTCCTGCCGACTTTCAATGAAGGCAGCGCCACCGTTTCCTTCGCCAGCGCACCGGGCACTTCCTTGAAGCAGTCGAATGAAGTCGGGGAAAAAGCCGTCCAGCTGTTGTTGCAAATCCCTGAAGTCAAAACCGTCGGCCGCCGCGCCGGACGTGCCGAGCGCGACGACCACGTCATGCCCGTCTCCGTCAACGAGTTCGACGTCGAGTTCCGCGAAGGCGGTCGCCATCGCGAGCAAGTCTTCGCGGAAATCCGCGACAAGCTCAAAGGCATCCCCGGCACCTTCGTCAACGTCGGCCAACCCATCGGTCACCGCCTCAGCCACATGCTCAGTGGCGTCTCCGCGAAAATCGCAGTCAAAATTCACGGCCCGGACCTCGACACCCTCCGCCGCCTCGGCACCCAAGTAAAAGAAGCCG
>JBOFET010000221.1:0-2759 GCA_051648225.1 Luteolibacter sp.
TGGCTGCCAAATGCCCGCGCCCCCTCATCCACCAGGCCGGGGTTCGTCACCGCAGACGTGTTGATGCCCACCTTGTCCGCACCCGCGAGCAGCATTTCCCGCATGTTGTCCACCGTGCGGATGCCGCCGCCCACGGTGAGTGGGATGAAGCATTTCTCCGCCGTGCGCCGGACGACATCCACCATCGTCTTGCGGTTGTCCGAGGATGCGGTGATGTCGAGGAAGACGAGCTCGTCCGCCTGTTGGAGATTGTAGGCGATCGCGCATTCCACCGGATCCCCGGCGTCGATGAGATCCACGAAATTGACGCCTTTGACGACACGGCCGTCAGTCACATCGAGGCAAGGGATGATTCGTTTCGCGAGCACGGCGCAAGAAAAGCGGATGAATGGCACCAGCGGAAGGCGGATTTCACCCCAAAAGCGCAAAGTTCCCAAAACAGACGCCGAAGGAAAATCCAGAAATACCCACCCCCTCCCAATGCATGGTGACAATGCCGCCCCTCGCAGGAAAACCCTTTCCTCCCACCCTTTCGTACTGCTAATCCATCGCAGTCATCTCGGATAAAAACTCCTCCATTCTATGATCCGCCTCCTCGCTGCCCTCCTTTTCCTCCCCCTCGCCGCCCAAGCCACCATCGTCACCACCGTCACGGACGAAGACGACGGCACCCTCGGTGGCGGCACCGGCATCTCCCTGCGCGAGGCGGTGAAATACTCACCCGCCGCAGACACCATCACCTTCGCGCCCGCCCTCTCCGGCCAGACCATCCACCTCATCCTTGGCGAAATCCTCATTTCCCAATCCCTCACCATCGACGGCTCCGCCCTCCCGGAAAAAATCACCCTCTCCGGCGACGAGACCGGCGATGGACCCACATCCGATGATAGCGGCATCCTCAGAATTACCGCCGGAACAGTTCTTATCGACTCACTTCATCTCTCAGGCGGGTATCGCCGTGTAGGTTCGTTCACTCGTGGAGCTGCTCTGTATGCATTCTACACAGGTGCCAAACTCACCATTCTGAATTCACACTTCAGTGGCAATTCAGCGACCGAAGGGGGTGCGATTTACTTCCGCGGAGCACTGAATGACCCGGACTCATTTCTTCGAATCGAAGGTTCGAACTTCACAGGAAACTCATCCCCTGGGAATGGGGATGGAGGTGCCATAAGCACCTACGGCACCAGCTTCCTGGTTAACACCACCCTTGCCAGCAACACCGCCAATGATGGCGGAGCGGTGTTTTCCACTGGCGGCAGCGTTCAAGTAAACCACAGTTTTTTTACCGGAAACTCTGCGACATCAAGAGGTGGAGCCGTCTATACTTCAGGGGGGCCGCTCACTGTGACCGGCACCACACTCGCAGGAAACTCCGCAGACCTAGGAGGTGCCATCGCCACCGAATTTAACAGCCCTTTCACCATGGAAAACTCTACGATCACTGCGAATTTTGCCAAGGGACCTGGCGGTGGCAGCGGTGGTGGGATCTTTCTCGTCGGCCAGCCTTCATCCATTCTTCATAGCACGATTACAGGAAATACTGCTGTCCGTGGTGGCGGTGGAGTTTGGCGGAAGTCCGATGAGCCATTAAATATCCAAAAATCCATCATCGCAGGCAATTCTGCGCCAAGCGTTCCGAATATTGACGTTTCCAGGGAATTCACCGGCTCCTCAAATCTTTTTTCCGGAGACCCCAGACTCGCCGCCCTCGGCGATTATGGTGGCCCCACCCAGACCATGCCTCCGCTTCCAGACAGCCCCGCCATCGATGCCGCCGGTTCCAATACCGACCAGCGCGGCTTCCCCCGTGTCTCCAACCCCGACATCGGCGCTGCCGAATACCAAGGCACCAGCGACCTCACCCGCTTCTGGACTCTCGATTTCGACGGCGATACTTCCCCCTACGGCACCGAGCAAGCCCTTGGCACTGATCCCCTCGTTTCAGACCCCGCGAGTTCCCGGAACATCACCGCCCCCGTCCTCAACGCCTCCGGCCACCCCGTCCTCAGCTTCGGCATCGGAGCGGCCGCCCCCGGCACCCGCTGGATCCTCTGCCGCTCCACCGATCTCCTCACCTTCACGGAAATCTATCGTTACGACGGCTCCACCGACACCGCCGCCCTCGGCATCACCGTCCTCCGCACCGCCACCGGCGTCACCGTCACGGACACCACGCCTTCCCCCGGGGCTGCATTCTACCGCTTCGAGGCCGTGTTGGGCCTTTGAAGGTATCCCTCCCCCACTTCACAGACGGCTCGGAGAAGCCGCCCCATCCTTGGGCAACCGCACACGCCCCCACCATTCGGGGGTAGCCCTCCGGGGGATTCGTAGAAGCTCGGTGAAGCTTGGTCTATTCTATTTTATAGACTTATTTGATCCATCACGCACATCAATGACTTTGTGATGACCAAAAACGTTCATCATGATGGCCTAAACGGTCTTATTATTAATCCTTAAAATAATTTAGTTTGGCATTAAAAACAGATGGTTTGACATTTTTACTATTTTGTAAGAATTTTGAGTGTCTCCGTTTTCAATTTACTTCTTAAGATCGATGATTTCCGGCCCTTCATCCTACCTTCCGACTCTCGATGAATTTCTTGCCCACTGGGCTGCTGTGAATGCGGACTCCTTGGCCGGGAGCGGACTGGTCACGCGGGACGGCAGCACGCGGGCGGTGCTTGTGACCCTGCGCGACGCCTTGACCACCGCCGTGCAGGACGTGCAGACCCGCTTGAATGGGAAGGAGATCGCCC
>JBOFET010000222.1:0-15711 GCA_051648225.1 Luteolibacter sp.
AGAATCAGCGGTGATGTGCCGGAACGCATCGACTTGCCATTGGTCTTTTCGACTTTTCTGGCAGCGGTGGCTGAGGCTCCGGCGGCGGCCAATTGTTTCACCACGGCGATGTGACCACCCCGCACGGCGAACATGAGCGCGTCGAAGCCGGAACCGAGCTGCTTGGAAACATCGACACCCTTTTGGACTAACAGCGCGACGACTTTTTCATGCCCGGCGGCGGCGGCCCACATCAACGCAGTTTGTCGGTTATTCCCGTTCGCATCAGGGTCAGCTCCTTTGTTGAGTAAAATTTCCACGCAGTCCGCATGTCCGGCGCGGGCGGCAGTCACTAACACCGGTTCATCGCTCGATTCGCTTTCGGCGGATGCGCCGGAGTCTAGCAGGTATGTGAGCATCGCCGAGTTGCCATTCATGCAAGCCATCGCCAGCGCATTCGCGCCAAAGGCATTCGGCGCATCCGGCTTGGCACCCGCAGTGACCAGAGCGCGAACGGCGGTGATGTCGTCGCGGTAGGCCGCATCGACCAAGCGATCTGAAACATCATCCGCCATCGCGCGGGTGAACAACGCGAGAAAACCAAACGCGAGCAGCTTCATTTAAATTCCGAGCGGTTGGAAAAATGGATCGACTAGGCCGTTGCTGTCTCCGAAAGCTTCGAGGTCGAGGCCCGCTTTTTCGAGTAGCGTGAGGTGGAGGTTCGCGAGCGGTGTGGGCTGGTCGTAGCGGATGTGTCTGCCACCGGCCATCCCGGCGGCTGCGCCACCGGCGACGAGGATGGGGAGATTTGTGTGGTCGTGCAGGTTCGGATTCCCCATGCCGCTGCCGTAGAGCAGCAGCGAGTTATCTAACAAGCTACCATCGCCCTCGGGAGTGGCCGCCATTTTGCTGACGAACTCAGCGAAGAGGGAAACGTGATGGCGATTGATGCGGGACATTCTTTCGATTTTTTCGGGATCGTTGCCATGGTGGGAAAGCGGGTGATGGGGATCGGTCACTCCGATTTCGGGATAGGTGCGGTTGCTCGTTTCCCGGGCGAGCTGGAAGGTGGAGACGCGGGTGATGTCGCCTTGGAAAGCGAGCAACTGGAGGTCGAACATCAGCCTGGCGTGCTCGACATACGAATCCGGCACGCCGATGGGACGCTCCATGTCTGGACTCGGATTTTCCTTCGCGGTTTTTTCTGCTAGCTGGATCCGGCGTTCCACATCGCGGACGGATTCGAGGAAATCGTCCACCCGGCTGCGGTCCGCATGGCCCAGTTCTTTGCGGAGGCTCGACAAATCCGCGCGGACAGCATCGAGCAGCGAAGCACGCCGCTGACGCGTGGCGGCGCGCTCTTTGACCGATCCACCTTCGCCGAACAGGCTTTCAAAAACGAGCCGTGGATGCGCTTCCGCTGGCAGCGGCGTGGTGGGCGATGACCAGGAAAGGTTGTTCTGATAGACGCAGGCGTAACCGTTGTCGCACTGGCCGACGGTTTCCATCAGATCCATGGAGAGCTCTAGCGAAGGAATCGCCGTGTCCTTGCCGAGGTGGCGGGCGGCGATTTGGTCCGCAGTGATGCCGAGGTAGTAGTCCGCGCTTTCCGTGCGTTTTGCCCGGGCGGCGGAGAGGAAGGAAGCATTCGAGGTGGCGTGCGTGCCGGGGTAGGCTGGCTGGAGTTCGAGGTTTGAAATGACGCTGATGTGCTGCTTGATCGCATCGAGCGGCGAGAGGATGGGCGAGAGTTGATCGAGCTTGCCGATGCCATCTGGGGTCCAGCGGTTGATGTCCGAACCCATCGGGATGAAAACGTAGCCGAGGCGTTTCGCGGGGCGGGCGGCGGCACGGCTTGCTGCTGAGGCGGCAGGCACCATGGCATCGAGAAACGGCAGACTAACAGTGGCGCCGATGCCTCTCAGGAAGGTGCGGCGGGACAGGGATTTGCGGGTGAGGATCATGGATTTTCTTTGTGGGTAAATGGGATGCTGGTGGCGATCTGGGCGATGATTTCAGGAAGGGTGGCTCGGTCTGGATCGAGCTCGTTCATGATGCGGCGGATGGCGGTTTGGTCAAAGGGCTCCACGCCTCTGCCGAGAGCGTAAACCATCATTTTGGAAGCGAAGGCGCGAGTGAAAAGTGAGGGTCGCTGAGTGACGGCGCGGATCAGCTCGTCCGCGCCGGTGGCCGTGGTGCCGTCGGGCAGGCCGCCGGCATTGTCCACCGGGCGCTCATTTTCAAAGTCCCGCCAGCGTCCCGTGGCATCGAAGTTCTCGAAGGCAAATCCCACCGGATCCATCTGCACATGGCAGGCCGCGCAGCTCCGGTCCTTTGAGTGCGCCGCTAGCCGCTCGCGCATCGGCAGCTTGGCGGAAACGACGCCTTCGTCCAGCATCGGAATCTCCGGCGGCGGCGGTGGAGTCGGCGTGCCTAACACGGTTTCGAGAATCCAGTTTCCACGGATGACGGGGGAAGTACGGTTCGCGTAGGAGGTCACGCTGAGGATGGATGCTTGGCGCAGAATGCCACCGCGTTTGCCATCGTCTGCTAGCTCGATCTTGCGGAAGCGATTTCCTGAGACGCCGCTGATTCCGTAGTGTTTCGCGAGGCGCTCGTTGAGATAGGTGTGGCGGGAAGTGAGTAGCTCGACCAAGGGCCGATTCTCGCTCAGAATGCTGCCGAAAAACAACTCGGTTTCCCGCCGCATGGCCTCGCGCAGATTGTCGTCGAAGTCCGGGAACAGGCGCAAGTCCGGCTGCACCGAGTCCAGATTCCGCAGGTGGAGCCATTGGCTGGCGAAGTTCGTCACCAGCGCGAACGAGCGGGGATCGGCTAACATGCGCGCGACCTGTGCCTTGATCACAGCGGGCTGGCGCAGCTCGCCACGCTCTGCTAGAGCGATGAGTTTTTCATCCGGGATGCTGCTCCAGAGGAAAAACGACAGCCGGGAAGCGAGCGAAAGATCGTCGAGCAGATAGGGCTTGCTGGCGGGCTGGCTTTCGTCGTCCGGCTCGATGCGGAGGAGAAATTTCGGGCTGGATAAAATCACCGAGACGGCGGCCTCGATGCCCGCGTCGAAACTACCGGACTGCCGCGCCTCTTGGTAGAAATTCAGCGCAGTTGCGAGATCGGCATCCGTCACGGGACGGCGGAAGGCCCGCCTTGCGAGCGATGCGATGATGCTTTTGGCTGCGGCGGCTTCATCGGCCTCGGTCTTGGGAGACGTGGTGAAAATCGCCTTGCGGGACGGCGTGTCACTGACCTGGGACTCACCAAAAGGCCCGGTGATCGACACCTGATAGATCGCCGGCGACTGCCGGGGATGGCGGTGCATGTTGAAACTCGCATCGTAGGGCAAACGCCCGGTTTCAATCATTGCCGGCCCTTTTTCCACAAAGGTCACGCCGAGCTTCGCGGGACCAGCCGGGAACTGCACGCGAGTCTTGAGGTGGGCGTCGGCTTGCTGCTTCTTATTCGGCGCGACCTCGAAGGACTTCTGGATTTTCCCATCGTGCAGCAAGACGAGTTTGTGAGATTCTCCCAGTCCCTCCACCTGTTCATCGCGGTTCCGGCTGAGGCGCAGCTCGATTTCATACTCGCCAGCGGTGGGAAACACATGATCTAGCAGGGCACCGCCCCTGCTACCCGGCGGCAGTCCCTCGACGTGCGAATCCTGGCTCATGTCCGCAGGCAGTCGGATCACGCGGCCTTGCGGAGATTCCGGCACCAAGCCCACGGCAAGACGGCTGATTTTCTGGGCGGCACTGAGGTAGCGATTGAGCAAAACGGGCGGCAGGGTGCCGACGGTAATGTTGTCGAAGCCGTGGCTCTCATCGTCCTTGGGCAGCAGCTCGTTCACCTCGATGTCCAGCGCGAGCAGATCGCGGATGGCGTTCCGGTATTCGTGGCGGGTCATGCGCCGCACGGCAGGCACCCGGCCAGCGCGGACGGGTGCGGCTCCATCGAGGTATTCGCTGAGAAATTTCACCGAAGCCTGGTATTTCGCTTCATCGGGCCGGTCCTCGTCCGGCGGCGGCATTTGCCGGGTGTCCATGCGCAAAATCACCTTTTCCCAAATCGCCCGGTGCTCAGCCAGTGCCTCGCCGGAAATGCCCTCCAGATCCAGCCCACCGCGCTCGATTCCGCCGCCGTGGCAGTCGTGACAGTGCGTCTCCACCAGCTCCTCGATGGCGGCCATATCCTTCACCTCAGCAAATCCCGAGAGAGTGGCCGCGAGGGTGAAGAACGATACAAATCGGGTTTTCTTGAAAAACACAGCCAACTAACGTGCCTCTGGACGAAGGTTTTTCAAAATAAAAACTTCACTGCCCCCAGACTCCCTGTTCGTTGCCCGAAGTATCATCTTCCTCCAATCACCACGCGCCGCCGATTTCACCCTGCTATTCGGCACGATCCACTCCGGAAATTCCACAGTGGCTCACGTCATTCCAAGGCCCTCTTGATGCCAATTCCACACTCGCCAGTGGACGATCCGCCCTTCTAATTTCCGCCATGCCCCGCCTAGCCAGCCTTCTCATCTGGATTGCCATTTCCCTGCTCGGAGCCACCGCCGTCGGCGTCGCCGCCTTCCAGCGCGACGAGCCGGTCAACGCCCTCTGGCTGGTCATCGCCGGCGTCTGCACCTTCGCCGTCGGCTACCGATTCTACTCCGCGTGGCTCATGGCCAAGGTGCTCACCATCGACGACCGCCGCGCTCCCGCCGCAGTGACATGCAGCGATGGCAAGGACTTCGTTCCCACACCCAAGTGGGTCGTCTTCGGCCACCACTTCGCCGCCATCGCCGGTCCCGGCCCGCTCGTCGGCCCCGTTCTAGCAGCGCAGTTCGGCTACCTTCCCGGCACCCTCTGGATCCTCGTCGGAGCCACCCTCGGCGGCGGCGTGCACGATGCCGTCATCCTCTTCGCCTCGATGCGCCGGAACGGGAAATCGCTCGGCCAGATGCTCAAGGAGGAACTCAACCCCGTCATCGGCCTCATCGCCTTGATCAGCTTGTTAGCCATCATGACAATTTTGTTAGCCGTGCTCGGCCTCGTCGTCGTGAAGGCACTGGCAGAAAGCCCGTGGGGCCTGTTCACCATCGCCTGCACCATCCCGCTCGCCTTCATCATGGGCCTCATGCTCAAGAGCGGAAAATTCTCCGTCACCACCACCTCGGTCTTCGGCGTGCTCGGCCTGTTCGCCGCAGTCATCGGCGGGAAATACCTGTCACCCGAGCTTTCCGCAGCACTCACCCTCAAGTCCACCGAACTCGCCTGGGCCATCATGATCTATGGCTTCGCGGCCAGCGTGCTGCCGGTTTGGATGTTGTTAGCCCCGCGCGATTATCTATCTACTTTCATGAAACTCGGCACCGTCGCCGTGCTCGGCGTTTTCATCGTCATCCTCTCCCCGCCGTTAAAAATGCCCGCCATCACCCCCTTCGTCCACGGCGGCGGGTTCGTCGTCCCCGGTCCGGTGTTTCCCTTCGTTTTCATCACCATCGCCTGCGGAGCCGTCAGCGGATTCCACTCGCTCATCGCCTCCGGCACCACGCCCAAGTTGCTCGCTCGGGAGAAGGACATCCGCCTCGTCGGCTACGGCGCGATGGTTGTAGAAATGTTAGTCGCACTCATGGCCATCATCGCCGCCTGCGCCCTGCTGCCCGGCGAGTACTTCGCCATCAACTCCCCCATCGATCCAAACGACCCAGCCGCCGTCACCGCCCAGATCGCCAAGATCAATTCCTTCGGACCCGAGTTCGCCATCAGCGAGGCCCACATGAAGCAACTTGCCAGCGACCTCGGCGAGCCCCACATGATTGGCAAGGTCGGTGGCGCGCCCACCTTCGCCGTCGGCATGGCCCGCATGTTTGCCCAGGTCATTCCCGGCAATACCGCGCTCTCGCTTTGGTATCACTTCGCCATCATGTTCGAGGCGCTCTTCATCCTCACCACCCTCGACGCAGGCACCCGCGTCGGCCGCTTCATCCTCCAGGACCTGCTAGGAAATATTTCCCCGAGACTCGGCAACACCCACTCGTGGCTCGGCAATGTCGTCGCCACCGGCCTGCTCGTCAGTGCTTGGGGATTTTTCCTCTATCAAGGCGCGCTCGATCCCGCCGGCATCGCCAAAAGCCTCTGGCCCATCTTCGGCATTTCCAACCAGTTGTTAGCCGTCATCGCCTTCTGCCTCGGCACCGTCATCCTCATCAAGATGGGCAAGGCCCGCTACTGCTGGGTCACCGTCGTCCCCATGCTTTTCCTCACCGCCGTCACCTTCACCGCCGGCTACATGAAAATCTTCTCCGCCAACGCCGCCGGCTTCCTCCCCGCCATCCACCTCCTCGAAGCGAAAATCGCCACCGGCATCCAAGGCCCCGCGCTCGCCGCCGCCCAGACCGCCCTGCTCAACGCCCGCATCGACATCGTCATCACCCTCGCCTTCCTCTTCTTCGTCACCCTCATCGTGTTAGGCACCGCCCGCGAGTGCTTCCTCCTCCTCACCGGGCGCAAAGCCGCCGTCCTCCGCGAGAGCGACTACGAGCAACACCCCGAAGACGCCACCGTGCGGCACACATAAGGAGCCGCGACATTCCTGTCGCGAGTCCATGTGAGGAGAGAGGAAAGGCGCCTAGGCTCCATCTTTTCTCATTTCATGGTCCGGCGGACAGAAGTGTCCGCCCTCCGACCGCACCCCCACTTCCGCCCTCGCTTCCCCCACCCGGCGCTCCCGCAGGAAATCCAACGGAGCCATCTGGTAGAACTCCAGGAACTCCCGCCGGAAACTCCCCGCTGAGGCGAATCCAAGATCCCTCGCCACCTCCTCCGGCGCTTTCCCCGCCGTCAGTTTCTGAATCGCCACCACCATCCGTTCCGCCCGCATCCACTTCTTCGGCGGCAGGCCGATGTCCCGCACGAACACCTCATGAAGATACCGCTCCGAGCAATCCAGCTCGGAACTCACTTCGCAGATCCGATAGCCACACCCCAGCGCCAGCCGCCGCAAACACAACGCCTCCCTCCGGGAAGGTAGCAGAATCATCCAAGACCGCTCGGGGCATACGAAGCGCATTAACAGAATTTGCTAACGGACCTAGTAAGACCCCACAAGAAATACTCTCTGAAATCTTTGTCACATTCCCATCCCCGCTGGCGGCGATCCCATCAACTTCCCTGATCTTCTTGATACCCGAACAACACCTCCGATTTTGTTCAAATCTCCACCTTGCCCTCCGCAAATCATTCTGTTGGATTTCCACCGGATGAGATTGCGTCATGCAGACCATCCAAGTCCTCCCCGACACTCCCGCCCACACATTGCCCTGCCTCAATGATGCAACGCGCACCCATTCCCATCCCGGATTTCCTCCACTCCCACAAGGAGTGCCGGACTCCGCGCCCTGCCACGGGTGCCGCCAGCCCGGATTCAGAAACTCCCCGCCCATCCATCTTCCCCTCCAGCCCCGCCCCGCAAGACCCCCGCCCGGAGTTCCACACCTCCAGCCCTCCCCGGATTGCCGCCAGCCCGGATTTCCGCCGCTCCAGCCCGGCCATGAATCCCTCCAGCCCCTCCCGGTCCCAAAGATCCCCCCGCTGAGAATCCCCCAGCCCTTTCATTTCCAACACTTTATGCCAAACCAAGACTACATCCCCACTGACGACGAAGGAAAAGCCGCGCTCTTCGAGCGCTTCCGCGACACCATCCCCACCTACGCCACCGCCCTCGGCATCAACGCCGGAGAAGTGGCAGACCAAGCCGAAGACGCCACCTGGTTTCGCTACATCCTCAGCCACGCCATCGCCATGCGCGACTCCGGCAGCCAGTGGATCTCCTACAAAAACGCCCTCCTCACCGGCACCGGTGGAGCCTTCGTCCCCGTCACTCCCCCGCTGCCCATCCCCACGCCCAATAGCGTCCAACTCGGCATCCTCACCCGCTTCCGTGCCCTCGTCCGCCGCATCAAAGCCGCCCCCGGCTACTCCGAGGCCATGGGCGAAGCCCTCGGCATCATCGGCCCGGATTCCGTCGATCCCGATCCCGCCACCCTCACCCCGGAAATCTCCCTCCGCACCAGCGGCGGCCAAGTCGAAGTCCTCTGGGACAAAGGCCGCCAGGAAGGCGTCGAGATCCACAAAGACAGCGGCAACGGCCAATGGACCTTCCTCGCCCTCGATACCCGCCCCAACTACATCGACACCACCCCCTTCCCCACCCCCGCTGCTATGTGGAAGTACCGCGCCATCTACTGCAACGACGCCCAAAAAACCGGCCAATGGAGCAACGTCGCAGAGATCAGCGTGGGGGGGTGAAATCTAGCATTTACGAACAGAATCTAGTTCCTGGCAGCAACCGCCCTCCACTTGCAGAAACTCACGCTCGTGCGTCCTCCATCCTCGGAAATTTCACCCTGGCTCCGGATTCGATCTTACAGTTTTCAACCGAACCACCGGAGACGGTCCGGTCTCCTAAAAGCCGCCATTTCCTCGGCTATGTCTGCACCATTCTCCGGCGGCAAGACGCGCTCTACCTAGCAGTCAAAGTTCCTACA
The DNA here is from genome assembly GCA_051648225.1 of Luteolibacter sp. Lineage (GTDB taxonomy): Bacteria > Verrucomicrobiota > Verrucomicrobiia > Verrucomicrobiales > Akkermansiaceae > Luteolibacter. Next base: position 8,531 of record JBOFET010000222.1, read on the forward strand.
AACCTTCAATAAATCTAACACACCATGAAACAAAATTACATAGTTCTGAAAAAATCAGTCCGCCCGGATAATGACCCCTTCGGCGGTGTCGCTCTGCCTGGAATGAGCCCCTTTAATGAGGCCGTGGAAGTCGGCTCCATCGGTTTGAACATCGGGCAGGAAGAGTTGAACGACAGCGACATCCCGATGGTCGTGAATGACCCAAGTATCATGATGATCGCACCCAGCATGCCGATGCATCTGATCGAGCCGATGGAACGTGACAACCTCGCGGCCCCCGCCACAGATAGTATCCCTTGGGGTATCCAAGCGGTTAAATCTAGCACCTCCCGCTTCAACGGCTCGGGTGTCACCGTTGCCGTTTTGGACACCGGCATTGATAGAAACCATGCCGCCTTCGCAGGCGTGAACATCGTGGAGAAAGACTTTACGGGTACCGGCAATGGAGACACCAACGGCCACGGCACCCACTGCGCTGGCACCATCTTCGGACGCGAGGTTGCGGGTGTCCGCATCGGCGTGGCTCCAGGTGTCACCCGGGTGCTCATCGGCAAGGTGCTGGCACCTGGCAGGGGAGACAGCCCTTCGATCGCTTCCGCCATCCAGTGGGCAGTCGACAACGGAGCCAACATCATTTCCATGTCCCTCGGCATTGACTTCCCCGGCGCCGTCAGGCAGATGGAGAATCAGGGGATGCCCACCGAAATGGCCGTCTCGCGGGCCTTGCAGGGCTACCGGCTCAATGTGGCTCTTTTCGAGGGAATCGCACAGATGATCGGCGCAATGAGCGGCTTCGGCAAGCATTGCGTCCTCATTGCCGCCGCCGGAAACGAAAGCAAAACCAATATTAATCCAGCCTTCAAGATCGCGGTCGCTCCGCCGGCCGTTTCCCGCGGCTTCATCTCCGTAGCCGCATTGGGTGAAAGCCCCAGAGGATGGACGATCGCCCCTTTCTCAAACACCGGAGCAGGCCTTTGCGGTCCCGGAGTGGGGATCACTTCGGCAAAGCCAGGCGGAGGTTTCGCTACTATGAGCGGCACCAGCATGGCCACGCCCCATGTGGCCGGTGTCGCTGCTCTTCATGCCCAAGCCCTCCAACAGGCGGGCGCTCTCAGCCAATCCATGCTCTCCGCCAGCATCGCAGGCAATGCCACCAAAGTCGGTCTAGCTCCCGGGTTCAATCCATTCGACGTCGGAATGGGCATGGTTCAAGCCCCGCAGTAAACGGGTGGGGCGGTGGCTACAGCACACGGGTTAACCAATTTCGAGTCCACCCAAAGCCAGATAAGAGATCATCGCCCCAGATAGATACTTCCAAATTCATTAACAACAAACAAACAATCCATATTATGTCAGAAGAAATCAATCTAGAACTATTCGCTACCTCGGAAGCCCTCAACGCAACCGAGGAACAAGAACGCGACGAAGCCTCAGACGAGACGGACTTTTCCGCTCTCCCAGCGCAAATTGATCCAGACTTCGTCAGCTTCATCGCCACACTGGGCCTACAGCACTTCTCCGCATCAGAGTTCCTCGTGATGGGCGGCTCAAATGCTTCAGGCCCATGCGCCGGGCGCAATCAACCGCCAACTCGAAACCTGTGGCCCAACATCGCTTCCACTGCCCGGGTGCTGGATCGGCTCCGCTCGGAGCTTGGTCTGCCTATACGCCTCACAAGTGTCTATCGCAACCAGACCTATAACACGTGCATCGCCGGTGCCGGATTGAGTCAACACATGCGCTTCAATGCGGCGGATTTCACCGTTTCAGGAGCCAGCCCCTCGCAATCCGCTGCCAAACTGCTGGAATTAAGAGCGGCCGGTTTTTTTCACGGAGGGGTGGGTCTCTACTCGACTTTCGTTCATGTGGATACCCGAGGTAATAATGCAACCTGGGGATTCTGAACATGCTGAAAGAACTCAAAATGACAAGATTGGTCGCTCTCCCAAATTTGTTCTTACTGTCATCTATTAATAGCGAACTACGTGCCGATTTTCCAGCATGATGGTTAAGCCTAATTGCTGAAAATACCAAAATACACGAAAACAAAACAACAATGCAAATTATTACCACTGAAGAAATCAATTCCACCGTTACCGCGTTCGTCGAAAGCGCGGAATTTCAAGCACAGCCAGAGGCCGAGTTTGACTTCTGCACTGCTTGGCCAGTTGCGAAACAGGTGCTACAACTCCTCAGCGCGATTCCCGCGTATGGTTGGGTCGTCAAACTGGTGATCGCTGTTGGCGAGGCCTATTTCAGGAAGAAATGCCCTAACTGATATCCATCTGCTTCCGACTCTTCTTCAGCGAAAAAGAGCCGGAAGCGAAATACCCGATTGGACAATCCCACTATGAACGCACGCCAGATTCCCAGCCGCCATCGCCAACCATGAGTAGAATCATTCTCTTCAACGCCGACGACTGGGGGCTTTCACAGCAGATCCACGATTCGATCACAGAGCTCCATCAGGCCGGCGCACTGGATGCGGCAGGTATTATGATGGGCCAGCCGTTCACTGCCCAGGCTGTCAGCTATGCGGCGTCCAATCCCGGACTCCTCACCGGCATTCACCTTTTTGCGACGGATCGTGATTGCACGCCGCTGACGATGCCCAGGTGGGGAACTTTCTGGCCGGAAGACATGTTGATCAACACCGTCGCCGGTCTTCCCAGCGTAAGGAAAATCATTCTTGCGGAGGTGGATGCCCAGTTTGCTGCATGGAAAGCCACGGGGCTGCCGCTGCATTTCGTCAACAGCCATTTCCATTTCCACGCCCAACACCATCTTGTCTATCTGATCATCGAACTCTTGCTCCGGCATTTTCCCGATTTCAAGGGATGGATCCGCCTTGGAGACAGCCGCACCATGCCAGGTTCCATTCTGAACGCCGGGGGACTGCTCGCCGATCTGCTTGAACAGGGTATTTTCGTAAGAGACTGGCAAGGGCGCTCGAACGACACTCTATGGGGAATCGATCAAACCTTCGCCAACTCCGCGCCCACTGTGGCAGCTGCCTGTGCCAAGCTTGGCGATGGCTTTCACGAGTTCTTCTTCCATCCCGGACGCTCTTGGAAGCTAACTGATAACGGCACTGACCACGCTGCCCTTCTGGAGCTAGCCACACTCCTTCCGCCAGCCGCCCACAACGTCAAACTTCTCCTGCCCCCATAGAGCCATGCAAGACCTGGATTAGCTCACCGTTTCTCCAAAGAGATTCTCTACATAAACTTATACTCATCCATCGCTAACCAATAAACTAACCATTATGCCAACACTGATTAAACGCGTTTTCGCACCCGTTCGACTTATCGTAAACAAGCTTCTTCTTGGCTTGCCTGCTGGGGCTTTGGATGATCCAGCCATCCGCGTGCGAATTCTAGTGCTGGCTGACACTGCGCTGCTCAGCCAGTTTCCTGCCGCTCGCCTTTTACCTCAGGAACTTCGTCACCGTATTATTGGACAAGTGTTGGATGCTGTCGTTGGTGGCCCGATAGCCAACATCATGACTGTGGAGGAAATTGATAACCTAGACGCCCTTAATTTGACGCAGGAAGAGTCAGTAATCCTTGAAGTGGGGGCTCCTGGAAACAGCGTGCAGGGTTTCCTCGTCGATGGAGAAACAAATGACCAAGCCGCAATGAGCGCCGCAGTTATTGAGGTGCTCGGCGAAGGCTGGATAGCGACTCCTACTGAAGTAGATAGTGACTCATTCCGAATCACCAGCCAGAGCGCCATCCTATCCGTGCCTGAGGCTTGGGAACTCGCTCATGCTCTGGAAAATCATCACGCAGTTTCTCTCGCAGAACCAATGATAGAATGGGTGCCGGCACCCGTTGAGGTAGGTGGCGAATCACCGGATCTCTCCTCGATCGCCGGCATTGGTTCGGATGAAGGCAAGTCGTGTGCCGATAGTGCTTACTGGAGCGGTGAAAAGATATCTGTCCAGGACGGTTGGAATGCTGCTCCTCCCGGACAAGCTAAAGGCACCGGTGTCAAGGTCGCACATCTTGACACCGGGATCCGTCACCACGATTTCTTGCCAATTGCGGGAAATCCAAATGTTGACTATTCGGGTGGGCTGAATCTTTTTGATCCGATAACCAATCCGCAAGGGCTGCGTCCACACGACCCTCTTACCGGTGGTTTCATGAATCAACCTGGTCATGGCACGCAGACGCTGAGTGTGCTGCTCTGCAAGACAGGGACCTTTAAGGCGAAAGACGGGGTAAACTACACGCCAGCAATCCGTGGAGTTGCACCCGAGGCTGTAGCCATCCCATTCCGAATCAGCCCTACAGTAGTGAACTTTAACACAGATCGCATCGCCAAGGGCATCCGTGCTGCACTTGATGCCGATTGTGACGTTATCACCATGAGCATGGGTGGACCCGAGCCACGCACGAAGGATCTGCTGCGTGTCATACGGCGCGCAGTAGAATCTGGTGTCATCGTGTGCACTGCGGCGGGCAATCAAATCGGATCCAATGACATCACACCTATCGTGGTATGGCCCGCCGCCTTTGATGAGGTCATTGCAGTTGCTGGTTCCAACTGCGAAGACAAAAAGTGGAAAGGCTCGTCACGCGGCCCAGAGGTAAACATCACCGCTCCGGCAGAGAGTGTCTGGCGTTTGGAAGGAACTAGCCCTACAGGGGTTGCTCAGGGCGCGGGAACCTCCTATGCCACGCCGGCAGTCGCAGGTATTGCTGCTTGCTGGTTAGCAAAGCACGGGGGACGCAAGGCCTTAGCGTCGCACTACGGTCAAGCCCGTTACGTCCCGCTAGCCTTCGCCCGTCTTCTCAAGACCGTGGGATATCGTCGTCCCGCTGGGTGGGACACGCGCCTCATGGGTCCCGGCATCATCGACGCCGGAGCGTTGCTACGTGCAAACTTGCCTGCCAAAGCCGAGCTTACCACTTGGCCCGTGAAGACGCACACTCTCTCCAGCGAGGTCATTGCCGCAATCTTCAAGGCTCTCGGCTGGGCAGGATTTGGTGCAGCACCAGCATCAGCTACGCCAGCACCGGAGTCTCTAGCTGTACGCTATGGTTCTGAGCTTCAGCAGATACTGATTGATCGTCCCCAACTTCTCCGGCAACTTGTAGATTCTGGATTGTTGAAAGCTGACATAAAGGACGATTCGACGGCGATATCTGCCGCGGCTGCCGCAGATGCCACAATAGATCTCTCATCGGCGGAGCAGGCCATCAGCGCGCTTCGAGCAATCGCCTCTCCTAGTTTAGCTGCGGTTCTGCCGCAGTAGCGATCCTAAGTCAGCAATCATTCTTGCATTCAACAAAATCAAACTTGTGGCCAAGATACCTGTGATCGTTGTGTTGCCAAAGCAGGAACCACTGTTGGAATCTGCGTCTCTCGCGTTGCAAGGCAAGGCAATGCTGGACGTGCGCAACGTCCAATTCATTCCAAAAGGCGTTCGCCTATTTGACGCCGTGCCTGCAATCTCTGCCGGACCCAAGCAAGGAGCGCAAATGACCTTGGAATCCATGAATCCGAATGACTCCGAAGTCTTCGCAGTTCGTGGAGAGGTCGAGGAGGGAGAAATTGATAACCTCCAAGGCCCCCAAGAGGGCGGGGCAGAAGTTTTTGCAGACCCACAGATCGAGCCATTTCCTATCGGTCCCGGAGATCCTTCGATGGGTAATGCTAACGATGTGGCGCTGTCTTTGAAAATTGCCCAGCTTCATGACGCAGGACTCAATGGTGAGAATGTAGCTGTGGCCATCATGGACACTGGATTTAACCTGAGCTTTCTGCGTCAGTCTTTTCAGAATGTAATCTTCGATGCGTTCAACTCTTGGTTGAACCCAGATGCTCCGGGTCTACAGCCGGGGAATCAGGTTTACGGTCCTGGCCAACAGCTAAGTCATGGCAGTATGTGTGCATGGAATGTCCTGAAGATGGCCCCCCGGGCCAGCCTGCTTGATTATCCAATTTTGGCTGGTTCGCCGCCAGCGGGTGCCATCATCGCTCGATCTATTATGTCTGCTTTCCGTGCATATAGTCATCTTTCGATGCAATGGGCAGTGGGATTTGCTCCTGGCCAAGCTGGAGCCAAGTATAGAGGACTAGTCATCAATAATAGCTGGGGTATGTACAACCAGAAGTGGGACTTTCCGGTTGGCCATCAAGGCCGCTACTCTGACAATCCCAATCATATTTTCAACCGCTTAGTCGCGAGCCTAGCTGCAAACGGCGCTGACATTGTTTTTGCCGCAGGAAACTGCGGGGACTCATGCCCTGATGGTAGATGCGGGAGTACTGTAGGAACGATTTGCGGTGCCAATGCTATGCAGGATGTCTTGACGCTTGCAGGGTGCGACACGGCCGACCAATGGGTGGGCTATTCTTCGCAAGGACCTTCAATTGCGAAAATGTATCTAGATAAGCCTGACCTTACAGCCTACACACACTTCCAGGGTTCCGAAGTCTCTGGGCTCGGTAGCCCAGACAGCGGAACCTCCACAGCCTGTCCTGTTGCTGCGGGGTGCATCGCCGCGCTACGCACAGGGCTTCCCGCTACCACGGAACCACCTGCAAGTATGATAGCTCAGCTGCGTGCTACTGCCCGCAAACCTACCGCCATGGCTGGAGCGGGTCGTGATGATAACTTCGGATACGGCATCATAGACCCTGTGAGTGCCGCCAAAGGTTTTGGCCTTATTTAGCTTATGATCCACGATCCCACAGTTGTTGTATCAGTGAAACTCAAAGAAACATGCCCAGATCTTTTCCTTGCGGCGGAGCGTCTGGGCGTGCCTGTGGAAGACATTGATTCGGCCTTCGGCTTACTGCCCATAGAAGTCGGCGGCAGTAGATACGCTGTCCGGGTAAAGACTGGCAATCTCCACCTCCCTCGTGCCGGCGTGGAGGGTCCTTTCGCGGACCCGCCAATCGACTTAATGTGACATGAAAGACTATCCAGAAAACATCACCTGGATGATCGAGGTTCGTGACTGGCCTGACGAGCAGGATGTCTCGCCAAATCGCCCTGATGTGCCCGAGTGGATGAAATTTGTCCCGGAGATGGTCACATCATTTGGAACCGGTGTAGTCATTAGGCTCGAACAACTCACCGCTGAAGATAAAGCGAAAAATCCTCGTGATATCAAAAACTACATACTTACCTGTGGTCATGTAGTCCGAGTGGGAGGTTATGGCCT
>JBOFET010000223.1:0-24741 GCA_051648225.1 Luteolibacter sp.
CGTTAGAAGAACGACGGAAGCGATGGAAAACCAAAGGTTCGCGGTGAGGTCGATCGACAGCGCGGGATTCACCAAGTGAATGGCGTCATTGGTGAACTCGGTCAAAACGGCATCGAGCGGCTTGATCAGCATGTTCACCGTGAACGCCGCCGCAACTGCGGCGAAGCCTGCCGCGACGCCCGCAACGGGATGGCGGCCCACACTTAGAAATGCGACGCCCGCCAAGGGGATCAATACCAGGTAGCCCGCATCCGCCGCAATGCTGGACATGATGCCGACGAAAACCAAAATATAAGCAATCGCCCAACTTGGTGAAACGGCGACGAGCTTGCGAATGAGTGCCTTGATCAGGCCGGATGCCTCCGCCACCCCGACGCCAATCATCGCCACGATGATGAGCCCGACTGCAGTGAAGCCCATGAAGTTCGGGATGACTGAGGTATAGATGAAGCGAATCCCTTCCGTCGTCAGCAAGCTGCGGGCGACCACCGTGGTGGAAACCAACTTGTCCGTCTGTGGATCGACACTCTGCTGGGTCACCGAAGCTCCGGCGAAGTGCAGGATGTGCGAAAGAACGAGCACCAGGACGATCAAGAACAGGAAGATCATCACCGGATGCGGCACCTTGTTTCCCGCCTTTTCGACCACGTCTAACATCCGCTTCATGAAGCCGTCGTTCTCTTGTCCTGTCTGTGTTGTGTCCATGGTGGTTTGTTGGATGTGAAGCGTCCCCGCTTGCGTTAACGAGGCGCTTTGACTCCGAAGAAGATGGCGTAGAGCACCGGTGTCACGATCAATGAGAGCACGGCGGCGAACGACAACCCAAACATGATGCAAACCGCCATCGAGCCGAAGAACGGATCGGTAAGCATCGGGATCATTCCGAGCACGGTCGTAAGCACGACCATACACACCGGCCGCATCTTCGCCGTGCCACCATCCAGCAGTGCCTGATAGGGTGGAGTTCCTTTGCCGATCAAGGTCAGGATTTTACTGAGCACCACGATTTGATTTTTGATCAACTCACCCCCGAGGGCAAGGACACCGAGCGTGGCCATGAAGCCGAACGGCATGCGGGTGAGCAGCAGACCTACGGTGATGGCGATGATGAAGAGCGGGATGATCAACCAGATCAGGAGGGTCACCCGCATCGAGTTGAACAAACAGACGACGATGAACACCATCAGCGCGAAAACGTAAGGCAGTGGCTCGGCCAAGGCTGCGCGTGCCCGGGTGGAATCCTCGTGCTCGCCTCCCCACTCCCTCGAGTAGCCCGGCGGGAGTTCGATCTTTTCGATTTGATCTTTGACCCGGTCGCGCAGCTGGCTGGGTAGCCCCGAGCGCGGGTCGGCATGGACCGTTAGAGTTGGAAACCGATCGCGACGCATCACGACGGGATCTTCCCAGACGACCTGCGAGCCGGAGACCACTTGGTTCATCGGAATCATGCGCCCGGCGACCGGGCTCCAGATTTGCAAACTGTTGATGGCTCCCACATCATTGCGCTCCGCAAGCGGGGGCCGGGCGATGATTGGCAGGAAACGTGTCTCTTGCGGGAAGATCCCGACGCCGGCACTACCCGGCTCCCGGTAGGAACCCACCGGCCGGCCTTCGAAGCTGCTTTGCAAGGCACGAGCCACTTCCACACGCGTGATGCCGTTGCGACGCGCTTGGGAATCTAGCAATTCCGGGCGGATCGACTTCACTTGTTCGCGCCAGTCATTCCGCACGCAGACGGCTTGTGCGTCGTCCTCGAGAACCTTCAGCGCCTGACTGCCGAGTTGCCGGAGGACGGCGGAATCCGGACCTTGGAACCGGACTTGCACGCGCCCTCCATCGCCCGGTCCGAGCATGAACTTCTTGGCGATGGCGTTGGCGTTCGGATAGTTTTCGTCCAGACGTTTTTGGATCTTTACCATCAGGTCCGAGATCTTGTCCGGGTCGTCCACGTCCACGAGGAATTGAACGTAGGCGGGGTTTTCATTTTCCGGGGAATAGACCAACAGAAAACGCAGGGCACCACTACCGATGAAGGAGGTGACGTGGGTGACATGCGGCTGCTCCTGCATGAAGCGCTGGATCTCACCGGCAAAGGCTTCCGTTTCGCGGATGTGATTGCTGGCAGGCAGGAACACATCCACCATGAACTGGGGTCGTGTGGCAGGCGGGAAAAAACTTTGATCGACTTTTCGGAAACCAAAAATCGACGCCACGAACATCAGAATGCAAAGGATCACGACTGCCCAGCGGAAGCGCAATGCTAGCGACAGAATCTTCCGATAGACTTGGAAGGGCATCGCCTTGTAGGGATCGCTGTCTTCCGACTTTTTGCTAACTGGCAGCGGCTTGAACATCACATAGCTCAACAGCGGGGTCACCGTGACCGACGAGATCCAACTCAAGGTGAGCGCGATCAAAATCACCCAGAACAGCGAGTTGGTATATTCCCCGGTGGAATCCTGGGAAAGCCCGATCGCGGCGAAGGCGATCACCCCGATGGCGGTCGCGCCGAAGAGCGGCCATTGGTTTTCCGCGACGACTTCGCGCACGACTTCCAGTTTGTTTCTCCCCGATTCGATCCCGACCTTGATGCCCTCGATGACGATGATGGCATTGTCCGTGAGCATGCAGAGCGCGATGATGAGCGCGCCGAGGGAAATGCGCTCCATCAGCAAATCGCCCTTCATATACATCACCAGGAAAGTCGCCATGATGGTGATGAACAGCACGAGGCCGATGATAAATCCCGTCTTGCGACCCATCGCGAAGATCAGCACCACGAAGACGATGGTGACGGCCTTGCCGAGGTTGAACATGAACTCGTTGACCGCGCTGGTGACGGCTTCCGGTTGGAAATTGATCTCACCGATTTCCATTCCGATCGGCTGGTTGACTTTCAGCTCTGCGAGTTTTTCGCGGATCGCCTCGCCCATCTTGACGACGTTGCCACCCGGCACGCTGGAGACTCCGAGTCCGATGGCATTTTTCCCATCGTAGCGGAGCATGCGCCGTGGTGGATCCTGATCGCCGCGCTCCACGGTCGCGATGTCCCGCAGCCGAAGTTGGCGGCCGCTCTGGTCCGAGCCGATCACCATCTCTAACATTTCATCCACCGAGGTGAACGAGCCGGTCGGGTCGAGTGGGATGTGCTGGTCCCCCACGCGGATGCGCCCGCCGTCCGCGGCGATGTTCCGCTCCTGGAGTTTTTGATAGATCAGTTCCTCATTGAGTCCTAACTGGGAAAGCCGCTGACGCGAAATTTCGAGAAAGACGACTTCCCGCTGCTCGCCGAAGAGGGCGACACTTTTTACCCCCGGCACCTGCAGCAGTTCGCGGCGCAGGAAATCGACATAACGGCGCTGCTCCGATGAGGAAAACCCCTCGCCAGTGATCGCGAAGAAGATACCAAACACGTCGCCGAAGTCATCGACCACGATGGAGTTCCCGCGCACGGCGGGCGGCAGTTGGGCTTGGACATCGGAGACTTTACGGCGCAGCTCATCCCAGACTTGGGGAATGGTCACCTTGTTATACTGGGCCTTGATATCGACCGTGACCACCGAGCGGCCGCGCGTGGACTCGGATCTGACGAAGTCGAGCTGGCTGAGTTGTTGGCAAGCGACCTCGATGGGGTTGCTCACTTCCTGCGCCACCTCTTCCGCGCTGGCTCCCGGATAGGGCGTGATGATGAGGGCACGCTTGATGGTGAACTCGGGATCTTCGAGCCGGCCCATGTTCATGTAGGCGAGAATCCCGCCGATGATCGCGATGGCCATGGCCATGTAGATCATCCGGTTATTTTTGACCGAAAATTCGCCGGGATTCATGGCTGTCCACCTCCAAGACCGTCACCGAGATCACGCACTTTCATGCCTTCCCGTAGGAACGCCACGCCTGCCACGGCGATGCGATCACCGGATGCGAGACCGCTGGCCACCTCGATTTGATTACCGCTGGCTTCACCGAGCGTGACCGGGCGGCGGACCACCGTTTGGTCAGGGCCTAACACCCAGGCAACCTGCTCACCGGACGGACTTTTAAAGATGGCGGAGACCGGCACCAAGATCCGCCCGCCCAAGATACTGGCACGCCGGTAGGAGAGCGAAACGGTGGATGACATGCCGGGCAGCAGGTTGATTCCCTCCGGCACTTTCATGGCCACTCGCACGGCGAAGGTCTGTGTCACCGGGTCCGCCCGTTGCCCGATTTCCTTGATGTGAACGGGGAAAGTCAGGGCCGGGGCCGCGCTGAACTCCGCCTCGAGCCGCAGGATATCGGCAGCGCGGAGATCGGCCATCATGACCGCCTCGGGCACGTCCACGACGATGTCGATTTCATTGACGTCCTGGAACTTCACCACTGGCTGCTGGGCGCGGACGTTTTGCCCTTGCTCGACGAAGCGCTGGGCGATCACCCCGTCATAGGGTGCCCGCAGGGTGGAATCGGTGAGTTGGAGATTCGCCTCGACAACTTGGCCTTCCAAGCCGCGGACCACGGCTTCCTTCGCCTGGACGTCTTCCTCGCGGGCGATGAGTCCCGCTTCGAGGGTCTGGCGGGCGGATTCCTGATTTTCCTGAGCCACACTCACGGCCGTCTCAGCACGCTCGAACTCCAAGCGGGAAATCGCGCGGGTGCGGATGAGTTGCTCCGCCATGCGGAACTCGGACCGGGCGTTGGATAGCGTCGCTTCCGCAGAGCGCAGTTGCGCCTCCAGCCGCATCCGCTCCTCGGGCCTCACGCCCCCTAACAATGACTGGAGATCGGCACGGGAACGGTCGAGCTGGCCTTGCAGCGCTGCCAGCCTGGCTTTGAAATCATCCTGCCGGAGCTGGGCGATGACATCGCCCTTGGTGACTTTTTGACCCTCGCGGACGGGCAGATCGACGATCAAACCCGCCACTTGGAAGGTGAGTTCCACTTGTTTCGCGGCCTCCACCCGACCGGGAAATGTCCGCGTGCGGGAATCCCCGCCCAAGGTGACGACGGTGGTTTTGACGGGCCGGGCGGCTTCTGCCGCAGGCGGGGCTTTGCGCGAGCAACTGCTGCCGAAGACGACGCAGGCGAGAGAGACCGCCATGAAGCGGACTAGAGAGATGGGGTGAGTCAGTCGGTGCTTCATGAGAGGTGAGGTTCGCTCGGTCATTTGGATTTCTTGTCGGACAACTCGCCGGGCCGATAATCGGGCAGCCAGCCGCACGGAACGATGGCGAAAAGCGCCATGCTGGCGAGCACGAAGAATCCGATTTGAAGCGCCCGCAGACGCGTCTCCGAGTTGATGGTCACCGCCTCGGCAATCTGCTCGGGGGTGGCACTGGTCGCTTCGAAACGCTCTTTCAAGCGGTCGTTGTTGAGGAAGTTGATGCTGTCGAGGTCCACCTCCGCCTTCATTTCGGAGGTGATCAGCGGGTTGTCGGTCACGCGGTTCATGATGCCTGCGCTGAGCACGCCGACCACCAGTGTGCCCATGACGGCGGTGCCCACGGCAGCCGCGAGATTCTGCGTCACACCGCGCAGCGCGCCCACGTCACCCGCCAGCTCCTTGGGCGAGGAAGTGACGAGCACGTTGAAAAGCAGGGTGACCAACGCGCCCTGCCCGAGGCCGACGGTGATGAGGCCGATGATGACCGGGAAAACACTCCAGTCATTGCTCACGACAAATGCGAGCCACAGCGCTCCGGCGGCCACCAGGGTGAAGGACCAACGCGCGATCGTGCGCGGAGCGTATTTGCCGTAAAGTTTCACGATGAGGATCGCCGTGAAAAACACCGTCAGCATGAAGGGCATCATCGTCACCGACGTCGCCGCGCTGGTGCGGCCCTGGATGATCTGGATGTAGAGCGGCACCGTGAAGTTGATGGCGGCTTCCACCATGACAACGAGGAAAAGCGCGAGCACAGCCGCCCATTCCTTCGGTGATTCGACCACTTGGAGCGCCAGCAGCGGAGTTTTCCCCCTGCTCGCCTGCTTGTGGCTCCAGAGGAAAAACGCCATGAAAATCACGATGCCTAGTCCGATCATCAACGGTGCCGGCGAGACGCCTAAGATGTCAAATGGGGCGGCGGGACGGGCCAATGTCAGGCCCCAGTTGCGCAGATTGTTGAAGCCGAAACTGATGAGAATGACCGCAACGGCGGACAGGATCACCCCGAGCACATCGATCTTCACCTCAGGCTTGGGCGCGGATGGCTTGAGTTTAAAACTGAGGAGCAGCAACACGGACGCGTGGGCGATGAGCAGGCCGAAGGCGAGGCGCCAGTTAATCATCGCCACGTAGCCGACGATCACAAATGCTAACACCCCGGCGATGGCCCGCGCCGAGCCGAGCAAGCCCACGGCCTTCGCCTGCTGGGTGCCCTTGTAGTGATTCGCTATCAGCGCGACGAGCGACGGAACTAACGATGCGCCCGCAAACCCGGCGAGCGCTTGTCCCGCCAGCATCACCGTCGCCGTCGGGCTGACCACCATGATGATCATCGCCGCAAGGAACAGTGCCACCGCGACTTGGAAAAAGATTTTGGATCCGAAACGCTGGCCAAGCTTGCCGCCGAGCATCACGAAGCCCGACACGCCCAGCGAATACATGACAATCGCCGTGCCCACCGTGGTCGGCGCGGTGTTGAAGCTCTTCACCATGCCGCTCATCGAGACCGGCAAGGCGGCGACGTTGAAGGACATCAACATCTGGCCCATGGCGATGACCACCATGGGCAACCAGGAATCCTGCGGCTCTTCAGCGGTGCCTTTGTTAGGCGTAGTTTGATGACTCATCGTGTGGGTGGTGTGGGAAAAATCAGACTTCGGGTTGGGAGACGAAGAGGTCCATGCCGAGGCTTTGGGAGAGGAATTTCGCGACGAGCTGACCCTTCACGCTGTTTCCAGCGGCATCCAGTGGCGCGGCAAATGTCCCAAGCCCGCCCTTTCCTGGCGAGACGGTGACGATGCCACCGCCGATGCCACTTTTCCCCGGCAGGCCGATGTCGAACAGCCAGTCACCCGACGTTTCGTAAAGGCCCGCAGTGGTCATCACAGCCAACGCGTAGTGACAGATGCTGGCGTCCACCACGCGTTCTTTGGTGATTGGGTTCACCCCGCCGTCTGCTAGAGTGGCACCCATGACTGCGAGATCCCTGGCACTCACGTTGAGCGCACACTGCTTGGTGTAGAGGTCCACCGCTTGTGCCGGATCATCATAAATCCGGCCATAACTCTGCAACATGCGGGCGATGCTCTGATTGCGGAAATTCGTTTCCGTGGCGGACACATAGACTTCCTCATTGAGCGGCAGGGTGCGTCCGGCGAATTTCGACAAGCCTTCATGAATGAATTTCCACTTGGCCTCGAAGGTGTCGCCCGGCACCAAGCTGGTCGTGGCGATGGCACCGGAGTTCACCATCGGATTCGTCTGGCCGCCGGGGCCGCGCTCGATGCCTTCGAGCGAATTGAACGCCCGACCGGTCGCGTTCACGCCGATTTTCTGGCGGACCTCTTCGACGCCGAGCGCTTGGCAGACCAGCGCGAAAATGAACGGCTTGGAGACGCTCATGATCGTGAATTCATAATCGGCATCTCCGACCGCATAGATGTTCCCCCGGTTGCCAACGACGCAAATCCCGAACAACTCGCTCGGCACCCGCGCCAAGGCGGGATACACTTGGGAGTTGTGGCCCTCGGTGTTCGTTTTGAATCGCTCGTGAGCCTCGGCGACCAGCGAGCGGACCATCTCCGCAGGCGGCAGCTGGCCGGTCGAGACGTAAGGAGTCGCAATTGACGGATTGAGAGAGCTTGGGGTGGTCATCGTCTGTTTCCTAGGATGTTTAGATTCTCAAATCATCAGGAAAGGCTTCAAAAATTAATCTGTTGGATTGAAACTTTCTCTTGCCGGGCGTGATTCAGAAGCCTGAAAGCTAGGATGATAGAATCTGGTTTCAAGCTTGAAATTCCAACGACGCGCGGGTGGTGGATTGCGTGGGAACTGAAATCCACCCGGGGCGAATCGCTTCGAATTTCCGGACCTGTTATTTTCTGGCAGACAGACCCGGCATCAGGTTCGACACGCCACTGGGAAGGGAGTGCATCGCGGAAAATAACAGGAGCATCCAGCCACTCACTTGTCCGGCTCGTTCCTTGCGTCCAAAAAGACGCGCAGCCGCGCAAGCTCTGCTTCGTCCCACCCCGCCGGCTCGGTGAGTGCGAGCCACGCGTCGATGTAGTCAGTCATCGCGATCGTGTGGCCGAAACCTTCCGGTGCCGTGCCCACCGCCATGTCGATGGCCAGTTGCAACATGGTGACCACCGGAAACCAACGCAACGAGGGTGAAACATCCTTCCCGCGTGGTTCGTCCATCCAGTCCGGAGCACGCCATGCCGTCGCCGGACTGAAGAACGTGATGGGATCGCTCGGATACTGGAGAAAAAGAATCCGGAATTTACCCCAAGGATTTTCATTTCCACCCGTCACCCCGTGCTGATTCATGAAGCGAACCACAGTGCCTTGCCGGAATTCTGGCAGCCACGACGGCGTGCCCGGATCGCGGCGGGCGGTCGCCTCGCTCCAAGTCTGGTGGCGAAATGGCGGGCCGCTCCACAACGCGCCATGAAACGGGTCGTCAATGATGTCGTAGAAGTCGAACGAGCGATCGGAATTGTGCGAACCCAAGCTCAGTCCGTTCAGATAGAGTCTCGGCCTTGATTCGGGCGGCAGGGAGCGCCAGTGGCCATACACTTCCTGAAACAAGGCTTGCGCCGCCTCAGCACCATATTGCGCCTGAGTCATCAGGGCGAGCGGGCTGTTCAGATAGGAATACTGGACGGCCACGGTGGCGATGTCGCCCCGGTGAAGATACTCCACCGGATCCTGCCCCGCCGGGTCCACCCAGCCGGTGCCGGTGGGCGTGACGAGCAGTAGCACGGAGCGCTCGAAGCCACCTGCACGCTTCAATTCAGCCAAGGCCATCCGCGCCCGCTCTTCCGGGCTGTCTGCCGAATTCAGACCCACATAAACCCGCACCGGTGCCATGACCGGTGCGCCGAAGAACGTTTTCAATTCCTCGGTTGTGGGGCATCCGGAAATGAAATTGCGTCCCTGGTTTCCGAGGTCCTGCCAATCCACCAGCGACTCCGGGCTTCCCGTCTGACTGGCCAGCGTCGGGCGCGGGATTTCGTCGTCGATCCGCGCGTCGAGTTCCTGGAACGAACGGTCCGCGACTCTCAGCAGGAAACCAAAAAGCAAGCCGTTGATCGCAAACCAGAACAAGACACCCGTGACCACCACCGCCACGACGCCGGAAACCCTCGGCGGCACGTGACGCGCCAAGCCGCGCGACGCCCGCACCGAGAGCCAGCGGAAAACACGCGCCAGCGCGAGGAACAGAAAAAAGGTGGCCACCGCCACCGGCACCAGCAGGAATGGCTGGAGTCCCGGGACTTTTTCCATGCCCATGATTTCACGCAGCGAGTTCTGCCAGTGGACGGTGTACCAAAGACTGACCGCCACCATCGATCCACAAATCACCGCCGCGAGGATCCCCGCTTTCCGCGCCACCCGCCCGGCGGGACCGGGCAGTCCGAGGTAGCGCCACAGCGCGATCCAGCCAGCACCCAGCCCGTAGCCAATGGCAAACGACAAGCCGGACAAAACCGCCTGCAACAACATCGGCCGCGGGATCAGCGAAGGCGTCAGCGACGCAGCCAGGAAAACCGCCGCTGGCAACAGGCAAGGAAGACTCAAGCGTGGGTTGAGCCGCGTTGTGATCGATTTGAAATTCACGGCTACGGGTGCTGGCAGTAGCTGCTAGAGCGTTTGGATGAAGACAGGCGGATCACCTGCCCGGCTGGATGCGTGTGATCTTGGAGCCTTGCAGCCCGAGGCCCGCCATCAGACCGCGCTGGTCGAAGAAAACAGCGTAAGTGCCTCGATTGAGACTGGTGGTCGATAGAGATCCCGCCATGCCGCGATCAACGACGACGAGGCTTGGGCTGCTTCCGATTTCCCACCCGCCGTTGCGGTTGATGTTGCGGATGGCGCCATCATCCATGAGGAAAAGCGCGTAGCCGAAGTTCTGAACGCCCGCCTGCAATCCCCACGATGCGGATGTCGTCTGGAAATGCCCGGCGACGCTGCCGTCGTTCCGGAACATTGTACCATTTCCTGCCTGGCCCCCGAAGACGAAGCCCGCGCGGGTGACGGATGGGAAGACGACAATGGCTCTCGCCTTGCGGCCAAGTGCTTTCGCCCCCGCATTCTGCGAGTAGAGCGAGGAAAGCGCAGCCCTCGACTCGCGTGTCAATTGCGTGGCGCTCGTGTTCGCCGCATTCGTGAGGGTGACCGGGTCATTCGTCGCACAGCTCGACAGCAGAGCACAAGTGGCGGCGGCAGCGGCGATGGCGAGACGGGATAGGATGGCGTGCATAGTTTCAATGAGGAAGAAGTCACCAACGCGGCGGGCGATGGCGCGATCCTTAGCGCTGCCGGAAGCTTTGCCAAGAGGCTTTTCCGTCTGGCAAACCGGATTCGCCGCATCATTTGCCTTCCTTTGAAGTCTGGGATTCTCTATCGAATGAGCGAGACGAAATCCGTCTGCGCCCCGCATGTCTCCAGCCGGTAAATCCGCCCTCAGTCTCGCCATCTTTTGCGCGGTCAGTGTCTATCTGGCAGCGGACTTTTTCATTTTTAAAGGACCCTTTCACCAGACAATCCGGCGCGGCATGCCACCCGAATCCGAACTCGCCGCCCGCGTCGCCAACCATCCGATCACCCGCAGCCAGTTAGAGCGCGCCATGGGCGAACATCTCTGGCTGCAAGGAATGTCACCCGCCAGCGCGACTCCCGACGCACGGGAAATCGCCCGCAAGGCCGCGCTCGACGAACTCATCGACCACGAGCTGCTCCGCCTCCAAGTCAAGGCAAGTCCCGCTCCAATCACCGTCACCGACGAGGAAATCCACGAGCGTCTGCGCCGTCTCGTCGGTCGCTTCGAGAGTAAAGGCGCACTCGAGACCGCGATGAAATCGCAGGGCATCGCCACTGAAGCAGACCTTCGCGCTCGGCTTGCCGCACGCATCCGGCAGGAAAAATTCATCGAAGCACAGATCCGCCCGTCCATCCAAGTCACCGACGCCGAAGCTCGCCAATGGTTCGAGGAAAACCCGGCTTCCGTTTCCCTGCCAGAGCGCGTCAAGGCCCGCCACCTGTTCCTCCCCACGCTGGATCAACCGCCGGAAGAGGCGAAGCAAAAGCTCGACGCCGCGCTCGCAGACCTCGCCGGAAAGAAAAAAGACTTCCCCACCCTCGCCAAGGAAATCAGCCAAGATCCCGCCACCAAGGACAGCGGCGGCGAACTCGGCTGGATGACCCGCGACCGCCTGCCTGCCGACTTTGGAGCTCCCGTCTTCTCACTGCCAATCAACCAGCCCACCCTGCTCCGCACTCGCCTCGGCTGGCACCTTGTCGAAGTCACCGAGCGCCGAGCCGCCGAGCCGCGCAGTTTCGAACAAGCAAAGCCCGAGATCCTCGCCGCCCTCGAAGCCATCAAACGCCGCCAAGCCACCGAAGATTTCCGCAAGTCTCTGCGCGACGCGCAAGCTGAGAAGATTGAGCGATTCACTCTCGCAGATCCACCCTGAGCGTTTGACATCGCCGCCCGGTTGGAAACACTGCGGCCATGTACGAAACGGCAGGCAAATTGAAATGGATCGGTGACACTCAGAATTTCCCGAGTGGCTTCACCAAGCGCGAGTTCGTGGTCACCACCGCTGCGGATAAATACCCGCAGGATCTCAAGTTCGAGGTAGTGAAAGACAAGTGCCCGCTGCTCGATCCCTTCGAGCTCGGCCAGGACGTGCAGGTCAGCTTCGATATCCGCGGCAACGAGTATAACGGAAAATACTTCGTGAACCTCGCCTGCTGGAAGATTCAAGCGGCAGGCGAGACTTCCGGAAAAAAGTCTTCGCCTCGCCAGAACACCACTGCCGATAGCGGCGAGCCATCCCTCGCGGAAATTCGCGGAGACGATGACTTCGATGACGAAAGCCCGTTTTAAAAAGAATCATCGCGCGGAATGAACTCCACGCTCCGACTACCAGGCCGGCAGACCTAACATTTCTGGCAGCGCCTCGCGCGGTCGCCAGGTGAGAATTTCGGGGTCGCCGGAGGTGATGAGGACGGTGTGCTCGAAATGTGAGGACGGTTTCCGGTCCTCGGTGATGACCGTCCAGCCATCGTCAAGAATCCTCACTGAGGGGACACCCGCATTGATCATCGGCTCGATCGCCAGGGTCATGCCGGGTTCCAGCGTGGGCGACTTTCCGTGTGGCCGGTAGTTGGGAACCTGCGGCTCTTCGTGCAGCCGACGGCCCACGCCATGACCCACGAACTCGCGAACGATGGTGAACCCATGCGGCTTGGCGAACGCCTCCACCGAGCCGCAAAGGTCGGCGAGCTTGCGCCCGGCGCGGGCGTGTTTGATGGCCTCGAACAAGGACTGCTCGGTGACGGCCAGAAGCCGCTTCGTTTCCAGCGGAATGTCGCCCGCTGGCACGGTCGTCGCGTTGTCGCCGATGAAGCCACTTTTGATGATGCCCACGTCGATTTTGACGATGTCGCCCGGCATGATTTTGCGGGGTCCGCCAATGCCGTGGACCACCTCTTCGTTGATAGAAATGCAGATGTGCCCGGGAAACCCGCGGTAGCCGAGGAACGCGCTTTTGCAATCCTGTTCGCGCATCAACTCGGCCGCGAGTTGGTCGATCTCGCCGGTGGTTCTGCCGGGGGACACCTCCCGGGCGAGGGTTTGCAGGATCAGGGAAGCGATGGTGCCCGACTTGCGCATGAATTCGATTTCACGCGGCGACTTGATAGGGATGCGGGTTCGGCGGGACACGATTTTGAAACAGAAATTGAGGAAAGAACTTTTCAACTGGAGAAACCTGGGAAGCGCTTGAGCAGGGCAGCTGCGACTTCATCCTGCGAGGCGGTGGCGTCGCAAGTCGAAAGGACACCGAGGTCCCGGTAGCGCTCGATGACCGGTTGGGTGAGGCTCACGAATTCGGCATGCCTGCTGGTGAAATTGTCTTCGGTGTCGTCGGCACGGGGGCCTGCGGGCACATCACATTTCGGGCACTTCCCCCCGGTCGTGAGCTGCGGACTTTGGCCCGACCAGCGGCACTCCGGGCACTCGACCCGGCTCTGGATGCGGGCGAGGAGCTCCTCGAACGGCACTTCCAGCGAGATCGCCGCATCGATTCGCTGACCATGCTCCGCCAACCACTCATCCAGAAAAACCGCCTGCGGCACGCTGCGCGGAAATCCATCGAGCACCCACCCGCCGCTTTGGCGGTCGAGCCAATCTGCCAGAATCGGGCACATCAGCGCGTCCGGCAGATACTCGCCGCGGGCAAGAATCGGCTTTGCCTGATTTCCGAGTTCCGTCCCATTTCCGACGTGTTCTCGCAGCAACGCTCCGGTGCTCAGGTAGCCGAGCCCGAGACTCGCTGCCAACCGCCGCCCTTGGGTTCCCTTGCCGGAGGCCGGGGGCCCTAGCAGGACAACGCGGAACGGTCTCGCGGCAGGAGCGATCAAGGCTTACCGTTGGTAAATGTAAGCAGTGATGCCGATCACAACGAGCACCGCGATCACCGTCCACAGGTAAACGATGGCCGTCTTGGGAGCCGCGCCGCTGGTCTGGCTGAGGCGGTCATAGCGGCCCTTGAGTTTGCCTTTGCGGAGGAATCCGTCGTAGTGCTTCTGCAGCAACTGGGTTTCCACCTGGCGCATCACGTCGAGCACCACACCCACCATGATCAACAGTGAGGTGCCGCCGAAAAACTGAAGGACCAGCGAACCAGCCGGCAGCCCCACCACATGACCGGTGATGACCGGCAGGATGAAGATCAGCACCATGAAAAAGGCTCCGGCGAAGGTCAGACGCGTCATCGTGAAGTCGAGGAAATCCGCCGTCGGCTTGCCAGGGCGGACGCCGGGGATGTAGCCGCCGTTGCGCTTGAGGTCCTCGGCGATTTGCGAGGGCTGGAACATCATCGCCACCCAGAAATACGAGAAGAGGAAGATCCCGATGCCGCCAAGCAGATAGAACAACGGCCCGCCGCCCGAGAGCTGGTTGTAGAGTTTCACCGCCCAGGGCTGGCCGGAAATGCCAGGGATCCACTGCAACATCAGCGGGGGAAGCGACAACACCGCAGAGGCGAAGATGATCGGCATGACACCGGCGTAGTTGACTTTGAGCGGCAGATACTGGGTTTGACCGCCGAACTGTTTGCGCCCGACGACGCGCTTGGCATACTGGACTGCGATTCGTCGCTGGGCCTGGGTGATGGCGATGGTACCGGCGATCACGACGAGCAGGAGGCCGATCATGACGACCATCCACATGGCGTTGAAGGCGTTGACGGCGCCCGTGGAAGGAATGAAGAAATTCCAGGCTTGGATCAACGCTCCTGGAAGTGCGGAAATGATGTTGACGGTGATGATGATGGAAACTCCGTTGCCGATTCCCTTTTCAGTGATCTGGTCGCCGATCCACATCAGCAGCACCGTGCCCGCCACGATCGTGATGACGGTCAGGGTGACCCATAGGGCATCCGGATTAGGGACGAGCGGCCGCCCGACCTGCTCGATGCCCTGCATGTAGGGAATGCTTCCGGGGTTGGTGAGGGATTTGGCGACGAAGAAGCCTTGGACCAAGGCGATACCGATGGTGATGTAGCGGGTGTATTGCGTGATTTTCTGGCGACCGCCATCCTCACGGGCGAGCCGGGAGAGCTTGGGAACCACGGCTGTCATCAACTGCACCATGATGGATGCGGAGATGTAAGGCATGATGCCGAGTGCGAACACGCCCGCTTGCTGGAGGCCACCACCCGAGAAGACCGTGAGCAGGGCGGAGATCCCCCCGCCGACGGTCGCGTCCTTGGTCTGGCTATCGAGCCACTCTTTGATCACCGAGGCATCCACGCCGGGAATGGTGATGTGCACCCCAAGTCGGATGATGACGATCAGGGCGAGGGTGAAAAGAATCCGGTCGCGGAGTTCTGGAATTTTCCAAGTGCTTGCAAACGCTGAAATCATGATGGGTGGGTAGGGGAAAAAGACGCTGAGTGTTTTAAAGACGAAGAGGAAGCGCGTGATGCGCTTCCTCTTCGGAAATCAGAGATCGAATGAAGCGATCAAGCGGTCGGCTCGGTTACCGTGCCACCGGCCTTCTCGATCTTTTCACGAGCGGAAGCACTGGCATTGAACACCACGAGGTGGAATGCCTTGGTGACTTCGCCTACGCCGAGGACTTTGACCTTGTCGAAGGTGCCGTTCACGAGACCCTGGCCCTGGAGGGCCGCCTCGTCGATGGTAGCACCTGCATCGAACAGATCGTCGAGTTCACCGACATTGAAGACGGCGACCTTGTCGCGGAAGTCATAGTTGTTGAAGCCACGCTTCGGCAAACGGCGGTGAAGGGGCATCTGGCCGCCTTCGAATCCGACACGGGTGCCGGAACCGGAGCGGGCCTTTTGGCCTTTGTTGCCTTTGCAGGAAGTCTTGCCATGACCGGAGCTCTCGCCGCAACCCAGGCGCTTGACCTTGTGCTTTGAGCCTGGATTCGGGCTAAATTTGTGAAGTTCCATAATAATGAATAGGGAGTGGATATTGGTGATTGGATATTAGGAAATGCCCTAATATCCAATTTCTAATCTCAAATGGCCTTTTCCGCCTTTTTCTTACCGCGTCCGCCGAGGACTTGGTCCCGGGTGCGGAGCTGGGAGAGAGCCTTGAGGGTGGCCTTGACGACGTTGGCATGGTTTGAGGAACCCATCGACTTCGCGAGGACGTCACGGATGCCAACTGCTTCGCAGACCGCACGCACACCGCCGCCGGCGATGATACCCGTTCCGGGAGATGCCGGCTTGAGGAGGACCTTGCCACCGCCGAATTCAGCGTAGATTTCGTGGGGAATGGTGCCATCGACGATGCTCATGGAGACGAGCACCTTGCGGGCACTTTCGCTGGCCTTCTTGATCGCGTCCGCGACTTCGTTGGCCTTGCCGTAACCGAGTCCGACCTTGCCGGTCTTGTTGCCGGTGACGACGAGAGCGGAGAAGCTGAAGCGACGGCCACCTTTGACGACCTTGGCGCACCGGTTGATGAAGACGACTTTTTCGGACAGTTCATTGCCCTCGGAGTCGGTCGGAGCAGCACGCTCCTCGCGGCGTGGACCGCCGCGACCGCGACCGCCTTGGCCACCGCCTTGGCCACCGCCTTGGTAGCCGCCACCGCCGCCACCTTGGTAGCCGCCGCCTTGGCCGCGGTTTCCTTGATAGCCGCCTTGGGGTGCGGAGCCGGCGATCGGACCGAGCACTGGCTTGGCCTCGGCCGGCGCTGCGGCCGGCGTTTCGTTTTCTGGAATTGTTACCATGATGTGTGTCAGGTCAGAGCGTTAGAATTGGAGTCCAGCTTCCCGCGCAGCGTCTGCGAGGGCCTTGACTTTACCATGATAGAGGTGACCGCCGCGGTCGAAGACGACGGCGCTGATGTTGGAACCCTTGGCGCGCTCGGCGAGGAGTGCTCCGACTTTCTGGGCGCTCTCGATGTTCGAGGAGGCGTTTTCGAAAGACTTGTCGAGAGTCGAGGCGGAGATCAGGGTCTTGCCGACCGAATCGTCGATGACTTGGGCGTAAATGTGTTGGTTCGAGTAGTGAACGGCCAGACGTGGACGTTCGGCAGTGCCGGAAACCTTCCGGCGGATGCGGTTGTGGATCTTGCGACGGATCGACTTGCGATTGATGGTGCTCATGGTGCCGTAAATGTTGTGTGAGTGACGGATTATTTGCCGACGCTCTTGCCTTCCTTGCGGCGAACTTTCTCACCGACGTAGCGAACGCCCTTGCCCTTGTAGGGTTCAGGTGGATAGAAGCCGCGAACTTCGGCAGCGAACTGACCGACGAGCTGCTTGTCGATGCCTTCGACCTTGATCTTGGTGTTTTCAACGACAGTGACGTTGAGACCTGATGGGATGGGGTGAAGGAGCGGATGCGAGCGACCGAGGGAGAGGTCAAGGTCTGAACCCTTGACCGCCGCGCGGAGACCGACGCCGATGATTTCAAGGTCCTTCACGAATCCCGTGGAAACGCCGACGATCATGTTCTGAACGAGGCTGCGGGCGGTGCCGTGGAGGGCTTTGTGTTGACGAAGCTCGGTAGCGCGGGAGACGACGACAGTGCCGTCTTCGCTGGTGAGCGAGATGCCTTCGGGAAGCGGGAAGTCGAGTTTGCCCTTGGGGCCTTCGACGATCACCGTGCGACCGTCAAGTTTGACGGCGACCTTCGCGGGGACAGAGATTGGTTTGAGTCCGACTCGTGACATGGTGTTAGTTCCTTTTACGAGTTAGGGTTTACCAGACGTTGGCGAGGAGCTCGCCACCGAGGTTTTGCTTCTTGGCGGATCCACCGGACATGACGCCCTTGGAGGTGGAGACGATGGAGATGCCCAGACCGGACATCACGCGTGGGACCTCATTGGCACCGATGTAGTGGCGGCGGCCGGGAGTGGAGACGCGCTTGAGGTCGGTGAGGACCGAGCGGCCGTCGATGAACTTCGGCTTCAGCTTGAGCGTGGTGCGCTCGCCGGTGACGACTTCGTATTTCCAGAGGTAGCCTTCTTCCTGAAGAATGCGGGCGATGTCCGCCTTGATCTTGGAATAAGGGGCGGTGAATTCCTCATTGCCAGCGCGGGCGGCGTTTTTGAAACGCGTGAGGAAATCGGAGATTGGGTCGGTAAGAACTGCCATAACAGGTGCTTTCTTTTAAATGGGGTGCGGTGTGTTAGTTGGCAGCGACGGCTTCGGCTTCAACTTCGTTTGCCTTCTTCATGTCGCGGAACGGCATGCCAAGCTCCATGAGCAAGGCGCGTCCTTCGGCATCGGTCGGCGCGGAGGTCACGAAAATCAGGTCGAAGCCGATGGTGCGCTTGATCTGGTCGATTTCGATTTCCGGGAAAATGGATTGGTCACTGATGCCGCAGGCGTAGTTGCCGCGACCGTCGAACGACTTGGAGGAAATCCCGCGGAAGTCGCGGATGTTCGGAGCGGTGACGTTGATGAACCGGTGCAGGAACTCCCACATGCGCGGGCCACGAAGGGTGACGCGTGCACCGAGGGCTTCTCCTTCGCGGAGCTTGAAGTTGGCGACAGCCTTCTTCGAGAACGTGATGGACGGGCGCTGGCCGGTGATTTTCTGGATCTCGTTGACGGCGTCATCGACGGCGACTTTACGGTCCGGGGACTTGCCCATGCAGGAAGTGACCACAATCTTTTCGAGACGTGGAACTTGATGGCCATTGGTGTATCCGAGGCTCTTCATCAGAGTCGGGACAACCTTGTCCTTGTAGTGTTGTTGTAGTGCTGGTGTGCTCATGTTTTTGCGGGTCAGCGCTGATTGCTCAGGCGCTTAAGCGCGGGCGGAAGCTTTCGCTTCAGCCCACTTTCTTGACGTTGGAGATATGGATGGGACCATCGATGGTTTTGAGACCGCCGGCGTCACTTTCGGTAGCCTTGGTGGCCTTGATGATCGGGCGACCGCCTTCGACGGTGACCTTGCCCTTGGCGGCATTCACCAGGAGCACGGTGCCGCGCTTGCCTCTGTGATTGCCTGCGATGATTTCGACTTGATCGCCTTTTTTGACGTGGGTCTTGATGCGGCTCATGGAAATGAAATGGTAGATGTTAGTTCTTAGAGAACCTCGGGAGCGAGGGAAACGATCTTCATGAACGAGCGCTCACGAAGTTCACGGGCGACGGGTCCGAAGATCCGAGTGCCGCGAGGGTTGTTGTCCTTGTCAATGATGACCACGGCGTTGGAGTCGAAGCGGAGGATCGAACCGTCGGCGCGACGGATCGGATAGGCAGTGCGGACGACGACGGCCTTGACGACGCTTCCCTTTTTGACAGCAGCGGTCGGGATGGAATCGCGGATGTGGCAGGTGATCACATCACCGATGCAAGCGGTGCGGCTGCGCTTGCCGAGCACACCGATCATTTTTGCGCTGCGCGCGCCGGTGTTGTCGGCGACGACGAGCATGGTTTCCATCTGGATCATGACTTAGGAGAATTTGAGAGTTGAGAGTTGAAATTTGAAATCGGGCGAAGCCGGATCAATGGGAGATGACTTCGGCGAGGGTCCAGCGCTTCAGTTTCGAAAGCGGCTTGGTTTCGACAATACGAACGCGGTCGCCGATCTGGCCTTGGTTCGATTCGTCGTGCACGTAGTATTTCTTGGAGCGCTTGACGATCTTGTTGAATTTTGGGTGAGGAACGCGGGCGACGTGTTCGACGACGAGAGTCTTGTCCATTTTATTGGAGATGACGACGCCGACGCGGGTCTTACGAAGGTGGACTTGAGTATCCGAAGGAGTCTCGCTCATGATGGCAGTAGGTGGGATCTGGAGATTAGGCGAGCGACTTGGCAGTGACTGCCGTGAGCACTTGCGCGGTTTCGCGGCGCACTTGTTTGATGCGGGCGGGGTTTTCCAAAGTGCCAGTGGCGCGTTGGAGACGGAGGTTGAGAGCTTCCTGCTTGAGCTCTTTCAGACGGAGTTGGAGTTCGTCTGCGGAAAGTTCACGGGTCGCTTTGGCTTTGGTTCTGGCCATAATTCTGTGAGATATCGGTTTAAATTTGATCGGACGGATCAAGCGTGGGCATTACGGGCAACAAGGCGGGTGCGGATGCCGAGCTTGTAGGAAGCGAGGCGCATGGCCTCTTTCGCAGCAGATTCGGGCACGCCACCGATTTCAAAAAGCATATTGCCCGGACGGATGACAGCCACCCAGCCTTCGACAGCGCCTTTTCCTTTACCCATCCGGGTTTCCGGCGGACGCGAGGTGATTGACTTGTGTGGGAAAATCCGGATCCAGACTTTTCCTTTCCGCTTCAAAGAGCGGTTGATCGCGATCCGGCAAGCTTCGATCTGGCGGTTGGTCATCCATCCGCGGTCGAGAGTTTGCAGACCGAAGTCACCGAAGGCAACAGTGGTTCCGCGCTGGGCATTGCCAGAGCGGCTTCCGCGGTGGCTCTTGCGGAACTTGGTTCGTTTGGGCATCAAAGGCATAACTCGGTCCTCCTAAAAAAATGGTTGGTTTGAAAATGAAAGTTAGAAATCAATTGCGGTTATTCGGGCGACGATCGCCTCCCCGGTCTCCGCCGCCACCCCGGCGATCTCCGCCGCGGTCACCACGGTCGTTGCGACCTTGGGGTTGCTTGCCGGTGCCGTCGTCTTCCTTTTTGTTCACCCAGCATTTAATGCCGATGATTCCATAAAGGGTGCGAGCTTCGGCGAAGCCGTAATCGAGAGGAACGCGGAGGGTCTGGAGAGGCACTTTGCCTTCGCGGTATCCTTCAGCCCGGGCGATGTCAGCACCACCGAGACGGCCGGCGCAGCGGAGACGGATGCCATCTGCACCGAATTCCATGGCAGTTTGAAGCGCACGCTTCATGGCGCGGCGGAAAGAAATCCGGCGCTCAAGCTGCACGGCGATTTGCTCGGCGACCAATTGGGCATCGAGTTCCGGCTTGCGGATTTCGATGATGTCAATCTTGACCTGAGCACCTTTGCAAAGGCCTGTGATGTCCTTGGTCATGACTTCGATTTCCTTGCCTTGGCGACCGATGATCAAACCGGGACGGGAAGTGTGAAGAGTGACACGCACGCTGTTCCAAGCGCGCTCGATGACTACGCGGGCCAGACCGGCATTGACGAGTTTATCCTTCAGGTAGCCGCGGATCGCGAGATCTTCGTGCAGCTTGTTGGTGTAATCTTTGCCGCTGGCATACCACTTCGAGCGCCAGTCCTTGTTGACGGCGAGACGGAATGCGATTGGATTAACTTTTTGGCCCATGGTAAGTGAGAGATGAGATTAAATGAGAGTGGTTCAGGCTTGTTCGGTGGCGGCGACGGTTTCGGCCGGAACGTCTTTGATTTGCTTGGGAACTGGCTTGGCAGCTGCCTTGCGGGCGACCTTTGGCTTTTTCTCGGGAGCGGAACCCACGAGGGTGATCGAGATGTGGCTGGTGCGCTTGAGGATGGGACCTGCGGAACCCTTTGCCCGCGGCTTGAAGCGGCGAAGGGTCGGGCCGGCACCGATGACCGCTTCCTTGATGACGAGGGTGCCTGCGTCGAGTGAGAAATTGTTTTCCGCATCCGCGACTGCGGTTTTGAGGGTCTTGCCAATAAGCTGGGCAGCTTTCTTGGGTGTGAAGGTCAGAATATCGAGGGCGCTCGATACAGGGAGACCTTGAATTTCGCGGGCGACGTCACGCGCCTTTTGGGGCGAGAGGCGAACGAATTTAGTGGTGCTTTTGACTTCCATGGACGTCGGACGTGAGTGGTTACTGCGCGGATGCTTGTGTTTCGAGAACGGCGAGATCGCCGGGGCGTGGAGATTCGGCGACGTTGTCGAGGGTTTCGACAAAGGCACCACTGACACCCTTGCGGACGTCAGCTAGAATGGCTTTTCCGTAGGGCGTCTGCCCGCGGGTAAGTCGGAAAGTCATGCCGATTTTCGCTCCTTGGCTCTCGCCGAGATTGAAAACCAACATGCCACTTTCCTGATCGATGCTGACGATCCGGGCTTGCTGAAGCGAGCCGGTGCGAACATCGGGGCGGGGCTTCTGGCGCAGTCCGAGGACAGCGTCAAGCTCTCTTAGTGAAGTTTCCACACGAAGTCTCGCGTCTGGATCTGACACCACCGCCTGGCGGAGGTATTCCATGACGGCGGAGGCTAACTTGGTGACGGAGCTTTCGAGTTGGCTGGTGCGCTCGTTTGCAATTTGCAAATCGGCCGCGGCCTGGACGAGACGATCATCTCCCCCGTCGAGCAGGTTTTTGCCAAGGGCTTCGAGACGCTCGCGGACTTGGGCAAGTTGCTCGGAAGCTTGCTTCTCGCCGCTGTTTGCCTCGGCGAGGCTGCGTTGAAGCGTTTGGTTCTGCTCTTGGAGAGTGGTGATGATCTCCTGATATTCCCCGGCGGTCGGCGCTTGTGCCACGCACATCTCCGCAGCAGCCGAGAACCCGAGGGCTGCGACGAGTGCACGGAGATGGATGGTGGAACGCATAGACGTGGGGAAAATGAGTGGGATGGATTATTTCTTACCGATACCGCCGTGGGTCTTGAACAGACGGGTCGGAGAAAACTCGCCGAGTTTGTGGCCAACCATGTTTTCGGTCACGTAAACGGGAACGAAGGTCTTGCCATTGTGCACGGCGAAGTTATGGCTGACGAAATCAGGAGTGATCATCGACTTGCGGCTCCATGTCTTGATGGGCTTGCGGTCGGATCCGGCTTCGGCGACGGCGTCGATCTTGGCGAGGAGCTTTTGATCGACGTAAGGGCCTTTTTTAAGTGAGCGTGGCATGAGAGGAGTGAGGTAAAGATTTTGCTATATTACTTCTTCTTCGCTTTGTGGCGGGACTCGACGATGAAGACACTGGTGGTCTTGCGCTTGTTGCGAGTCTTCTGACCCTTCGCGTGGCCCCATGGGCTGAGAAGGTGCTGGCGACCACCACCGGACTTCGATTTGCCTTCGCCACCACCGTTCGGGTGGTCAACCGGGTTCATCGTCATACCGCGGACGGTCGGGCGAACGCCCTGCCAGCGGGTGCGGCCGGCTTTGCCCGAAGTTTCGTTCATGTGGTCACGGTTTCCGACTTGGCCGATCGTGCAGAAGCAACGGTCGTTGAAGCGGCGGATTTCACCGGAAGGCATTTTCACCAGTGCCCAGCCGCCATCGCGGTTAGAGAGCACTGCAAGCTGGCCGGCGGCGCGGGCGACTTTGCCACCGTTGCCTGGGATGAGCTCGATGTTGTGGATCGAGGTGCCGAGCGGCACGGCGCTGAGTGGCATGGCATTGCCCGTCTTCGGGGCGACGTTGGCACCGGCGACGACGGTCGTTCCGACTTCCAGGCCGAGTGGGGCGAGGATGTAGGACTTCTGGCCGTCCTCATACTGGATGAGGGCGATGCGGCAGGTGCGGTTCGGATCGTATTCGATGCCGACGACAGTTGCAGGTGCATCGTGCTTGCCGCGCTTGAAGTCGATCAGACGGTAGTGGCGTTTGTGGCCACCGCCGATGTGACGGGTGGTGATGCGGCCGGTGTTGTTACGGCCACCGCTGCGCTTGAGCGGCGTGAGAAGACTCTTCTCAGGCTTGCTTTTGGTAATCTCGTCGAACGACGGCAGATTCTTGTAGCGAGCGGAAGGTGTGATTGGCTTGAAAGTTTTCAGGGGCATGACAATCGGAACGTTAGATGATTGCTTTTGGATCAGCGGGTAAT
This sequence comes from Luteolibacter sp., assembly GCA_051648225.1. Lineage (GTDB taxonomy): Bacteria > Verrucomicrobiota > Verrucomicrobiia > Verrucomicrobiales > Akkermansiaceae > Luteolibacter. The sequence continues at coordinate 23,330 of JBOFET010000223.1, forward strand.
CGCTTAGACGAGGTCAAGCGATTCGCCTTCCTTGAGGCGGACGATTGCTTTTTTCCAATGGTTGGTACGACCGGCATCGGCACGACGCTGGCGCTTGAGTTTGCCGTCATAGTTGGCAGTGCGGACTGCCAGAACGGTTTTTCCGAAGAGTTGTTCCACGGCCTGCTTGATTTCAAGCTTGTTGGCCTTGCGGTCCACTTCGAGGGTGACCTCGTTATTTGTCTCCTGAAGCATGGTGGCTTTCTCGGAGAGGCGGACGTTTTTAATGACCTGGTAAATGTCTTTCATGATCTCGGTGTTAGGTCCGGGGTTCAGGCGGTGCGAGCCGCAAGAGTTTGCACGGCATCACCCACGAGGATGATGGTGTTGGCGAGGAGGAGTTGCTCGACGTTGACATCCGAACCCGTGACGAGTTGAGCGTAAGCGACGTTGCGGCCGGCGAGGTAGGTGGAGTCGTCGAAGGAATTTCCAACCACGAGGATCTTGCCGAGAGGTGCGATGGCATCAAGGGCAGCCACGAAGGACTTGGTCTTGCCATCGGCGACGGAGAAGGAGTCCAAGGTCAGGACTTTGCCAGCGCTAACAAGGTCACCCAGGGTGCGGCGAAGCGCGAGCTTGCGGACGGTCTTCGGCACCTTCTTCGAATAATCACGCGGGCGCGGTCCGAAGACAACACCACCACCGACGAAGATCGGGGCGCGCTTGTCGCCGTGACGGGCGCCACCGGTGCCCTTTTGCTTGTAGATCTTGCGGTTGTTACCGGAGACCTCGCCCCGGGTCTTGGTGCAAGCGGAGCCGGTGCGGCGGTTGGCGCGATAGGCGACCACGAGATCGTGGACGGCTTGGCGACCCTTCTCGGCACCTACCAACACGAAGTTGGCGGCTTGAGCGTCTTCTGCGGTGAAAGTCTTAGCGGACATGACTGGGAATCGTGAGAGGTTTCAAAAATGCCACCGGATCAGGCGGACTTCTTCTTGGCTGGGCGGACGGTGACGTAGTTGCCGTTGGAACCGGGAACCGCACCAGAGACGAGGATGACGCCGTCTTCCTTGCGAACGGCAACGATCTTGAGATTTTGCACGGTCGAACGGGTGGTTCCCATGTGGCCGGGCATCTTTTGGTTTTTCCAAACGCGACCTGGAGTCGAGCGGCAACCGATGGCTCCCGTCCGGCGGTGCATCATGGAGCCGTGGGTCATCTTCAAACCACCGAAGCCGTGGCGCTTCACAGCACCTTGGAAACCGCGGCCCTTGGATTCGCCGATCACGTCGACCCATTGGCCTTCGGTGAAAGTTTCGAGACCTGGATGAACCGCTGGAAGCTCAACGCCGTTTTCGACGCGGAATTCCTGGATGAAACGCTTTGGAGCGCAACCGGCCTTCTTGGCGATGCCGAGAGCAGGCTTGGTGGCG
>JBOFET010000224.1:0-4745 GCA_051648225.1 Luteolibacter sp.
CGGGAGCTTGCTCGTGTCAAACTCGCCGACGGGGACGTAAACCCCGTTGCGATCCTTCATGTGCTCGGATAGAGCTTGATAGATCGAGCGATCCTTCGGTGCGAAACTCCACAGCTCGGCAAAACTATCCGCTGCGGGACCGATGGGCTGGCAGATGCGGCGATAGTCCTTGGGCAGCGAGCGCAGCAGGATTTCAGCACGCTCGCGGAGGTTTCCATCGGCACCCCAGGCAGGCAGCCAGTCGGGGAGTTTCGGCAGTTGATCGACGTGTACGCCGAGCGTCACGCCATCATCGCGCTCGCCCTGCGCGGTGTGATAGTAAAGCGAGTATTCCTGCCCGCCATGGGTGATGCTGTCCGGGAAACCGGCGAGGCCGAGGTAGCCGAGATCCTCGTCCACCACATCGCCGACGCCTAACATCAACGCGTCTTCGTTTTTCTCCAGCCACTGGTGGAAGGCGGCGGCGGTGTTGATGTTTTCTGGAATCCGGTCTTCGTAGAACCGCAACACCGCCTCGTCACTCCACAGCCCGCCGGGGCGGCGGAGTTTCTGTTCGATGGCCTCGATTTCCGCGCGCATTTCTAGCACGTGGTCGAGAAACTTGCACCGCTTGCGCAGGCCATTGCCGATGATGCCTTCCCGCAGGAAAATCCCGCGCGCCGCCTTGGGATCGACGCGGCCGTAGTGGATGCGCCGCCCGGCGACGACGGGCAGGCCACCGCAAATGACGGTTTCCTTACCATAGACCGCGCCTTGCGTGTCGTCCCAATGCGCCTCGCCATACTTGCTCTTGCACAGGTGCGGCGCGACATGCTCGACCCACGCGGGATCGATTCTAGCAACCCGCCGCGCCCACAGGCGGGAGGTTTCTACCAGCTCCATGCCCATCACCCACTCGAAGCGCTTGGGCAGCGCGAAGAGGCCGGAGCCGGGGAACACCGCGAAGAAGCCGCCGTTCGCGCTGCGGTAGGATTTCGACTCGCGGTCCCACACGCCGAACTGCCGTGGCACGCCAGCGAGAAGCGTCTTGTGGAGCGTGGCGTAGTTCGCCGCGCCGGATAGATCATCGCCGATCCCGCCGATTTTGATCTTCCACTCGCGCTCTAGCAACTCGGCGAGCTCGTCGCGCACGTTCGCCCACTCCATCACACGGCGGGCACTTAGGAAGGCGGGGCCGCAGTATTTCCGCAGGGCATTGCGCTGCCAGCGGCCACGGTTGTCGCGGAATTTCGCGAGGTCGTTCCAGAGGCGGAGGAGTGAGATAAAATCGCTCTCGCCATCCTTCCAGCGGGCGTGCGCGGCATCCGCCTCGCGGGTTTTTTCCGCCGGGCGTTCGCGGGGGTCGCTCGATTCTAACGCAGCGACGATGGGCAGGACTTCCGCGAGGCAATGTTCCTTGCGCGCCTCGATGAGCATTCGTCCTAACCGGGGATCGACGGGCAGCCGCGCGATCTGGCGACCGTAGTCGGTGAGGCGCTTTTCCTGATCGAGCGCGTTGACCTCGCGCAGCGTGCGGTAGCCTTCAGAGACGGCTTTTGGCGACGGCGGATCGAGAAACGGGAACTCGTCGATCTCTGGCAGATTGAGCGCTTTCATCCGCAGGATCACGCCTGCCAGGGAGCTGCGGCGGATTTCCGGATCCGTGAATTCCGGGCGCTCGGTGAGTTCCATTTCCTCGTAGAGCCGCACGCAGACGCCGTCGCGAACGCGACCGCAGCGGCCTTTCCGCTGGCGGGCGCTGGCCTGACTAACGGGTTCGATCTGCAAGCGCTGCACGCCTTTTCCCGGACTCCAGCGGCTGACGCGGGCGATGCCGGTGTCGATGACGCAGGCGATGCGCGGGATCGTGAGCGAAGTCTCCGCGACGTTGGTGGCGAGGATGAGGCGGCGCTTGTTGCCCGGATTAAAAACGCGCTGCTGGTCGCCAAGGCCGAGCCGGGCGAACAGCGGCAGCACTTCGGTGCCGCGGTATTGGCGGCCCTCGAGCACATCGGCGCACTCGCGGATTTCGCGCTCGCCGGGCAGGAAAATGAGCACGTCGCCATTCGGCTCGACGTCGCCGAGGTAGTCCACGGCGCGGGCCACGTGTTGGGCGAGATCCTCGTCGTCGAAGGGTGGCAGGAAAAATTCCGCGACGGGAAACATCCGCCCGGGCGCCTCGATGACCGGCGCGGGCACGCCATTGCTAGAGAAGAATTCCGCGAACGATCCGGCGTCGAGGGTGGCGGAGGAAATGACGAGCTTCAGGTCCTTGCGGCGCTCTAGCAGGCGCTTCACGTAGCCGAGCAGGAAATCGATGTTGAGCGAGCGTTCGTGCGCTTCGTCGAGGATGAGGGCTTCGTATTGCCTGAGGTCGCGGTCGCCCTGGGTTTCCGCCAGCAGGATGCCGTCGGTCATGAATTTAATGCGCGTCTCCCGCGAGGTGCGGTCTTCGAAACGCACCTGATAGCCCACGTAGTCGCCGAGCGGGACTTGCAGCTCCTCCGCCACGCGCTTCGAGACGCTCGCCGCCGCGAGCCGCCGGGGCTGGGTGCAGCCGATGCGCCCGCCATCGTCACCGAGCGCCTCGGCGACCATTTTCGGGAGCTGCGTGGTTTTCCCCGAGCCAGTCTCGCTGACCACGACCACGACCGGATGCGCCCGGATGGCGGCGAGGATTTCCGCCCGGTGTTCCACGACCGGCAGCTCTTTCGGGTAGTTCCAATTCATGCGTCGAAGTCGGCGGACGGTCCTTGGGCGGGGCGCAGAGTCAAGCACGGGAAATCCGCCTGCAAAAGTGAAGATGGACGCTTCCCGAGATTCCCGCTTTGTTCGCCGGAGCCATGCACTCACTCACTCAGCTCCTCGACAACAACAAAGTCTGGGCGGACTCGGTCAATGCGAACGACCCGAACTTTTTCCGAAACCTCGCGAATCAACAACATCCCGAGTATCTCTGGATCGGCTGCTCGGACAGCCGCGTCCCCGCGAATCAAATCACCGGCCTCGCCCCGGGCGAAGTCTTCGTCCACCGCAATGTGGCCAACGTTGTCGCAGAGACAGATTTCAACGTGCTCGCCGTGATTCAATACGCGGTGGATGTCCTGAAAGTCCGCCACATCATCGTCTGCGGCCACTACGGCTGCGGCGGGGTGAAGGCGGCCCTGGAAAATTTCCGGCACGGCATGATCGATAACTGGCTGGCCGGCATCCGCTCGCTCAGCCGCCTGCATGGAAAGGAGCTGGAAACCTTAGCCCCCGAGGCTGCCGTGGACCGCCTGTGCGAGCTCAACGTCATCGACCAAGCCAACCACGTCGCCCGGACCACCATTCTCGAAGACGCGTGGGAGCGCGGGCAGCAGATTTCCATCCACAGCTGGATTTACCGTCTGGAGACCGGCATCATCACGCCACTCCGGAATCACATCGGCGCCCCCCTCCGGTCCTCCACCGCCGAGGACATGCCGCCACCGGGTGAAATCTGAGATTCTGGTTGATACAGGAGCGTTCTGGTGCATCGTGCCGAGGTCACAAGTGACGGGGGCGTTCTGGTTTCGACGGGATGTTTGACGCGCTGGTTGCACGTAGAGGTTGATCGGCTGGCCTCTTAAAAAAGCCGCTCAAAACAAACAAATGCAGACTCTAACGAGCTCGCACTGGCCGCTTAATTGACGACCACGTCAGAACCCCGACACCTGCTGAGGGGGATGGCGAACACCTAGCAGGCTGGGATCGAAGTCGGGGAACCGGGCCTCTTTCCGAGATCAAACAGGTTCCTAGGAAAAGCAACGCCGCACGTGGGCCCAGTTTTTCCGAAGCTCCAGACCGCGTGCTAAACGTGTAGATGCCAGTGTTGACGGCGTTTCGGACAGGGGTTCGACTCCCCTCGCCTCCACTTTTTCGGAAAATCACCCGCAGCGAGCCGTCACCCGGCTTGTTGCGGGTTTTTCATGGCTGCTTTCCAGAAATCCCCTCCCCTGGGATCACGCGTCATCGTCCGGGCGCTCGATGCGGATCACATCGCCCCCGGCCTCGTTGCCCCTGGCCGTCTGGGCGTAGAATTTATAGCGCGCCTCCGCGCCGGGCACCGTGAGGCCGTCCGCCGTGAGGAAGGTGGTCTCCGCAGCGGGCTGGGTGAGCACCACGCGCTCCGTATCCGCGCGGTAGGGATCGTCCGGGCTGGTGCGGAGCTGGTGCTTCGTCACCTTCGGGTCCGTGGAGGGAGTCACCTGGAGGCGGGCCTTCTCCACCGTGGCGTCCCACACACCGCTGGCTACCGGCTTCTCCGGAGTGGTGCCGGGCGGCGGCGTGAGCAGCGGCAGCGTCTGGTAAATGGGCGAGTTTTCCGCGAAATTCAGCTCCACCGCCTTCCGGTAGTCGATGAGCATGCCGCGGATCTTCTGGTAGAGCGCCTCCCGCTGGCGGCGGTTCAGCGCGCTCTCGCTCTCCGCCTGGATCAGCGCAGGGTAAGTGTCCCGCAGCGTCTCCAGATCCGTCTTGAAAGTGGCCAGCGCGTAGCCGCCGCGCAAGGTCAGCGGGCCGGTGAACCCCGGAACCACCGCCGTATTGATGCGGGACCAAATGATCGCCGCCTCGTCCTGCACCTTGAGAAGCACCGCCGGGCCAGCATTCCGCCCCGGCTTGCCAGGCAGATTCCCCGCATAAGCCGGATCCTTCACATATACGTCGATGGCACCCCGCAACTGCGCATAACGCTCCAACATCGCCGCCCGCCGCTGGTCCCGCTGCGCCTGCTGGAAGCCCAC
>JBOFET010000225.1:0-12604 GCA_051648225.1 Luteolibacter sp.
CCGACCCGGTCCATTCCCTCAAGCTCTTCATCGCCCACAACGCCCCGCCGAAAGTCACTCCCAACGCCGGATCCTCCATTTTTTTCCACATCTGGCGTCGAGAGGGAGCCGCCCCCACTGCTGGCTGCACCACCATGGAAAAATCGAAACTCCAGTGGCTCGTCTCCCAGATCGACCCCACCCAGCGCCCGCTCTACATACTCTTGCCCAAGGCGGAATACGAAAAATACCGCGCCGCTTGGAAACTGCCTTGAGTTTCACCCAGCTGGACCGCGTACCTCTGGACTCGCCCACCAGGGAAAGATTCTCCCGAATCCCGCCTTGCCATCCCGGTAAAAACCGTGCATAGCCCGCCCCCCTTCTCACGGAGGCCGTCCCTTATCCAACCGCTCCCATGTCTCTGAAAATTCGAAATCTCGCCATTATTGCCCACGTTGACCATGGGAAAACCACCCTCGTTGACCAGCTCCTCCAAGCAGGCGGCACCTACCGTGAAAACCAAGCCACCACTGAGCGCGCCATGGACTCCATGGACCTCGAGCGGGAGAAAGGCATCACCATCAAAGCCAAAAATACCGCCATTCTCTGGGAAGGCTACACCATCAATATCGTCGATACTCCGGGTCACGCCGACTTCGGTGCCGAAGTGGAACGCGTCATGAAAATGGTCGATGGCGTGCTGCTCGTCGTCGATGCATCCGGCGGCCCACAGGCGCAAACCCGCTTCGTTTTGCGCAAAGCAATGCAAGAGGGACTCAAGCCCATCGTCGTCATCAACAAGATCGACCGCCCGCTTGCCACGCCGGAAAAAGTCCACGACCAAGTCCTCGAACTCTTCCTCGACCTCGATGCCGATGAGGAGCAATTCAACGCCCCATTCTGCTATGGCTCCGCCCGCGACGGCTATTTCATGGACCATCCCGGCGACGAGCGCGTGGACTGCATCCCTCTTCTCAAAAAAATCGTCGAGCACATCCCCGCTCCGAAGGCAGACCCCGACGCACCCTTCCTCATGCTCGTCTCCAACATCGAGTGGGACGAATACGTCGGCCGCGTCGCTGTCGGCAAGGTGCTCGGCGGCAGCGTGAAAAAGGGCGATACCATTTTCCTCCTCCGCCAGGACGGCACCAAGGTGCAATCCAAGGTCCTCAAGACTTTCACCTACTCCGGCCTCGCCACCGCGGACTCGGACGGCTGCGGCGCTGGCGGCATCGTCGGCATCGCTGCGGGCATTGAAAACATCGACATCGGCGAAACCATCGCCGGCAACGCGGATCAAGAGCCACTCCCATTCGTCGCCATCGACCCACCGACTGTTTCGATGCAGTTCTCGATCAACGACGGCCCACTCGCTGGCAAGGAAGGCAAACACGTCACCTCCCGCGCCATCCGCGAGCGCCTGATGCGCGAGTTGAAAACGAACATTTCCATCACCGTCGAGGACACCGACACCTCCGGCGTCTTCAATGTCTCGGCCCGTGGAGCCATGCAGATCGCCGTGCTGGTCGAGCAAATGCGCCGCGAAGGATTCGAAGTCCTCGTCTCTCGTCCGGTCGTGATCTTCCGCCGCGACGACAACGGAAAACTGCTCGAGCCCTACGAAACACTCTATGTCGAAGCTCCGGGCGACTACACCCAAGGCATTCTGAAAATCCTCATGAACCGCAAGGGTCTCATGGAGCACATGGACACCGAGGCTTCTGGGCGCGTTTTCATCCAAGCCACCATCCCCACCCGCGGCCTCATCGGCTTCGAGACCGAGCTCGTGAACCTAACCTCCGGCCACGGCATCATGTCGCACCTTTTCAAGGAGTACGCCCCGCACGCTGGAGAAATCCAGAACCGTACCACCGGTACGCTCGTTTCGATGGATTCCGGTGCCGCCACCCCGTTCTCGCTGCAGACGCTCGAAGAACGCGGGATCCTCTTCGTCGCCCCGGGAGATGCGGTTTATGCAGGCATGCTCGTCGGTGAAAACCCGCGTGTTGGCGACCTTCCGGTGAACCCCGTGAAGGAAAAGCACCTCGACAACATGCGCTCGTCCGGCAAGGACAAGACCTCCAAGCTGACTCCGGCCCTCCGCTTCTCGCTGGAACGCGCCATCGAATACATCGATGCCGATGAACTCGTGGAAGCCACCCCGCAGAACATCCGTCTGCGGAAGCGCATTCTGGACGCCAACGTCCGCAAGCGCGCCTCCAAAGGCACCGAAGACCGCGCCGCGCGCTAACCCAAAGCGGTTCGGGACTCCGTTCCAATTTCGAAAAACCATGGTGGGCGGACTGTGATCCGCCCGGCCCATGCGAACACGATACGATTCAGCGAATGCCTCGAATCATGGACACGGCGACCCGGAATGCCTACTCCAAGACGGCTTGCAGCTCGTGGGTCTGCTTCATTTTCGAAACCGACGGGCCGTTGTAGCCGAATAGCCGGTAACTCGTCGCTTTCAGCTTTTTCTCCGCCAGCGCAGCGTCGATTTCGGCCCGGGCCTTGGCAACCTCCGCATCACTCCGCGGGCCTTGCCAGGTGTATCCCAACACGCTGAGCGCGGGTACGTCGCGTACTTCCACCGTTTCACCATCCGCGCCGGTTTTCCCGACTTTGGGCGACTGATAGAGAAATCCCATTTGCTCGATTTCCATCCCAACGTCCGCCGTGTTCTTCAGGGTCATTTCTACCGGAGAGGTCATCGGGATGCCACTGCGCTTGATGTGTTTGAAGAGCGTCCAAAAACCACCGTTCGGGCTGGAACTGGAAGTGAACGCCGCACGGTAGGCCGGGTAGGTCTTTTTCGTGACCTGATTGAACGGCCCGGGAGCCGGCCAACCTTCGGGCAGCGCGGACTCGCTGACGTAAACCGGCTTTGGTGCAGGAGTCTTCGCCTTTTCAGCAGGACTCGACGCAGGATCAGCACAGGACGGTAAGATCGCAAAAATACACAGCGAGATGATCGGTGTCAGGTTTTTCATTTCTGGGAACATAGTTCATTTGGCCGGGGCACAACGAGGAATTCACCCACATCGGAAAATCCCATTGACTGCTACCTTGTGATGCAAGATATATGGTGGCGATGAGCCAAGCGGATTCAGAGCGGGAAACCTCGGCAGCCCAGTTTGAGAACTGGACCGTGCAGATGCGCAAGGGCGTGCTGGATCTCTGCATCCTGATGGCCTTGTCGGCCTCGGAGTGGTATGGCTACGCGCTGGTGAAAGCGATGGTGGCGGTGCCCGGAGTGGGCGTGGCGGAGGGGTCGATTTACCCGCTGCTGGCGCGGTTGAAGCGCCAAGGACTGGTGACGACGCGCTTGGAGGAATCCTCGGAGGGACCGGCCCGCAAGTACTATTCCGCGACGGCGGAAGGCAGGGCGCTGGCCTTGGAAATGGAGCTGCATTTCTTCGAGATGCGGCGCGGGGTGGCGGCCTTTCAGGCAAGCGTGGATTTCACCGGCATTTCATCAAAACCTCACACGGTTGAGGACAATCAGAGACTCGCTGCGGACTAACCCAACAGAAACCTCATCATGAAAACGTGGACAACACAAACGGAACAGCGCTTGGCGGAGTATCTCCAGGAGCGGACAGCCCGCGAGGGATTCACCGGGCAGGATGCGCTGGATTTGAAGGATGACTTGCGGCGGCATATTCATGAAGAGGCGGAAAAACTGGACGCCGAAGTGATCGGGGTGATGCATTTGGAAAACATTCTAGGCTGGCTGGACGCGGGCTACCGGCCGACGGAAAACCGCGCGGCGGCTCGGGGATCGCGGTTCCAGGGAGGGATGCTGAAATGGACCTTCGGTGTGGTTCTGCCACTCGGCGTCTTGTTGTTTGAGATGATCTCGTCGTTTTGCGGCAGCGTGTTTTTTAGCCCGGTGCCGACGTTGTGGCACGCCGCATGGATCGCTTTGGTGCCAGCCTTGAACGCCTGGCTTTTGCGCGGAAACGGCAAGGAATCGACCCGCGGGGCGGCAGCGGGATTCACGCTGGTGACGGCGGTGTTTTATGGGCTGTTGTTTTTGCCGATCATTCACGTTTCGATCATCGGACTGATCCTCTTCGGGTTGGGAATGGTCTCGCTGGCACCCATTTTCGCGGCGGTCACCTCTTGGGCGATTGGCCGCCGGGCACGAGCGGAGTCGCCGGAACCCGCAAGGTTCAAAATGGGCTGGCGCATGGGTGCCGCAGCGGCCTTGGTGGTCCTCGCCTCACTGGAGGGTCCGGCGCTGTGGACCCGGGCGAATCTCGCCACGGCGATGGCGGGCGGCGAAGATTCCACGGCGGCGGTCTCGCGATTGCGGACACTTCACTCGGACCGTACGCTGCTCAAAGCCTGCTACGAGGGAAGCCGCGGGATGTCGATGGCGACGGATATTTCCGGCTGGCTGCTGAGCAGTTGGCGGATCCCGGCGTCGATGGTCGACGGTCCGGGTTTCGCACCGCTGAACTCGGAAAAGGCACGCGACGTGTTTTTCCGGGTGACGGGCAAGCCGTTCAATTCGTTGAAGCCGCCCGCAGGCACTCGTGGCAGACTGGGGCGAGGCGATCGGATGGGAGATTTCGAATTCGACGACCACCTCGGCGGCGACGAAGTGGCGGTGCGTTTGAAAAACCTGGATCTCAGCGAATCCCGTTTCGACGGCCACGTGGATGCCACCTCGCGGATCGGTTATGGCGAGTGGACGATGGTTTTCAAAAACACCTCCAACCAAGTCAAGGAGGCGCGCTGCCAAGTGAAGCTGCCGGCGGGTGGTCGCATTTCCCGGCTGACACTGTGGGTGAACGGCGAGCCTCGGGAAGCGGCGTTCAGTTCGGTTTCCAAGGTAAAGGCGGCTTACAAAGCGGTGGCCGTGGTGCAGCGGCGGGACCCGGTGCTAGTGAATGTCGTGGGCCCGGACACCATCCTGGTGCAGTGTTTCCCGGTTCCGGCGAACGGGCAGATGAAAATCCGCTTCGGCGTGAGCGCGCCGCTGGAAAACGGACGTTGGGAACTGCCGCATGTGATGGAACGCAATTTCGGCCTCGCAGAGAATCTGGAGAACGCGGTCTGGCTTCAAGGGAACTGCGAGTTCAGCCTGGCAGGACCCGGAAAACCGCAGGATTCGATCGCCGATGGCACGGGCCGCTCGCTCTCGGCGACTCTCGGTAAATCCGGCATGATGTCGCCGGGAACCGCCTTGTGCACCGCGCCACTTCCGGAAACCCCGCCAGTCGTGTGGTGCGAGGACCGTTTCGCCAAGCCTGAGGAACGGTTCCTGGTCCGCGAGCCGACGACTGCGCCTTGTCCGGCCGCGAACGAGATTGTGGTGATCGTCGATGGCTCCGCCGCGCTGTCGCCGGCCAGGGACTGGATCGTCAGCGCCCTTGGCAAACGATCCAGCGACGGTTTGATCCTACTACTCGCCGATGACCACGCGCAGCGGGTGACGCTGGAGGAACTTGCGGCCTATCCCTTCAGCGGCGGCCGGGACAACGAGCCCGCGCTGCGCGAAGGCATCCGCCTGGCGCGGGAGTCCGGCGCGCCGATCATCTGGGTTCACGGGCCGCAGGCGGTCGGCTTATCGCAGCCGGAAGCGCTGCTCCAACAGATCGAACGCGGCAGCATCCGCCCGGTGATTCATGAAATCGAGGCCGTCGCCGGACCCAACCGGCTGGCGGAAGCGATTTATCGAACCGGAACCATCAGACGTGGCCCATTACTGTTAGCCCCTGAGCATGACTTCTCGCAGTTTCTCAAGAACCTGCAATCGGAACATCAGGAATCCGGCTGGACGTGGAAGCGTTCCGCCACTTTGGAAAACCTCCCGGGAACTAAGGTGTGGGATCACCTCGCCCGACTCTGGGCCGCCTCTGCCGCCGAGAAATCGAACAACTTGATGCCCGACGCCGCCCGCTCGGAACTCGCAGCCCGCTATCAGCTGGTCACGCTTTTCTCCGGAGCGGTCGTATTGGAAACCCAGCAGCAATACGCCGAGCACGGACTCACTCCGGCCGATGGCAGCGCGACGCCGCAATTGCCGAACGTGCCGGAGCCTTCCACCAGCCTGCTAGTCATCCTCGCCACCGCCGCCGCGTTGCTGCGGAGAACGCGCTAACCGATCGCAAACATGCCATGAAACCCTTCGAGCTTGCACTCGTCCGAAACGTCGCCATCTGGTTGGCGTTCGCAGCCATCACACTGATCTATCTGTCCGGTGTCTCTGCCATGCATGTGGTGGAATTTGTCTCTCACGAATCGTTCGGAGCAGTCTGCCGGCGGGTTCTTGCCGCAGGAATCGGGCCGGTGGATTTCAACTATCACGGATGGATTCTTGCGGCAGCGTTCGCCTCACTCGTCGTTTACACGTTCTCTAGCACAAAACTTCGACTGGGAGTGGTGGTGCTCTGCGTCATCGCACCCTGGTTTTGGACCACGAGCGGGATCAAGGGCACTGCCCAATGGTTGATCGTGATGCCGGCTGCTCCGCTTTGGACCTTACAAACTGCGGTGGGCGGTTCGGACGGTGAGTTCTATGCCGAGGGATTTGTAATCGCGGTCGCAGTAGGCTGGTGGATGATTTTATGGACCCTTTTAGGCGTCACCGATTTCCTCACGCTGAGGCGGGAGCAGAAAAAGCGCCGTTTCGGACAAACCGGAACGGCGCTCTAAACAGAAAGCCCTTGGATTTACGCCAGCGCCTGCAGCTTCGCCTTAAGCTGGTCCTTGGTCACGCTCGCGCCAACGATCTGGTCCTTTACCTCGCCGTTCTTGAAGAACAACAGCAGCGGGATGGAGCGCACATTGTATTTCACGGCGAGTTCGCGGGCGTCGTCCACATTCACCTTGCCGACCTTGGCCACGCCTTCCAAGTCGGTGGCGACTTGGTCGATGACGGGACCGATCATTTTGCAGGGTCCGCACCATTCGGCCCAGAAGTCCACGAGGACGGGCAGGTCGGAGTCGATTACTTCAGATTGGAAATTTGCGTCGGTAAGTTTCAATGCCATGCGTGGAGGTTGCATGCGGAACCCCGACACGTCAAGAGCCGCCCTGCGCATCGCCGGGCGGCCCTTCGTCGTTGGGCGACCAAAGCCAATGCCTTCAGTCGGGCGCAATCACTTCCTGCTCAGAGGGAGAAAAAAATGACTGCGGCTGCAAAGAGAATACTGAGGATGGGCCAGACCATAAAAATGAAGTTTTCCGAAGTTTGATTGATGGGGAAATCCAGCTCGATCAGAGCGGAGACAGTTGCATCCAGTCATTCGGTGTCTGGCTGTCAGGCGCGTTGATCCAAGTGTTGGCAGTCATCAACTGCAAGACGAGCACGACCAACGCTGCCGCCAAACCGACCCCTGAGAGGATGTTGGCGAGGCCATCGCTGCCGCTTTCTTCCTCTTCCTCGTCGGCTTGCCCAGCCGCCATTTGCGAGGGCGAGGAAAACGAGGTTCCGAGAGGTTGCGTAGGAGCCTGAAGTTGGACGGTGGCCTTGGGGAGGGCCATAGTGGGAGCAGCGCCGCCGGGTCTTGCGGCAGGTGCTGCCGTGGTAGCCAGGCGAATCGTCGGTGCGGGAGCCAGTGTGGGCGTAGGCGCACCCGCTGCGCGAAGTGGAATCGTGGGTGCGGGAGCGGATGGGCGAGGAGGGCCGGCGGTAGGTGTCGGAGGCGCAGTCGGGACAGGAGGCCTCACCGGTGGTGCCATCGGCACGGTGGCCGAGGGGACGGCGGGTGGTGCATCCGCCGCCTTCAAGGTGATGCGGACTGTTTCCTTTTTCAGGGGCACGCTCGACGTCTGCTTGGACGGAGCTGGTGGTTGGTTTTCGTTTTCGCTCATGCGCTTTCGGGTTTTATTTCCTTCCGACGGACTAAGACAACTTGCTTCCCCCCTGTCAAACCCCCAACTCGGGATTTTTTGGAAATTCTTCCATGCTCGGATCCCGGCGTCGGTGATAAATTTTTAATGCTCTTTCCGCCGCGCCGTGATTCCTATTCGTGCAGCAACCATGTCCGCCGAAAAGACCGCCATCAGCCCGACCCGCGCCCAGGATTTCCCCGAGTGGTATCAGCAAGTCATCAAAGCCGCCGACATGGCGGAGAACTCGGAAACCCGCGGCTGCATGGTCATCAAGCCATGGGGCTACGGCATTTGGGAACTCATCCAGCAGCAGCTCGACCGCCGCTTCAAGGCGACTGGCCACCAGAACGCTTATTTCCCGCTGCTTATCCCGCTCGCCTACTTGGAAAAAGAGGCGGAACACGCGGAAGGATTCGCCACCGAGTGCGCCGTGGTCACCCACCACCGGCTCGAAGCGGTGAAAGATCCCGTCACCGGAAAAACCAAAATGATCCCGGCCGGCGAACTGGCCGAGCCCTATGTCATCCGGCCAACCTCGGAAACGATCATCGGCGCGGCCTTTGCCCGCTGGGTGGAATCTTACCGCGACCTGCCGCTACTCATCAACCAGTGGGCCAATGTCATGCGTTGGGAAATGCGTCCGCGCCTGTTTCTCCGCACCGCCGAATTTCTCTGGCAGGAAGGGCACACCGCCCACGAGACGCAAGAGGAGGCCATCGCCGAAACCCGCCTGATGCACGGCCAATACGAGGAATTCCTCCGCGATCACCTCGCCATCCCAGTCGTTCCCGGAGAAAAAACCGAGAATGAGCGGTTCCCCGGGGCCGACATGACGCTCACCGTCGAGGCGATGGTCCAGGATTGCAAAGCCATCCAAGCTGGAACCTCCCACTACCTCGGCCAGAATTTCTCCAAGGCGCAAAACATCTCCTTCACCGGTCGTGACGGCACGGTCCAGCACGCGCACACCACCTCGTGGGGAGTTTCCACCCGCATGATTGGCACGCTCATCATGGCCCACGCCGATGACGACGGCCTCGTCCTCCCCCCGCGCGTCGCCACCCAGCAAATCGTCATTTTACCCATCACGCCCAAGGAAGACAGCCGTCAGGCCGTGCTCGACGCCTGCCAGGCGCTTGCGGAAACCCTGCGCCACCAATCGTTCTGCGGCGATCCGCTGCGAGTCCATGTGGACTCCCGCGACCTGAACGGCGGGGTGAAAAAGTGGGAATGGATCAAAAAAGGCGTGCCGATCCGCATCGAAATCGGCCCGCGCGACATCGAGACCCGCAAGGTCTGCATCCAGCGCCGCGACCAGCCGATTTCCGAAAAGGACTTCGCTGACAAGGAAGCCTTCATCCAGCGCACCACCGACATCCTTGGGGAAATTCACGATTCCCTGCTTGCCCGTGCCACCGCCTTCCGCAACGCAAACATCACCTTCTGCACCCGCCTCGACGTCTTCCACGCCCACTGGGCCACGGAAAATCCCGGTTGGCTCTACACCCCGTGGGCTGGCACTCCCGAGCAGGAGGACGAGCTATCCAAGCAGCATAAAATCACCATCCGCTGCATCCCCATCGCTGAAGCCAAGCTCCCGGAAGCCCTGCATGCCAGCAGTGGGAAATGCATCCTCACCGGCGTGGAAACCACCACCTTCGCGCTCTGGGGCCGCAGTTACTGACGAAGCGCTCCGCCGATCCGCGCCGGCAGCAGCAGCGCGGAAATCAGCATGAAGAGGATGAACGCCACCACGCCGACCCACTCCCAGAAGGCGAGTTGCCACACCATCGTCGGCTTGAGTTGAAGCCGCAGTTCCATCGCCCACTCCATGCCCGCCTTGCGGCAAATTTTCAGAACCCCGGCAAGAATCCCGCAGACAAAGGGAAACGCCGTCAGCGTCGCCCACGTCGCCACCATCACCCCGTCGAGCGTTTGCCGCCCGCGGAACCGGTCTTTCAACCCGCACAGGCAGCAGCAAATCATCCCCACCACGATGGCCACCGCCGCCGTCCGCGCCAGCGCCTCGTGCACCCAGTGGACATAGGAAGGCATCCAATCGACGTTGAAGGGCAGCGGCACCGTCACCATCAGAAAAATCCCGATTCCCAACCCGAGACCCGCCCACCGCGACAGCTTCGGTGCCACCCCGTGCAACCGATGCTCCGCATAGCCCGCCACAGGCAGCGATAATAGCGCCGCCACCGCCAGCCCGATCGATGGCAGCAAATAACCTTCCGGATTGTGCCGCGGAGAAATCAGGTGGGAAATTACCCGCCGCCGCCAGTCATACTCCTCGGGAAATTGCTGCGCTGCGACGAACAACGTGGTGAAAAGCGTGATAAAACTCAGCGGCAGCAAGCCCATGAGCAGCATCCCTTTTGAAACACTTCCCGCCGCATACCGCCGCAACGAGCGCGGTAGAAATACCAACCGCTCTTCCATGGGTGAGGCAAGTTCGGAAGGGCAGCTCATTTTTTCGGACGCTAGCCAGGCAGCATTCGAGGTCAAGCCGACTTTGAAAATTGCGACTCGGCAACGGGCAGATCCTGTTTCACAATCCCCGGCGAGTCGCTGCGACCGCCCTTCATGAATTCCATACTGATCGAAATTTCCTTCATCCTCATCCTCCTCGTTGCCAACGGCGTTTTCGCCATGACGGAAATCGCCATCGTCTCCTCCCGCAAGAGCCTCCTTCAAAGCATGGCCGCCAAGGGCAACTCCGGTGCCACCCGGGCGCTGAAACTGTCCGAATCACCGAACCGCTTCCTGTCCACCGTCCAGATCGGTATCACCTTGGTCGGCATCGTCGCCGGCGCACTCGGCAGCGGGGCCGTGGCGGACAGCCTCGCGCAAGTCATCGTGCCCTTGCCCGTCATCGGCGAGTATTCGAGGCCGTTCTCCCTCGCTGTCGTCATTGGCATCCTCACCTACCTGTCGCTGGTCATCGGCGAGCTGGTGCCCAAGCGCCTCGCGATGAGATTCCCGGAAGTCATCGCCAGCGCCATGGCCGCGCCCATGGCTGCCATTTCCATCATGGCCGCCCCCGCCGTGAGCCTGCTCTCCTGGTCCACCGGCACGATCTTGAAACTCTTCGGCGTCCGCGAGACCGATGAGGAGGTCATGTCGCGCGACGAACTCAAAGTGCTCGTCCGCCAAGGCATGGTTACCGGCACCATCGACAGCACCGAATCGCGGATGATGGAAGGCGTCATCGGTTTCGAAAAACTCGTCGCCTACGATCTCATGATCCCGCGCACGCGGATTCTTTGGATCGAGCGCAGAGCCAACCACGAAGAGGTCTGGCCCAAGGTCATGGCCAGCACCCAAGGCGTGTTTCCCATCTACGACGGAGGTCGGGACAATCTGGTGGGAGCCGTCTCCGTGAAGGACATCTATGGCCAACTCGCCGGCGGCAAACCGGTCAATTTCGGCGAAATCATGCGCCCGCCGCTCTTCGCGCTGGAAACGCAGAAAGCCAGCGCACTCTTGGAAGCCTTCCGGAAAACCGGCCAGCGCGCGGCCTTCGTCCTCGACGAATTCGGCAGTGTCATGGGCATGGTCACCCTCATCGATTTGATGGAAGCAGTCGTCGGCGACGTGCCGTCCCGCGAGGAGCAGCTTGCCATGCCCATCCAGCAGCGCACCGACGGCACCTGGCTCATCGACGGCCATTTCGAAATCGAGAAACTCTCCGACTACCTCGAAACCTTCGACCTACCCGAGGGCGGAGGCGACGAGTATCAAACTCTATCCGGTTGGTTCATGAAAGAACTCGGTCGCATGCCCGCCGAGACCGACCGGATTTTCTCCGGCGAATGGGCCTTCGAAGTCATCGACATCGACGGCACCCGCGTGGACAAGGTCCTCGCCACCCGCGTGCCGCCGCCCACCGTCTAGGCGCTGCGAATTACTTATCTGACTCGAACGGGACCGGAGCGGAATCCCCAGTCCCCGCCGAGCAAGCACTGCCGGGAAACGAATAGCGCGTTAGACAACCGTCGCGCGTGAATCGCAGCTCCCGCTCCGTGCCGGACACAAAGTAAGTCCCATGGTAAACCGGAGAAAATGCAGAGCCATCGATTGCCCCGGCTTTGATTTTCCAAGCGCTGCGCCCGGTATCGTCCGGGTTCGTGACGAAAACCGCCGCCTGGTCCGCCCAAGGCTCGCGCAGCGCGATTTCCGCTTGCGCCCGTTTCAAAATCTCGCGCTGTGAGACTGAGAAAGTGCCGAAACCACCGAAGTAGCCACAGCCGGTGAGAACGAAGGGAAGGCAAAACAGGAGCTTGTGCATGATGTTAGGGGTTTGGAGTGAATGTCGTTCGGGAAAACGCGATCGATGATTTTCCAGACACGGCAAGTGGTATCCAAAGATACCGCCCGTCGCAAAAGGAAACTGGAGAATCTAAACACGCCCACCGACGGCACTTGCGGATTCGTCGGTAAAAGATGGCGCGTCCGCCTCCAGACATTCTAGCTTTCCAGAGACCTCACCATGCGCCTCGCCGTCATCAACCTCGTCGGACTCTCCAAATCACTGCTCGGCGACGACATGCCCGGCTTGACCCGATTTGCCGGGAAAAATGGACTCCAATCCTACACCCCCGCCTTCCCGGCGGTGACCTGCACCGCACAGTCTTCCATCGTCACCGGCACCTCACCCGCAGAGCACGGCGTAGTGGCCAACGGCTGGTACGACCGGGAAAACGCCGAGGTGAGATTCTGGAAACAAAGCAACCACATCGTCCGGGGCGAGAAGCTCTGGGACACACTG
>JBOFET010000226.1:0-1188 GCA_051648225.1 Luteolibacter sp.
AGCCGGGTGTTTTCAATCACCGCCGTGGCGAAGGCGGGGTGATGTTTCGCCAGCACCGCGTATCCGGGCTGGCAGCCGTCGCAGGTACGACTTCCCCAGTAGCTCCACTTGGATTGACGAGTGCCCCAACTGTTATCCCAACCGCCGTCCGGCAGCATGAACTTGAGATGCGCCTCCAGCAAACGTCCGGCGATGCCGGCGAGCTCGGCGTCCCCGGAGGCATCTGCGCAGAGTGCCACCGCCACCAGTGATTCCTCGACATTGTAGCCGAGGTCCACCGCGCGGCAGCCGCGCGGGCTGGGCGCGCCGGGCGGCTTGCCCTCGCCAAACAACAGGCCGTTAGGGCGGGTGAGGTAATCCTTGAGCCCGGAGGCAAGATGACGGCTGCGCGCAAGGTAGCTTGGACGATCAAGGAACCGGCCGAGAAGATCCAGCGCCTGGATACCGGTGCAGCCGTAGTTGATGTTGGAAAAATCCAGCTCGGTGAAGTTCTGGTAGATATATTCCCCGGCCCTGCCCAGACGCTCGTGCCAGCGCTGGCGCGTCTGCGGGTCGAGCAGCTCGCCGTGGCGGCGCAGCGTCTCAGCCAGCGCGATCGCGCCGAACACGGTGATGCCGCGCCATGATTTTGGATCGGGAATCACGGTCCAGCTTCCGTCATCCTGTGAGACGTTTTTAGACCATTCGAAAACGGCGATTCCAGCCCTCAGGTATTTCTCCTCACCCGTCACCTTCGCCATGTGCAGGAACGGATAGACCGCGTCCATGCAGCGCCCGTGGATGAAATCGCAGGCCGGGCAGCCGAGTGCGCCGTGTTTTGCGGGATCCGCCGGATCATCGATTTGCACCGCCAGCATGCCATCGCACCAGTCGCGCAGCAGGTCGCGGGAAAGCACATCAAACGAGTCATCACCCGCAGCGGGAGCAGCTTCCCCGACGGCGCGAAGTGGCGGCAGCGAGAGCGCCAAACCGCTTGTCGCCAGAGTCTGGAGAAAACGTCGGCGGGCCATGAATGCATGTCGGGTCTTTGCGTCCACTGGGAATTTTTGAATGTTTGTTAGCGAGCTTGGATGCACGCACCGTTTTCAGCCTAGCAGCTCCTCCACCACGTGGCCGTGGACGTCGGTGAGGCGGAAGCGGCGGCCTTGGAAGGTGTGGGAGAGGCGGGTGTGGTCGATGCCGAGCTGG
>JBOFET010000227.1:0-1552 GCA_051648225.1 Luteolibacter sp.
GATCCCCGATGTCACCGCCGCCACTCCGGTAAAAACGCTGTTTCTCGACATCACCAACCGCGTCGATCACGACAACAACGAGTTCGCGCTCAAAGGCATCGCCATTCATCCCAACTACGCCACCAACGGTCGGATCTACGTCACCTACAATCAGCTCACGGGCGGCACCCGCACGGTGCGCTTATCCCGCTTCACCCGCTCGGCGGGAAATCCTCTCGCTGCGGATCCGGCTTCGGAGCAGATCCTCATCAACCAATTCAACGAAGGCCAATTCCATAACATCTCCGTCTGCCGCTTCGGACCGGAGGGCTATCTCTACGTCGGCTTCGGCGACGAGGGCACGCAGGAAGACGGCTACGACAACTCCCAGCACATCGACAAGGATCTGTGGTCGTCGATCATCCGCATCGATGTGGATAAAAATTCTAACAACATCGCCCCAAATCCGGATTCCGACATCCCCGGCAGCGGTACCCCGGGCGTCGGATTTTATATACCAGCGGGTAATCCCTACGTCGGCACCACCCGTTTCAACGGCCGTCCCGTCAACCCGGCCAACGTCCGCAGCGAGATCTTCGCCACCGGAGTTAGAAATCCCTGGCAGTTCAATTTTGACCCCGTCACCGACGAGCTCTGGCTTGGCGACGTCGGCCGCGGCGACCGCGAGGAGATCAATATCTTCCAGGCCGGCGACAACGGTGGCTGGGCATGGCGGGAAGGCACCGCTGCAGGTCCGCGCTCCGGACAACTCATCAACGGCGCCGCCCAATCCGCCGCCACGCTCAAGGCTCCGGTTTACGACTACGGACACGGCGGCAGCGCGTTCGAGGGCCAGTCCGTCACCGGCGGCATCGTCTATCGGGGAGGAAAAATCCCCGCACTCATCGGGAAATACATCTTCGCGGATTATGTTTCCGGCAACGTGTGGAGCCTTGAAAGAGGCACGCCCAACGTCATCGAGCGCCTCGCCACCGAGCAGGCCATCGTCTCCTTCTCCGCCGATCCGTCCAATGGCGACGTCCTCCTGCTAGACCGCGGCAACACCGGCACCAACCAGGGCACCGGCCGCATCCTCCGCCTCGTGCAGACCGCGAACGACACCACCTTCCCACCCACTCTCTCCGCCACCGGCTTCTTCGCCGATCTCACCGACCTCACGCCCAACCCCGGTGCCCGCTTCTACGACGTAAACCTCCGCTTCTGGTCCGACAACGCGGAGAAATCCCGCTGGTTCCTCATCGACAACCCCACCGACCTCGTCGGTTACTCGCCCGACGATCCATGGACCTTTCCCGCCGGCATGGTCTGGGTGAAGCATTTCAACCTCGAACTCACCCCCGGAAACCCCGTCACCAAGCGCCGCATCGAGACCCGCTTCCTCGTGAAAAACGCCACCGGCTCCTACGGCGTGACCTATCAGTGGAACAACATCACCAACGGCCAGCCACAGACCGAGGCCACGCTCGTCGGCCCTAACGGAGCGGACATCCCTCTGCCCTCGCAGATCTGGCACCTCCCCGGTCGCGGCGAGTGCATGACCTGCCACAACCCC
>JBOFET010000228.1:0-5748 GCA_051648225.1 Luteolibacter sp.
AAGCCACGCGTTTTCGTCCATTCGAACAACGCATTCCGCCTGCCGCCGGATGGTGCGACCGACGTGATCATGGTGGGTCCGGGCACCGGCATCGCGCCTTTCCGCGCGTTTCTGGAGGACCGCAAGGCCACCGCCGCCATGGGCAGGAACTGGCTGTTTTTTGGAAATCCCCACCGCAAGACGGACTATCTGTACCAGGATGAAATCGAGGCCTACATCGCGGATGGCACGATTTCGAAGTTCGATGTCGCCTGGTCTCGGGACCAAAAAGAAAAACTCTACGTCCAGCACCTGATGATCCAGCAGGGTGCGGAACTCTGGAACTGGCTCAGCAACGGCGCGGCTTTCTATGTGTGTGGCGATGCCTCACGCATGGCCAAAGACGTGGATCAAGCGCTGCTCAAAGTCGTGGAAGAACACGGCAAACTGAGTCCGGAAGAGGCAGCCGCCTTCATTTCACAACTCAAGAAAGAGAAGCGCTACCTGCGGGACGTTTACTGAAGAGGCCACGGAGACCATGGCCGTGAGAGTCAGTTGCTCCCGAGGATCGAGCTTCAAAAGCATTCAGGCCGAAATCGCTACTTCCCCCCGGAGTTAGCGAATTTCGGCCTGATGAGGTATAGGGACCTGCTAGCACAATGAATTTCTTGAACTCAGGATGCCCCCCGGCATCCGTCCTCCAGAAACGAAGAATCCAATCAAACAATACATGAGAGCGATACGGGCGGGCCGACCTGCCCCCCGGCAGGTAGCGGCCTCTCCATTTTGCAGCGAGCCACTCCGAGCGGTGCGGCGGGTGCGGGTAGCGCCAGCAGGCCCCCCGGCCTGTAGTGGCAGCATCCGCAGAACCGATCCGTGATACCGGGTTGTGGCATTGCTTGGTGAAGACCCGCCGTTCATTTTCGCCGATCCCATCCGAGCTCCCCCCGGAGCTTGGTCTGAGTGGGATTGGGCGACTTGAGCGAAGCGTGTCATCCCTACTCCAATCGCAATTGAAAATCACGATTTCCAAATTTTATGGAAAAATTTAAAATCAGGCTACAGCGGCAGATCGTAACTGCGACCGCCGACGCCTTCATACCAGCGGATGTAGGCGAGATTCACCATCGAGTAACCGCCGGGGGTCGGGTAGTTCCCGGTGAAATACCAGTCGCCGCATTCGCCTTTGATGGAGGCGTGCAGATTGTCGATGGTTTGGAAGATCACTTGGACTTCACCGTGCCATTCGATGCCTTCCGGATAGACCATGCGGCTGATCTCGGCGGAAATTTCCTCGTGGGTGAAGGCTTCGTAAACGGCCTGGACGCAGTTCCGGCGCTCTCCGGTGGGAAGCTTCATCTCTGCCTGGCAGTCATCGTAAACCCGGTCCAACAAAGACTGCCCGCCTGCACGGCGGTGAAGGGCGACGGCGGCTTGGAAGGCGATGAATTTTCCGAGTTCCGACATGTCGATGCCATAACAGTCCGGATAGCGGATTTGCGGCGCGGTGGAACAGACGACGATTTTTGAAGGCTTGGTCCGGGCGAGGATTTTGAGGATGGACTGCTTCAGGGTGGTGCCGCGGACGATTGAATCATCGAGAGCTACCAGATAGTCGCCGGGATTCACGACGCCGTAAGTGATGTCATAAACGTGGGAAACAAGCTGGTCGCGGCCTTTTTCCTGGGAGATGAACGTACGCATCTTGATGTCCTTGTGCGCGATCTTTTCACCCTTGGGCCAGTTACGAAGGATGAGGTTGTCCACCAGCTCGGGGGTGAGCGTGCCATCGGCGGACGCTTGGAGAATGGAGGACCGGACTTCCTGCCGCCGATAGAGGCGGAGTCCGTCCATCAGGCCGTAATAGGCGGTTTCCGCAGTGTTAGGGATGAAGGAGAAGATGGTTTTTTCAAACTTGCCCTCGATCGACTCGACCACCTGAGGGACGAGCGCGGCCCCCATGGCTTTGCGTTCGCGGTAGATGTGGGGGTCGTTGCCACGGGAGAAGTAGATTTTTTCGAACGAGCAGGGAGTGTAGCGCCGCGGAGGGGCGAAGGGCGCATCCGTCATGGAACCGTCTGACTTGATCGTGATGACGGAGCCGGGATCCACGGCTTTGACCTCGTTGGCATCCACTTCGAAAACTGTCATGAGCGGCACCCGCTCGGAGGCGAAGGCGATGACCTCGTCGTTCACCAGCATGTGGCAGGGGCGGATGCCGTGAGGGTCCCGCATTACGAACATGTCACCGTTTCCGATGACGCCGCAGATCGAGTAGCCGCCGTCCCATGAGGCGGCGGATTCGGAAATCAGCTTCGGCACATCGAGCGAGGCGGAAATTCGATCAGGAATCTCTTCGCCGGGAACTCCGGCATCACGCAGCGAGCGGTAGAGATCGGTGTGCGCCTCGTCGAGGTGGTAGCCGATTTCCTCCAGCACCGTCTGCGTATCGGTGCCGAAGACCGGGTGCTGGCCGCGGCTGATGAGCACTTCGTTGAGCTCTGCGGCATTGGTCATGTTGAAATTACCCATGACCATGAGCGTGCGCGTGGGCCAGTTGCTGCGGCGCAGATAGGGGTGGCAACAGCCGGAATCGAAATCACCGGAGGTGCCGTAGCGCAAGTGGCCGATGAGAATCTCTCCTCCGAACTCGAAGTTTTTTTTCACGCTCTCCGGGTCCTTATGGTCCATCACGCCCTTGCGGGACATTTTGTAAAAGTCCCGGATTTCCTTCCGGAAAATTTCGGCCAATGCGTCCTTTTCAATGCCTCTGCGCCGGTGGACGTAAGACTGACCCATCGGCATGCCGATCTTCACGCAGCCGATCCCGGTGCCGTCTTGGCCGCGGTTGTGCTGCTTTTCCATCAGCAGGAAGAGTTTGTTCAGGCCCCAGAGGCAAGTGCCGTAGCGATCGTAATAGTAGGCCAGCGGTTTGCGGAGCCGGACTGCGGCGATCCCGCATTCGTGGGTGAGGAAGTCGCTCATTCTTTGGGGGAGTCTAGGGTCACTCGCCGATAACGCAAACGCGGACCCCTTCTTCGGGAACCATGCGGCCGAGGACCGTGCCGCCGTCGCCGGCCTTGAGCGCCGCTTCGACATCGGCCTCGGCGACGATGGCCACCCAGCCGATGCCCATGTTGAAGGTGTGGAAACGGTCTTCCGCATCGACGTGGGAGAGGAGTTTTTCGATTCCCGGCAGACCCCATCGCGGGATTTGCAAATCGGCACCCATTCCGCGGAAGAGGCGCTCGAGATTTTCCGGGAGTCCGCCGCCGGTGATGTGGGACATGGCCTTGGGCTTGACGCCGGATTTCTTCAAATCGCAGGTGACGTCGTGATAAAGGCGGGTGGGCTTGAGCCAGGCCTGGAGCTCTTCATCAGTCACTTCGCCGGGAAATTCGTTGAGCACGCGACGGACGAGCGACCAGCCGTTGGCGTGAATGCTGTCGGATGCGTAGCCGATGAGCACATCGCCGATGGCAACGGTGGTCGGGTCGATGAGGTCGGGCTTTTCCGCGCAGCCGATGCAGAATCCGGAGAGTTCGATGACATTGACGGGGACGATGCCGGGCATTTCCGCTGTTTCACCGCCGGCAAGAATGCAGTCGCAGGCTTCCAAGTAGTCCGCCATGCCGGAAATGAGGCGGGTGATTTTCTCCTCATGCAGCGCGGCGATGCCGATGTAGTCGAGAAAGAGCAGCGGATCACCGCCGGTGGTGAGGATGTCGTTCACGCTCATCGCGACAAGGTCCTTGCCAGCGGTTTCGAGCAAATCGTGTTCAAGAAGCAACTCCAACTTGGTGCCCACGCCGTCACAGCCGGTCATCATGACCGGTTCATGGTAGCTACTGAGATCATAACACGCCGCAAATAGCCCGAAAGCCCCCCATAGCTTGCGCGTTTGCTGGGTTCTGCGCACGTGAGTGCCGATGTCACCTACCAGGGCGGCCGCTTTGCGCGTATCCACCCCAGCCTGTTGATAAGTCAATTTTCCCGCCATATTCCGCTGCGCGAGTTCTACAAGGCCGTCTCTTCGCGTCACGAAGAAAAAAATCCGGCATTTTTCATCGGGAACGGAACATCATGAATCTCTAGTAATTATGGGATTTTCAACTCCCTGGAATTCAAAATTTTAAAAACATGACACATAATTATGGATAATGTTCAAAAAAAGATTGCCAACTAGGAGTGATTATTTTATTTCTCGGAAAGGTTACCGAAACAGATATTTAAGGATTCTTGACAATCTGCCTCAAAAACCTAAAACCACACCGAATCGAAATACAAACGATGATCCCTTCAGCCCCATCCATCCATCTCGACCCCGGTCTTGAAATTGGCTACGGCAGTCCCCTCGCCCGCTTCGGGCAGGAAGTCGAGCTTACCGGCGGCACCCATTTCCTCCTCGCCCGCAATGGCCGGGGTAAAACCACCCTTCTTCGCACCTTGGCCGGCAGCCTCAAACCGATTGCCGGAAAATTCCGCGCCGAAGGATTTCTCCAATATCTTCCCGAAGACCTTCGTTTCGACCCCGAGATCAGTCCCGTGATGATTTTCCGGATGCTGCTTCCCAAAGACCGCGTCCAAAAAGCCATCCAACTCGCCGAGCGCATCGAGCTGGATGTCAAAAAGCCATACGGTCGCCTCTCCACTGGCAATCGCCGCAAGACCAGCCTGATCATGGCTGAGTTCTCCGTGAAGGCGGGCCGAGGAAACATCCTTCTTCTCGACGAGCCATTCAGCGGATTGGACGCCTTCGCCCGCCAGGCTTTCGAGGAAATCTGGAAAGAGTCCTCTTCCAACGTGCTGCGGCTGGTGAGCTGCCACCCGGATTACGACGCCATGTCGATGCCGAGTGCGTTGATGATCGAAGGGCTGAGTGCCCGCCACCTTCAAGAAGAGGGCCAGACCTGGAGCTCTTTGAAGACTTTGTTGAACTAACCCTTAGCCAGAACCAAGCCGACTTTAGCCATGAGACTGTTCCGACTCACATTTGCCACGATTTTCCAGCGCAAGGCCTGGGCGATCTGCGCTTTTGCGATTGCCGCCCTTCCTTTCGCATTACCGATGGTTTCCAGCGCCACCGAGAAGCCGATTCTGGTGCAGCCCGCCCGGATTCTTGCCGCCTGGGGCACACTCTGGGTATGCACCCTTCTCTGGGGACTCTTCACCGCCGCCAAGGAAGGCGAAACCAACGCCAAATCCGGTGTCGGCGAATATTTCCAGACCACCGGTCTCTCAGCGACCCGCCAACTCTTCGAAATCTGGCTTGCCGTGATTTGCTTCATCGCACCGCTTGCCATCATCACGGGACTCATCTCCCACTTCGGAGCCGCACCGGCCGATCCGGCGGAACGCTCGATGTGGTGGGTCTTGAACCTCCAATACACCGCACTGTTCCTACTCGTGACAGCGCCCCTGCTCGCTCTAGCAACGGCGATTGCCTCCAGATTCGGCGGAATCAGCGGATTTACCGTCACCCTGCTCATTGCGATCTATGGGCTCTACGGGGTCGGTTACATCGAGCACATGCTGAAAGTTGAGGAAAATCCCATCCTCCGTGGTCTCTGGGTTTACTCGCCACACTATAGCTTCGCGGATCTCACCCAGCGTCTGCTCTTCAAGCGCGGATCTCTGCCGCTCGACGCCTTCTGGAACATGACCCTCTACTTCGCCGGAATCCTCGCAGTCTATCTCGGTCTTTCCCGCCTCACCTTCCGCACCAAGATCTCCGCATAATTTTCAAATTCACCCCGCCATGTCACGCCA
>JBOFET010000229.1:0-5882 GCA_051648225.1 Luteolibacter sp.
GGCGGTATCCCGGATGGCGGGATCGTGCAGGCAGCTTTTGACCAGCGGCAGGAGGCGGCTGCGGTTCAACCGCGCCATGGGGGTGCTCAATCCCACGCCGAGCCGCTCGATGCGCGCGGCGTTGTCCGGCTGGTCGAGCGACATGAAGACGACGAGCTGCGGGATCCCGGCGGCGAGGCACTGGGACAAGGTGCCGATGCCGCCGTGATGCACCATCAGCGCGGCACGTGGCAGCAAGGCGCTGAACGGAGCGTAGGCGACGACTCTCACCGACTCGGGAAGATCCGCTGGCACCTGCCCGGGCCTGGATGTTAGGAAAACCGCGCGGCATCCGAGTTCGGACACGACTTGCGCGGCAGTTTCAAAAAAGCCCGCAGCGTGAGCCTGGCCGGTCCCGGCGGTGAAGAGCACCGGCTTGTCCCCCGCAGATAGAAACCGCTCCAGTTCCGGCTCGATCAAATTCTGCTGCGCGAGATCCTCTAAAGGGAAATCCCACTGATAGGTATTCCGCGGCTTGTCCAACTTCGCATGCGAGAACCAGTCCGGATAGAGGGCGAGCACGCCGTCCGGGGAATGGTGCCATTCTTTCCAAAGCCGGCGGGGCGGTTTCACACCATGGTCCGAGCACGCCTTCAGGACCGCCGGCAGGGCAAAGCGGTCGTAGGGACTCGGCAGCGAAAGCACGAACTTGCGCACCGGATGCGGCAAGCGCCTGAGCAAGCGGGCTCCGGGAATCACCAGCGGCGCGTCATCCGCGCTCATCATGGCGGCGGGGTAGAGATGCACGGTGATCAGGGGAATGCCGTGTTTCTCCCGCGCGATCCTTGCGCCGAAGGAGATCATCGGCGCGAGCATCAGATCGGGCATGCCCTGGTCGCGGATGATCTCGTCGATCGCGGTGGCGCAGGGAGCGACCGCGCGGCCGGCATGCTCGAACGCGACTTTTTTGCACGGCCCCGCATCCCAGAGATTCGGATTCGCGAGCATCGCGGGCAACTCGTCGGGAGTCGGTGGGTGAAATCCGATCCCAGCCGCTTCCGCCGGTTTCTGATAGACTTGCGAAGCGATCAAGGTGACCTGATGACCCCGCTCCAGCAGATGTTTCCCGAGCCAAATGAAGGGAAAAACACTGCCGGAAGTGCCGAACGGAAGAAGAAGAATGTGACTCATGAAACGAAGCCGGGATTTGAAATGAGAACTCCACCCAAGCGGAAAACCACCTCCCGGCGGGAAAATGAGCAGCCCGGCAGCGGCATGGAAGTCTGATTGCTTGGAAATCCCGAGTTCTTGTGGGAAAGCGTCTTTGACGCCTGCGCCCGCCATCGGCACTCTCTGCCCGACATGACCTCACAGGAAGCCCTCGTCGCCCTCAACATGCTGCCGAAAATCGGGCCAGTGCGGGTGCGCCGCCTGCTTGAGGCGTTTGGCGAGAACCCGGCGTCCATCCTCGGCGCGGCCAAGGACCGGCTGATGCGGGTGGACGGCATCGGCGAGGAGACGGCGAAAATCCTCCACGGCTGGCAGGATCACGCGGACCCCGGCAAGGAGATCCGTGAGGCGGCCGAGCGCGGGATCTCCATCGTCACCCAGGAAGACGAGGACTATCCGGCGCCGCTGCGAGAGGCCTACGATCCGCCGCTGCTGCTCTACGTGTGGGGAAAACTGGAAGCGCGGGACAAGCACGCCATCAGCGTGGTCGGCTCGCGGCGGGCGACGCACTACGGCACACAGGCGACCAAAAAGCTCTCCTACCAGATCGCGCAGGCTGGATTCACGATCATCTCCGGCCTTGCCCGCGGCATCGACACCGCCGCGCACGAGGCGGCCGTGGCTGCGAATGGCAGGACCATCGCGGTGCTCGGTTCCGGGCTGGCCAAGCTTTTCCCCCAGGAGAACCTCGCGCTGGCAGAAAAAATCGCCTCCGGTTTCGGCGCGGTGGTTTCCGAGTTTCCGCTGCACACCTCGCCGGACAAGCAGACGTTCCCGATGCGCAACCGCATCGTCGCCGCCTGGGCGCGGGCGGTGCTCGTCGTCGAGTGCCCGGCGTGGTCGGGTTCTTTAATTACCGCGAATCTCGCCTCGGAGTATGGAAAACCCATCTTCGCCGTTCCGGGGCCGATTGACAAACCGACATCCGCCGGGTGCAACCAACTCATCCGCGACGGCGCCACGCTGGTCGCGGATGCCAGTCATTTGCTCGACGATCTCGGTCAATTGCCCTTCGCCCGCCAAGCCAGCATCGCGGAACCTGCGGTGGAAATCCCCGAGCTGCCAGAGGAGGAAGCCGCCGTTTTCGCCGCCGTGACGGTGGACGAGTCGCCGGTGGACAGGATCATCGAGCGCAGCGGCCTGCCAGCGCATGTCGTCACGGCGACCTTGATGAAGCTTGAAATGAGGCGGCTGGTGAGGGCATTTCCCGGCTTCCGATACGCGCGGCGATGAGTGTAGGGAAAATGTGTCCCGACTGTCTCAGTCGGGAGCAGAGCCACAGGAAGATCCGGCTGGGACAGCCGGAACACATTCTTTGAAGCCTCTCGATAAATCCGCACCCATTCTCAAGACCCGCCGCATTCTTCCGCACTGGTCGCAGGACGGCTGCACCTACTTCGTCACCTTTCGCCTGGCGGATTCGGTCGCGGCTCCGATTTGGAAAAAATGGAAAGAACAACGCGCCACTTGGCTCGCGATGCACCCACAACCATGGGACTCGGAAACTCAAAAAGACTACAATGCGAAGTTTCCGGCGCAGATGGAACTCTGGCTGGACGCCGGATACGGTTCCTGTGCTCTCCAGGATGCGGACCTGCGGGAAAACGTCGCAAGCGCGATGCACCACTTCGACGGCCAACATTTCACGCTAGGTGACTACGTGCTGATGCCCAACCACGTCCACGTCCTCGTAACTCCCCATGAAGGCCACACACTGGCGAAAGTCCTCGCCGGCTGGAAGCGCGTCTCTGGCCACTTGATCCTGCGGAAAACCTGTGGACCCAAGCCATTCTGGATGGCGGAGGATTTCGATCATATCGTCCGCAGCGAGCGACAATTGCAGCATTTTCAAAACTACATCGCGGAAAATCCTCGGAAGGCGGGACTGGGTCCCGGGAGATGGACGCACTGGAAACGCCCCTGAGAATGTGTCCCGACTGTCCCAGTCGGGAGCGGAGCCACAGGAAGAACCGGCTGAGACAGCCGGAACACATTCCTTACCGAAAAGCTTGCCAAATCCATACCAGCCAGCCTAGTCCCTCCACCCACAGCCGCACCACGGCCTTCTTCTACCATGGGAAAAACACTGATCATCGCGGAAAAACCGAGCGTCATGACCGACCTCAGCCGGGTCCTCACCAAGGTCCTCGGCAAGTTCGAAAAAAACGGATCCGGCCGCGATAACTTCTTCGAAAACGACACCGCCGTCATCACCTCCGCCGTCGGCCATCTCGTCGAGCTGCGCATGCCGATGGGGCCGAATGGCAAGAAGCTGCCGTGGAATTTCGGCGTCCTGCCCGCCATTCCGGACAAGTTCGAGCTCGATCCGATTCCGGACTCCGAGGCCCGCCTCAAGCAGGTGCTCAAGCTTGCCAAGCGCAAGGACGTGGACCTCATCGTCAACGCCTGCGACGCTGGCCGCGAGGGTGAGCTGATTTTCCGCTACATCATGGAAATCGGCGGCATCGACAAGCCGGTCAAGCGGCTCTGGATGCAGTCGATGACCAACGATTCCATCCTCGAAGCCTGGAAAACCCTCCGCTCCGGCGAGTCCATGAAACCCCTCGCCGACGCGGCGAAATGCCGCTCTGAGTCGGATTGGCTCGTCGGCCTCAACGCCACCCGCGCACTCACTTGCTTCAATTCCCGCCACGGTGGCTTCAACATCACCGCCGCTGGCCGCGTCCAGACGCCGACGCTAGCGATCCTCGCCCAGCGCGAGGCGGAGATCCAAGCCTTCAAGCCGACGCCGTATTTCGAGGTCCACGCCACCTTCGCCGTCGAGGCAGGCGAATACCTTGGCAAGTGGATCGATGAATTCTGGAAAAAGGATGAAAACGCCCCGCTTTCCAAACCCGAGCGCCTCTGGGACCGGCTGACGGCGGAGGCGATCCAAGCGCGTTGCCAAGGGAAAGCCGGGATCATCACCGAGGAAAAAAAGGCGCAAACTCAGATTTCCCCGCAGCTCTACGATCTCACTACGCTCCAGCGCGAAGCCCCGTTTTCTGCCAAAGGCACGCTCCAGATCGCCCAAGCGCTTTACGAAAAGCACAAGATGATCACCTACCCGCGGACCGATTCACGGTATCTGCCCGAGGACTACACCGGCAATGTCCGCGAGACGATGGCGGACATCGGCAACAGCGGCCTCGACGTGGCGAAATACGCCAAAGCCGTGCTCTCCGGCAGCGACGAAAAAGGCCCGCGCTTGCACAAATCCAAGCGCGTTTTCGACAGCAAAAAGGTTTCCGATCACTTTGCCATCATCCCGACTGGCAAGTTCGCCAAGCTCTCTGAAGCCGAGCAAAAGCTCTACGACATGATCGTCAAACGCTTCATCGCCGTCTTCTACCCCGTTGCCGAGTTCGAGCAGACCACCCGTCTCACTCGTATTCAGCAGGATTGTTTCAAAACGGAAGGCCGCATTTTGGTGAAACCCGGCTGGCTCGAAGTCTATGGCCGCCGCCCCGGAGTCGCCGCCGGAAAAGACGAACTCGTCCCCGTCCGCGCTGGCGAAACAGCCCACGCCGATCCCGTGGAAGTCCTCGCCGAGGAAACCAAACCACCCGCCCGCATGACCGAATCCACGCTCCTCTCCGCCATGGAAGGTGCTGGAAAACTCATCGACGACGAAGCCCTCCGCGAAGCCATGGCCGAGCGCGGCCTCGGCACACCCGCCACCCGCGCCGCCACCATCGAGGGCCTCATTTCCCAAAAATACCTCGCCCGCGAAGGCCGCGAACTCTTCGTTTCCGGCAGCGGAATGCGCCTCATCGACCTCGTCCGCGAAATGGAAATCGAGGGTCTTTACTCGCCGAAACTCACTGGCGATTGGGAATTCAAACTCCGCCAAATGGAGCAAGGGAACCTCAAGCGCAGCGATTTCATGAAGGAGATCATCTCCTACACCAACGAGATTTGCACCAAGGCCCGCTCCGCCGCCGAGCTCGCGAAAAGCGAAGTTTTCCCCGACCTCAAAGTCACCTGCCCGATGTGCGGCGCGCCGAGCCTCAAGCAAACCGAAGCCACCTACGAGTGCCGCGAGCCGGAGTGCAAATTCAAGGCCAAGAAACACATCGCCGGCCGCCTCCTCACCGAGCAGGAAGCCACCCAGCTCTTCACCACCAAGCTCGTCGGCCCGCTCACCGGCTTCCGCTCGAAGTTCAACAAACCCTTCGACGCCGCCCTCGAAATGGACGCGAAATTCAAGATCAACTTCGTCTTCGAAGGCGACGACCGCGACGGCCCGCCCGAGCTGACCGAGGAGCAGCTTATCGGCGAGGCCAAGACCGAGGAAGGCAAATCCTACAAGGTTTACGCCACGGACAAGGCCTACCACGTCCCGGAAATCGTCACTAAGAAAGACCCGCACGGCATCCGCATCGGCAAGTCCATCCTCCAGTGCGAAATCCCGCAGGACCAGGTGCTCAAGCTGATTTCCACCGGGAAAACCGACGTGCTCAAGGGCTTCGTCTCGAACCGGACCAAGCGCAAGTTCGACGCCCACCTCACCTTCGAGCCGAAGGACGGCAAGATCGGCTTCGACTTCCCGCCAAGGCCGGTGAAGAAAGTGGCCGCGAAGAAGGTAGCGAAGGCGAAGGAAGCGTGAGTCGTGGCGGCGGTTTTCGCAATTCGCGTCATTGCCGCCCCAGATCCTTCACCTGCACGGAAAG
>JBOFET010000230.1:0-6127 GCA_051648225.1 Luteolibacter sp.
CCACTCTGCGGATTTCCCGGCCGGATCAAGCGGACGAAAAAATCCTCATCCCAGGGGCAGACCATGCCGTCGCGATCGCAGCGGCGATGGAACGGCTGGATCCGTCGAAGATCGCTGCCGTCGGCCATCGCATCGTTCACGGGGGAGAGACCTTTTCGCAAAGCGCGGAAATCGATGACGATGTTCTTGCCACGATCCGCGAGTATGTCCCGCTCGCGCCGCTTCACCATCCCGCGCATCTGGTCGGCATCGAGGCGGTCCGCAGGTGCTTTCCCTCGCTTCCCCACGTGGCCGTATTCGACACGGCATTTCATCAGACCATGCCGGAGCACGCCTACCTCTACGCCATTCCGTACGAGTGCTACGAGCGGTTCCGGGTCCGCCGCTACGGCTTTCACGGCACCAGTCACCGCTACGTGGCGGGCGAGGCGGCACACCTGCTTGGCAGGAACCTCGCGGACACCCAGCTCATCACCGCGCACCTGGGAAATGGCTGCAGCGCCTGTGCCATCAAGGGCGGTCGGAGCATGGACACGACGATGGGCTTCACCCCGCTAGAAGGACTGGTCATGGGAACCCGCTGCGGGGACATTGATGCGAACATCCTCGATTTTCTATCAAAAAATCTCGGCAAGTCCCTGCCGGAAATCACCGCCATCCTCAACCGGGAAAGCGGGCTGCTCGGCCTGTCCGGACTGAGCAATGACATGCGCACGCTGGTGGCCGCCGCCGGGGAAGGGCACGTCAGGGCGGGCATTGCCATCGAGGTTTTCTGTTACCGCCTGGCGAAGGGACTGCTCGGTCTGGCGGCCGGACTGGACCGCATCGACGCAGTGGTCTTCACCGGCGGGATTGGCGAGCACAGCGCCGTGGTCCGCGAGAAAACGCTTTCCCATTTGAAAATTCTCGGAGCCATTCTCTCAACGGATCGAAATGAAACCCACGGCCGCGATAGCCACGGCTGCATCACGGCGGCGGATTCCCGACTGGTGGCCTTGGTCGTGCCCACCAACGAGGAACTCGTCATCGCTCGCGAGGCAGTACGTTTCCTCTCACCCGCCCTCTTATGAACCCACATCCTCCCTACACCTTGTTCATCGCTCCGAGTGGCAGCGACGTCGGCCTCACGACGATGACACTGGGCCTGGTCCGCGCACTGGACATCCGCGGGGTGCGGGTGGCGTTCTGCAAGCCGATCGGCCAGTCCTTCAACCACGACGACGGACCCGAGCGGTCCACCCATTTCATCCGCTCCACCACGCAGCTCGCGCCGGCGGATCCGATCCGGCAGGAAGAGGCCGCACGGTTGATTTCCTCGGGCGAGGAAGAGCAACTAATGGAGCGGGTGGTGTCCCTGTTCCACGACTCTTGCGCGGACGCGGACGTGGTCGTGGTGGAAGGAATCGTCCACACCCAAGCGTGGCCCACGGCGGCGGGGATGAATCCGCGACTGGCCCGGACACTCAGCGCAAATGTCATTCTCGTGGGTTCGCTCACCGGGGACACACCGGAGGAGTTCGCGAATTTCGAGTCGCGCATGGAGCTTTCCATCCGCGAGTTCGGCGACATGAAGGGCAGCACGCTGCTCGGTTGTTTCGTCAACCACGCGCCTGGCTCGGTCGGCAGCACCCTGGCGGAAATCCGCGAGGCAGTGCAGCGGAATTGCCCGCTTTTCGCCCGGACCGGATTTCCGATCATCGGCGCGATTCCCGAGAACCCCGATCTCTCCGCCCCGCGCACGGTGGACATCGCACGCCATCTCGGTGCGACGCTGATCCACGCCGGAGAGGTGGAAACGCGACGGGCCAAAAAGTTCACCCTGCTCGCCCGGACGGTGCCTAACATGCTCAGCGCCTTCACCCCGGGAAATATTTTGATCACCCCGGCCGACCGCGCGGACGTCTTCGTGGCGGTGGCCATGGCAGCGGTGAGTAAAATCAACTTCGCCGGCATCGTTCTCACCGGAGACACCGACCTCCCGCCCGGCATGCTCGAGCTGTGCCGCCCGGCGCTGGAGACCGGCCTGCCCGTCCTCAAGGTGGAGACGAACAGCTGGCACACCGCCACCGACCTGAGCCGGATGAGCAAGGAGGTGCCGGCCGACGACATCGAGCGCGTCCGGAAGTCCATGGAGTTCGTCGCCAGCCACATCGACACCGACTGGCTGGCGGAGAAATCGTCAGTCCCCGTGGAGGCGCGGATGTCGCCCGCCGCGTTCTGCCACCGCATCGTCGAGCTCGCGAAACAGGCGGGCAAACGCATCGTCCTGCCAGAAGGCAGCGAGCCGCGCACGATCCGGGCGGCGGCACTCTGCGCCCAGCGCGGCATCGCCCGCTGTGTTTTGTTAGGCGACCGCCGTGAAATCCTGCAAGTCGCGCATGGCTTGGAAATCCACCTGCCGGAAGCGGTGGAAATCATCGACCCTGCCGAGGTGCGCGCCCGCTACATCGACCCGCTTGTCGAGATGCGCCGCCACAAGGGCATGACGCCCCAAGACGCGGCGGACTTCCTCGAGGACCACGTCTGGCTCGGCACCGTGATGCTCGCACTCGGCGAGGTGGACGGCCTCGTTTCCGGCGCGCTCCACACTTCCGCAAACACCATCCGCCCAGCGCTCCAGATCATCAAAACCAAGCCGGGCGTGCGCGTGGTTTCCTCGATTTTCTTCATGTGCCTTCCCGATCAGGTCCTCGTTTACGGCGACTGCGCGGTGAACCCGGATCCAGACGCCGAGATGCTCGCGGACATCGCCATCCAAAGCGCGGACTCCGCGACGAAACTCGGCATCCCCGCCCGCGTCGCGATGATCAGCTACTCCACCGGCGAGTCCGGCCACGGCGCGGATGTGGAAAAAGTCCGGGAAGCCACCCGCATCGCCCGCGCCAAGCGGCCGGACCTCCTGCTAGACGGACCGTTGCAATACGACGCCGCCGCCATCGCCGAGGTGGCCGCCACCAAGGCCCCCGGTAGCCCACTGGCCGGACGCGCGACGGTCTTCATTTTCCCCGATCTGAATACCGGGAACACCACCTACAAGGCAGTCCAGCGCAGCGCGAACGTGATCAGCATCGGCCCGGTGCTTCAAGGACTCCGGCGCCCGGTGAACGACCTTTCCCGCGGCTCGCTGGTGGAGGACATCGTTTACACCATCGCCATCACCGCGATCCAAGCGCGGGAGTCCTGAATCGCTCATTTTGACCTTGGGAAAGGCCGGAAAGTTGATAGTCAATGACCCCGGCGGGGCGACACAAAAAAGAGATGTTTTGAACATCCGGGACGACGATGCTGCCTTACTCCATGGGATGCCGCCACGTCATTCCGTTACCACGACCGAGCGAATGAAAACTTAGCACCGCGAAACCACCATGAATCAAAAGGATACCCCCCCCGGTGATGCCTTCACATCCTCAGACTCCGAAGAATCCCTCAGGCGGAAAGCCGAAGCGATCCTGTCTCAGCGGCGAGGTGAAGAACCGGACTTCATCAAAGGAAAATCTCCCTTTTTCCTCAAGCGGACGATGCACGACCTCAAGGTGCATCAAATCGAGCTGGAGATGCAGAACGACGAGCTGCGCAAGGCGAAGGCAGAAATCGAGGCGGCGCGGGTCCGCTACTTCGACCTCTACGATCTGGCTCCCGTCGGCTACCTCACGCTCAACGATCAGGGCACGATTTTGGAGTCGAACTATGCCGCAGCCGGGTTGCTCGGCAAATCGCGGCGGGGCCTCGCGCAGCAGCCGCTGACACAGTTCATCGCCGAGGAGGATCAGGAAAGTTATCATTCGCAGTCCCAGAAGGTGCTGGAAACCGGGCTACCCCAGGTCACCGAACTCCGCATGAAAGGCCGGCGTGGCAAGGAGTTCTGGGCACGCTTGGAAATGACCATCTGCAAACTTGCCGACAGGACCTCCGAATTCCGCATCGTGCTCACGGACATCGCCGAGCGGCGGAAAGCCGAGGAAGCGCTGCGGGATGCCAACCAGAAACTGCGCCTCCATTTCGAACAAACCCCGATGGCCGTCATCGAGTGGGATCTCAACTTCCGGGTGACTAACTGGAATCCAGCGGCACAGACGATTTTCGGTTATACCCTAAAAGAAGCCCTCGGCCACCCTGCGGCGTTCATCGTCCCGGAAGCCTTCCGATCTCAGGTGGATGGAGTCTGGCAGGCATTGATCAAAAAAAGTGGCGGTGAGCGCAGCACCAACGCAAACCTCCACAAAAACGGCCAACTCATTCTCTGCGAGTGGTATAACACGCCACTCATCGACGAGTCCGGCACCGTGGCCGGCGTCGCCTCCGTGGTCATGGACATCACCGAGCGCACCGAGGCGCTGCGGATGCTCGCTTGGGAAAAGAGCGCACTGGAATTGATCGGCAGCATGACTCCGCTGCACGATGTCTTGGATCGCTTGATGTTGAGCCTCGAGAGCCAGCTTCCGGGTGCCCTCTGCTCGGTCCTCCTGCTCGACGAGGCCGGCACTCACTTGCTGCACGGCGCGGCACCCAGCCTACCGCACGATTACAACATCCAGGTGGACGGGATGCCCATCGGCCTAGCGGCAGGATCCTGCGGCACCGCGGCATTTCTCAAGCGGCAGATCATCGTCGAGGACATCGCCACCGATCCACTCTGGGCCGACTTCCGCGTGATCGCGGCGGAGCACCACCTCCGCGCCTGCTGGTCCACTCCGATCTATGACCAGAAGGACGAAATCCTGGGCACCTTCGCCATCTATCACCACGAACCGCGCCACCCCGCACCCGCCGAGCTGGACCTCATCGAGCGGGCGGTGCACGTCGTGCGCATCGCCATCAAGCGCAAGCTCGCCGAGGAGGCGCTGCTAGAAAGCGAGCAGAAGTTCCGCACCCTTTTCGAAAGCGCCGGAGACGCCATCCTCATCATCGACGGTGATCAATTCATCGACTGCAACGCACGCACCCTCGAGCTTTTCCACGGCCACCTGCGAGATGAAATCGTCGGCCGCACGATGAACGACTTTTCATCTCTCATCCAGCCAGACGGCAGGCCTTCCACGGACTCCGCCCGCGAGAAACTCACCGCTGCGCTCGCCGGGCAGCCGCAATTTTTCGAATGGATGCACCGGACGCTTCACGGCACCACCTTCCCTGCCGAGGTGAGCCTGACACCCGTGGAGCTGGGCGGAAGAATCCTGCTCCAGGCCATCGTCCGGGACATCAGCGAGCGCAAAGCCGCCGAGGAGGAAATCCGCAGCCTCAACGTGGGACTAGAGCGCCGGGTGCACGAGCGCACCACCGAGCTGCAAGCGGCCAACGCCTCACTCACCGATTTCAAGGCCGCGCTGGACCAGCACGCCCTCGTCTCGATCACCGATGCCAAGGGATTCATCACTTACGCCAACGACAAATTCTGCGCGATTTCCAAATTCTCCCGGGAAGAACTCATCGGCCAGAACCACCGCATCGTCAATTCAGGTTACCATCCGCCGACCTATTTCAAAGAACTCTGGCAGACCGTCCTCAAGGGCAAGGTCTGGAAGGGCGAAATGAAAAACCGCTCCAAGGACGGCACCTTTTTCTGGATGGACACCACCATCGTCCCCTTCCTCGGGACTGGCGGCAAGCCGACCCAGTTCATGGCCATCCGCACCGACATCACCGAGCGGAAACGCGCGGAGCAGGAAATCGGCAAGCTCAACGCCGACCTCGAAAATCGCGCCGCCGAGCTGCTCAACGCCAACAAGGAACTCGAAGCCTTCAGCTACTCCGTCTCCCACGACTTGCGCGCCCCCCTGCGCGCGGTCGATGGATTCTCGCGCATCGTGCTTGAGGACTATGCCGCCCAGCTCGATGCCGAGGGCCAGCGCAAGCTCAACGTGATCCGCAGCGAGTCCCAGCGCATGGGCCGCCTCATCGACGACTTGCTCGCATTTTCCCGGCTCGGCCGCCAGCCGATCGAGCCGGTGGAAATCGACATGCACGCCATGGCCCGGAGCGTCTTCGACGAGCTGGCCGCGCGCGAACCGGAGCGCCACCTGCGGCTCGACCTGCAACCGCTTCCATCCGCCCGCGGCTCGGAGGCGCTCGTCCGGCAGGTCTGGGTGAACCTCATCGGCAATGCCGTGAAATTCACCCGCCAGCGCGA
>JBOFET010000231.1:0-5298 GCA_051648225.1 Luteolibacter sp.
CGAATCCGCGGGCCTTCAAGCCCTCAATGCCCGCCCGGCAGATTTCGACTGTTTCATCCGTTGAGTCATCCAGAAGTTGGATTTGCAGCTTGTCCTGAGGGTAGTCCAGCGCGGAAACGGCTGCCAGCAGGCGGTCCACGACGTGCATTTCGTTGAATACCGGAAGCTGCACGGTCACCAGCGGGAGTTCTCGAAACAACTCTTTCGGCTTCGGGTGCTTCCGCGCATGCTTCAGATAGAGGAAAACGATCGCCAAACGATGGGAGCCGTAGCCCGCGAGGCCAAAAAGCACGACGATGTAGGAGGCATACCAAAGCGGCGAAGTCCAGTCCATGGGTGAAAGAGATGATTGATCGAGGAATGAAACGAATTCCCCCGGCCCCCGTTTTCAAAAAAACATAGAACCGCCGAGAGACGGCAAATGACTGAATGTCAACCGCCAGACGCCGGAGGCAAGCAGCGGGAGTCCGTGGCGTCAAGAACCAAGTCCGGCCAGCTGGCGTCCCGACCGGTCTTTGACAGGTCCCGGATGGACGTTGACGGACCAGAAATTTCGTTCATCGTTCCGCCGCAAGCCGCTTCAGGAACCTTAACTTACCTATCAAATGACCCTCATTCGTCGTTTTCTCACCGTCGCATTCGCGGCGTCCTTCGCCACCATGGCTGTCGCCCAAGACGGCAAGCTCAGTATCGCCACGGTCGATATGCAGGAGCTCTTCAAGCAATACTACCGCACCAACGAGGCTCAGAAGCAGATCAATGTGGAGCGCGCCCGCATCCAGAAGGATAACAATGAGCGCCTCGCCCGCATCCGCGAGCTGGAGGAAAATCTCGCAAAACTCCGCAAGCAGCTCGACGATCCGTCCCTCAACGACTCGAAAAAGCAGACCCTCTTCAAAGACTGGCAGACCCAGCAGCAGGAAGGCATTGCGCTCGACCGCGAGCGCCGCGAGTTCCTCCAGCGCCGAAACCAGGCGCTCAACGAGAAAATGGTCCAGCGCATGAAGGGCATTCTCGAGGAAATCCGCAAGCTGGTGGAGGAAAAGGCCAAGGTGGACAACTTCGACTACGTTTTCGACAAGTCCGGTCTCAGCACCTCGCAAGTCCCATTCCTACTCTACACCAAGGACGCCACGGACATCACGGCCGGTCTTCTCAAGGACCTCAACAAGGATGCTCCCGCCGAATCTCTTCCCGCTGCGGGCGATCCTGCTCCAGAGCTTCCCGCGCCTGCTCCCACGGAGTAATCCACTCAAAGAGGACCTTCCATCCCCCATCCATTGGCATTCGTCCTCACACTTTCCGAGCTCGCCCGCTGGGTCGATGGTGACATCGTCCGGGGCGGGTTCGATTTGTCTTTGACTGGCATGGCCGCGCTCGATTCGGCCGGTCCGCACGACGTGAGTTTCCTCGGCAATGAAAAATACCACGGGCAATTTCTCCAGACACGAGCCGCCGCCGTCATCGTCTCTCGCGGAGTGACAGACGGTCCGGAGGGCATGGCCTTGATCGCGGTGGAAAATCCATCCCTGGCATTTGCCATCGTCGTCCGGCACTTCGCCATCGCGACCAAGTCGTTTGCCCCGGGCATCCATCCCCGGGCGTTTGTGGACTCTGCGGCTGTTCTGGATCCAGCCAAGGTGAGAGTCCAGGCGGGGGCCGTCGTCATGGCGGGTGCCATCGTCGGTGACGGCTCGGACATCGGTCTAAACGCCGTGATCTCTGAAGATGCGATTCTAGGGCAGGACTGTCGCATCATGGCAAACGCCTCGGTTCGCGAACGCTGCGTCCTTGGAAACCGCGTGATTCTCCAGCCCGGTGCCGTCATCGGCTCAGATGGCTATGGCTACGAGTTTTCCGAAGGCCGGCACGTGAAGATCGACCAGGTCGGAACGGTGGAAATCGGCGATGATGTGGAAATCGGCGCCAACACCACCATCGACCGCGCCCGCTTCGGCAAGACTCTCATCGGCGAAGGTACCAAAATCGACAATCTGGTGCAAATCGGCCACAACTGCGTGATCGGGAAGCACTGCCTCATCGTCGCGCTGACCGGCATGGCGGGTAGTTCCAAGCTCGGCGACTACGTCACGGTTGCCGGCCAAGGCGGGATTGCCGGGCATGTCACCATCGGCTCCAAAGCCATTCTGAGCGGTCGCTCCGGAGCGACGCGCAATCTCCCCGGAGGCCAGGTTTACGGAGGAAATCCAGCCCAGCTCCTGCGGGACGAGATGAAAATGCAGGCCCACGTGCGCCGCTTGCCCAAGCTCATTGCCCGGGTGAAGGCATTGGAGGACGCGCTCCATGTCGCACAAGTGATCGAGTAGCACAGGTGATACAGGATTGCCTGCTGCCACGGACTCCTTCACGCTGCCCGGCAAGCTCATGTCCAACTCCGTGCGTGCCGATCTCTGGCTCTGGGCCACCCGATTTTCTAAAACCCGGGGCCTGGCGGCGGACCTGTGCGCCACCGGCAAGCTAAAGCGCAACGGCCATCCGCTGAAGCCAGCATCACCCGTGCAGCCAGGCGATCTGTTGGAAATCCCTTTCATCGAAGGTCCGGGTGTCAGAACCGTCTCTGTGAAAGCCGTCATCGCCAAGCGCGTCGGTGCCCCGGAGGCCCAGGCCTGTTATGAAGACCTCACCCGTCCGGAGATTTATGAGGCACTCAAGCTCTGGCAGATCGCGAAACATGAAGCCGCCAAGGGCAGGCCAACGAAGCGCGACCGCCGGGAAATCGACAAGATCCATGGTTTTTGGGATGAGGCATGAAATGAAAAGACCGGATCGCCACCATCCGACTGTGTTTGGGATTTCCCGTTGGCCTGCGGCGTTGGATCATGGAACCTGAACCCGCATGTTGAAACCGATCCTAAAAAGCGGGGCGCTCAAAAACCGGGTGGCGTTTCGCGATGCGCTGGCAGCGTGGTTTGCCGAAAATGGCCGTGACTATCCATGGCGGCGGACCCGCGAACCGTATGCGATTCTGATTTCCGAGGTGATGCTCCAGCAGACGCAAATCGCGACCGTGCTCGGGCGGGGATTTTACACGCGATTTCTGGATGCCTTTCCCGATGTGGAGACCCTCGCGGCGGCGGAAGACGAACCGCTGCTCAAGGCATGGGAAGGTCTCGGCTACTATCGCCGGGCGCGAATGCTGCGGGAAACGGCCCGCGCGGTGATCCTGCGGCACGGCGGAAAATTTCCCTCTGCTTTGGGAGAATTGATGGAACTGCCAGGCGTCGGTCGCTACACCGCCGGGGCATTGCGGGCATTCGCATTCGACACACCCGCAGCCGTGGTGGATGGGAACGTGGCACGGGTGCTCTCGCGGATGATTGATTTTTCCGCTCCGGTGGACGACACGGCGGGGCAGAAACAAATGTGGGAATGGGCGGAAGCACTGGCGGACCCGGAGCGGCCACGGATTTACAATTCCGCGCTGATGGAGCTGGGGCAGAAAATTTGCCGCCCGGGCGTGCCGAACTGCCTCAGCTGCCCGGTGGCCGGATTTTGCAAAACCCGCGCACCGGAGCAGCTCCCGGTGAAACGCCAGAAAACCACCATCACCCCGGTGGACGAGCACGCGCTATGGCTCACCGACAGCGGCGGTCGCCTCCTGCTTCACCGCGAGAGCGCGAAACGCCGCGAGGGACTGTGGAAGCTGCCGACACGCCCGGTTGACGAGCTGTCCACGCTGCCCATCCTCGCCGTACACCACTACACCATCACCCGCTACCGGGTGACGCTGCGGGTGCATGACGGTGCCGGATTTGGCGGAAAATTTCCCATCGCGCCCGGTGAAATCTGGCAAGACGCCGCAGACGTGCTGGCGCTGGCCATGCCGTCTCCTTTCCGCCGGGTGATCGAGCAATTGTTGCCCGAAACATGAAATCAGATGTGACGAACTCAGGAGGCTGTGCTTTCGTCGCCCCGGATGGAAAAAGTTGCTCGGCTCATGGGATGGTTTGTGACGGTTTGCATGCTTCAAGCGTGTTCGGTTTCACCACCACCCGACACCGCCGCACCCACCAGTGCCACCCGCCAAATCGTGGCGGAGCGCGTCAGCGCCGTGATCGTCACGGATCGCGCGAATCTCGACTCTTGGGTGAACCGTAATTTCTCGACGTCGAACGCGCCCGGCGATGCGGACGGCGGCTCGGCAGCTCCAATCGCTCCGGACGGGTATTTCCTCACCGCCGACCATGTGCTTTCGAGGATGGCCGGGCGGCATGTCTTCGTCATTTACGGTCAGGGCGGCCGTCTGGCACCCGCCAAGGCACGCGTCGTATGGCGCTCGGAATCCTCGGACCTCGCCCTGCTCCATGTGCCGGTGAAGACCCCTTATTTCTACCAGTGGACTGCGCCCGGACGCTGGCTGCCAGAAGGCACCCGGGTCCTGCACGGGGGAATCTCCACCGGGTTCAAGTCCGGCGATGGCAAGCTCGGCACGGCTCTCGCGCCGGAGGGACGACTCACCCGGAACCGAAAATTCAAAATGGACATCCCGCTTCAGCCCGGCGACAGCGGCGGACCCGTCGTCGATGCCTACGGAAGCCTTGTCGGCATCAACTCCGCCGTCGAATTCCTCGTGCCGATGGAAACCGCGTTTTTCGTCGATTCCGAGGGGAACCGCCCGAACACCCGGGTCCTCGACGCCGTGATCGCCCAGGACCGGATTCGGAACCGCGAATGAACGCTGCCGTGAGTCGCCTCTTCAAATTATCGCTGTTTCTAGCAGCTTCCATCGCCGGGTTGCTAGGGATCTCATGCGTCCAAGTCGGCGACTCATGGATGGCCGGACGCATGGCGGCGGCGGCGAAAGACCAAATCATGCTGGTGAGAGCCGAGCCACCGTCCTTCGGCTATCATCGCCTCGGATATCAATCCCAAGCCTACCCCGATCTCACGATTTTTGTCAGAAAACACGGTCTCCCAGATTTCCTGGCGGAGACTGGTGAGCAAGGCCGCCAATACTTCATCCTCTACTATCTTCAGGATCGCAAGGCATTCGCCTGCCGCACCACCTCCGCTGCGCGATCCGTCGAGTTCGCCGGTCCCTACCCGATCACCGACCGGGAATTCCGCCTGCTTGACGGCTTTCGCCGCGACCCCACCAAAAAGCCGACAACACTTTGAGACCGAACCATTTTGGT
This sequence comes from Luteolibacter sp., assembly GCA_051648225.1. Lineage (GTDB taxonomy): Bacteria > Verrucomicrobiota > Verrucomicrobiia > Verrucomicrobiales > Akkermansiaceae > Luteolibacter. The sequence continues at coordinate 5,157 of JBOFET010000231.1, forward strand.
TTGACAGGGCTACCTCATTTTGAAATGTGAAGTTTCAGAAGGGTTTCGAGCGTTTTCTCGCAAAGCGCGGCGCGGATGCGTTTGCCGCGCATCGTGTCTTTGATGGTTTGATCATGCCGGAGGAGGTTGAGGGTGAGTTTGC
>JBOFET010000232.1:0-10879 GCA_051648225.1 Luteolibacter sp.
AATTCCGTAAGCGGTGGATGCTCCCTTGAAGTAGTGGAGGAAGGTTTCCTTATCCACGCCGGATTGTGGCTGCCATTTCTTGCAGCGGGTGAGGGAAATCCAAATCGATTCTACCTTACCTGTTGACAGAAAACGTAATGTGGGAGACCCTACAAGCATGCTAATCAAAGTGACGAGTAAACGGCAGGTGACGTTTCCAGCAGCGGTACTGGAGGCCTTGGGAGCTGGCCCGGGAAGCCAGTTGGAGCTTCAGCCGCGCGGGGACGGCTTCCTGCTGAAGGCTCGCGGCATCGATCACTCCAAGCTGGCTCCTTTGCGGGGTGTGATCCGCAAGAATCTGGAAGCATTCGATCTGGAGAAATTCCGTGAACAGCACCATGAGCCATCGTTACGGGATTGATACATCGGTGTTCGTTCGGCTGTTGACCGGTGATCCCGAGGCGGATTACCGGAAAACGGTGGCGGCATTTGAGAAACGATTGGAAGTGGAGCCTCAAGCAGAGTTCTTCGTTTCCAATCAAGTCATCGGGGAAGCCTACATTGCGCTGCAGCATCATTACGGGATCACGAAGGGTGATGCGAGATCCGCCATGACGGAGCTTTTGACAAGCGGCCTGTGTTCGCCACTGCGGGGAGCTTCCGTGCTCGTCGCCCTGCAAACGGACAAAGGCTGCGGCTTGCTAGATCGCTTGATTGCGGATGATTACTCCGCTCAGGGGATGAAGGTTTTGACGAATGATCGGAAAATGAGCCGACTTCATGGTGCCGAGAAATTGTGAATAAGGAGTCTCGGCAGCCCATCAGCGCTTACGATATGACAGAAGCGGGGACTGTGGGAATTGCTTTCCGCAATGCGATTCAAAAATTGATAGCGAAGAGAGGCTTACCACAGAGCTTTCGCGTTTCATCCAAGTGTGGGCGGGGATTCCCCGCGGGACCACGCCAGCCCAAGGAATCCCACACTCCCTGAGGCGCGGCACTTGAGTCATTTACAACCCAGGAAAGTCCCTTAAGACAGGGGCAATGAAACATGAAAATACCACAACCCCAGTCTTGCTCTTATCCGTGCCAATCCGAGAAATCCGTGGTCAAGGTGAAATGATCAAACTCTCCCCGCGCCGCAGGAAGTGTCGCGCCTTTCGTGATGGATGCACAGAATCCGCACACGGTCTGTCAGAACCCGGTAAGAGACGGCATAAGGGAAACGTTTCATGTTTGCCCGTCTACGGCCAGAAGGAGCCAGCGGAAAAGCCTCTGGATTGGACGCAATCCGATTCAAGAGCTCCTCAAGCTCTCGAAAAAATTCGTCGCCGAGATTGGACTTTCTCTCGTCATACCAATTGCAGGCATTGTCGATTTCCTGCTGGACGGCGCGGTGATAGGAGAGTCTCAGCATCAGCGGCGATTTGCAAAATGCGCCATCAAATCCTCATGGCTGATCTCTTGTGAGAGATCACCGTCCATTTCCGCCTCGCGCTGGTTGAGGAGGGCTTCAAGCTCGGCCTCGCTGGGTGCAGGCATGGGGCCTGCCGCAGATTCCCAGAGCCACGTGGCCAATTGGCTGCGATCCTCTGGAGCCAGCTTCAACGCGGCTGTGATAATGGATTCACATGTAACGTTCATTAAGATGTATCGTACGGTAAAAGTTCCCGAAGTCCAAGCGGCAAAAATGATGAAAATCCGAACAAACCGGGCTTGGAGTCGTTGGGGTTCCATCCGAAACGCACGTGAGCAAAAAAGGCGGCACCGACGATGGGGTGATTCCCTACGCCGGGTTTCTTTTGCAATTCAGTTGAGCGAAATTACAGGAACGGATGGATTCGGTGAAACGCGGACAACTGACGGTGGTGCTGAACCGGGAAGCGGGAACGCTGCTAAGCTTGGGGCCGGAGCAGGTGGAGGCGGGTTTGCGGGAGATCCTCGCCGCCATGGGGTGCGGAGTTGAGATCCTGAAGGTGACGGGAGACAAGGTGCAGGAAACCCTGCGGCAGGCGCTCCATGGCAGCGCGGACGCCGTGATCGTGGGTGGCGGTGACGGGACGGTGGCATCGGCCGCGACGATTTTTGCAGGACAGGACAAATCCCTGGGCATCCTGCCGCTGGGCACCTTCAACCTCGCCGCGCGGGATGTCGGCATGTCGGTGGACTGGAAGGAGGCCGCCGCGCAACTGGTCACCGCCCCGGTGGTGGAGGCGGATTTGCTGGATGTGGGGGGCAACCTCCATTTCTGCGTGGTGGTGTTGGGTTTCTACCCCGCGCTGGTGATGGGCCAGGAGGAGTATCATGGAAACTGGCTCGTCAAAACCGTCCGCACGTTGATCGACGCGACCCGCAGCATGGCCACTTTTCCGCCGCTGCATCTCAGCCTGAACCAGAACGAGGTCACGGAAATCCATCGCACCCGCATGGCGCTCATCGCGAACAATGACTACGAGGACATGTTCGGCATCATCCCCGCGCGCAGCAGCCTTGATGCGGGGTATTTCACCGTCCATGTCTCGAAACACCGCACGCGGCTGGGAATGGCAAGGTCGGTGGTCGCATGGTTGCTTGGCCGCTGGAAAGAGGATCGCGAAATCATTTCCCTGCGGGCGACCGAAATGGAAATCGATGTGAAAAACAAACGCCGACTCCCGGTGATGAGGGATGGCGAGGTGGACAAGATGGCGCTGCCATTCAAAGTGACCCTGCGACCCAAAGCACTCCGCGTCATTTCTCCCCGCAGCGAAAAGGAAACCACCTTGCTCCCTGATCCATGCGATTGATCCACATTTCAGACCTCCACTTCGGCGCGGTGGATCCCGGTTTGCCAGACAACTTGCGCAAGGCCATCATCGCCGCGAGGGCTGATCTGCTCGTCGTCAGCGGCGATCTCACCCAGCGCGGGCGGAAAACGGAATTCTGGCAGGCGCGGGAGTTTCTCGATTCCCTGCCGCTGCCCCGGCTGGTGGTGCCGGGCAACCACGACGTGCAGGGTTCGTGGAATTTCTGGGAACGGTTCCTGTCGCCCTTCCGCAACTATCAGAATTTCATCCATGCCGAAATGGAACCGGTTTGGAGCGAGCCGGGACTCATCGTGACCGGAGCCAACTCCGCCCGACCGGCCGGCTGGAACTTCGATTGGTCGCGCGGCCGGCTTTCCCGCCACCAAGTGGCCCGTGTGGCCGGCCAGTTCGCGATGGCGGATGCCGGCGACCTACGGGTCTTGGTGGTGCATCATCCGCCGGCGGCACCACCGGACGGAACCGCGCGGCATTTGTTAGGACGGCTAAAGGAGTTCACGGGGGCGGTGAACGAAGCCGGTGTGGATCTCGTTTTATCGGGTCACTTTCATATAAGCTACGCTCAGGCTCTGCCCTTGCCGGGCGGGCGACTCAACAGGTCGTGTGTGCTCTCATCCGTATCCACCGCCACTTCGCACCGACTGAAAGGAGAACCGAACGGCTTCCACCTCATCGATGGAAACCAGCGTCATCTAACCATCCGGGACTGGGCATGGACGGGAACGGTTTACGCGGAGCGCCGGGCATGGAGCTTCGAAGCGGATCCCGTGACGCGTGACTGGCGTCTTGCAACCGTGGGGTGAGGTTAGCGCATCGAAACATTCTGCTCGCCTCGCCGGAAGCGGGGGAATCCACCTTTTCTAACGATGGGGTTCCAGCCAACAAGCATTGAGCATGACGATGGGTCGTCAATTAGTCGGTGGCCCAAGTGATGAAATCGCCGCTATCCGATCACATGGAGGAGTCAATGCGATGCCTAGCCACCACCGCGACGTCGCAATCACCTCGCGGAGAATCCATGCCCATCGCGAAGTTACGGGCCTTTTGTCAGTTTTGAGAAACCATACTCAATCCACAGGCATGTCGCTGCGAAATGGGACGGCGGGCAGCCCGGCTTGGTTGTATAAATTCACGATGGGCACTTTTTCATTTCCATAGTGGACGAGAGTCGGCTTTTCCACTTCTGGGGCAGTGACGACCACCGTCGAGCCTTCGATTTTTGCCTGGGCGGGGAAAAATTTCTTGTCGTTGCCCGCCACGAGAAAGCCTTTGAGCGAATCGCCCTTGGCCATCAGTCCCTCGCCGACATGGGCGAAGGAAAGCACGGCGCGGTCGCCCTTGACGTCCATGCTTTTGAAAACCGGGCCGGAATACTCGACTTTTTCTCCATAGCTGACCGCCCGAGCTGCTAGAGCCAGACGCTCACCCACCGGACGCTTGCGGATGGGATGGATGTCCTTGGCATTGCCCACGTCGGTGGTCACCACCAGCGCGGTGTGCGGCGTCTTTTGCCAGATGCGGAACTGGGACTCCCGAAAAGCCGGGGTGACACTTTCATGCGGTGCGATCTGGACGATGAGAAACGGCATGTCGCGCCCCCAGACTTCGCGCCAGTTGGAAATGAGCTCCGGTAGCATTTTTTCATAAGCACCGGGACTGGGGATGTTCGCCTCGCCCTGATACCAGAGCGCCCCGCGGATCGCAAAGGGTTGCAGCGGCGCGATCATGCCGAAGTGCAAGACCCCCGGACAATCGTGGGGTCGCATCGCCGGGCGTGGAGGCTCGGGAGGGATTGGCAATCCCTGGCTTTTTGCGTCGGCGACTGCTTTCGGATAGATCGTGTCGCGCTCGTTCTGATAGGCGTTGTAAGCGGCACCGAGACTTTGGAGTTCGGCCGGTGAGGTGCTTTGCCACTTTTCCAGCAGCTGGGTGCCTTGGCCGGTCTGGGAGAGCGATTCGGGATCCATCCATGTCTCGATCCGTGTGCCACCGACCGAACTCAGCAGTAGACCGACCGGCACGCCGAGGTGGGGTTGCAATTCGCGGGCGAAGTAATAGGCCACCGCCGAGCAATCGGTGGCGGTTTCGGGTGACACGGGTTTCCATTCACCCCGGACATCGGTCATGGGCTCTCTCGAAAACTGCGGCTTCACGTGGAAAAACCGGATCGCCGGATGATCTGCGCCGGCGATTTCCTTCGGTGCGTTTTCCACCCGTTTCATGGTGAAGTGCATGTTCGACTGGCCGGAGCCGAGCCAGACGTCACCGACTACTACATCCGTGAGGTTGAGTTTTTGATGGTCCTTCCCGGAGCGGACTCGCAGCTCCCGTCCCTCCAGTGAAGCGGGCATGGGATCGAGCCGGACGAGCCATTTGCCATCAGCGTCGGCCTGGGTGGTTTTCTTCTGCCCTGCGAACTCGACGAGCACGGCCTCGCCCGAGTCCGCCGTGCCCCAGACCGGAACCACGTGATCCCGCTGAAGCACCATGTGATGGGTGAAAAGTGGGCCGAGCTTCAATGGAAGTGCCTCGCAAGGCAGCGTCAGAACGAGAAGCAACGCGGTGCGGAAAGTGGCCTTCATGAGGGTGATTGCAGATTCTTCAGTGGGCGTGTCAAGCATACGCACGGAATCTTACCCGGGCGACTCGCTCTGCGGGCGGATTGAAATCCACGCTCGCGGACAAGTTTCGGGAAAGGCTCATGATGATTGAGAAAAAAGAATGTTGGACGCTTGGATTTGAGTAAAAAGGAACATTCGCGCTTCGACTTCGTTTCAGCCTGCCGTCTTCCACGCTCAACCCCAGACTTCATTGAAACCTGCTCTTGCCATTCTTCTCGCACTGGTCGCCCCGCTCGCCGCGTTCTCGCCGGAACTCTCCCTCGTCAATCCCCGCGGCGGCCAGCGCGGCACGGAAATGGAAGTCCACTTCCACGGCGAGCGGCTTGAAGAAATCCACGAGGCGCTCTTCTACGAACCGGGACTCTCGCTTTCACCCATCGAGGTCAAGGACAGCAAACACGCTCTCGCAAGAATCACCATCGCCGCCGACGCTCCGTTAGGCGAACATTCCCTCCGCCTTCGCGGCCCCGGCGGCATCACTGAAGTCCGCTCGTTCTGGGTCGGACAGTTTCCCTCCGTCGCCGAGGTGGAGCCGAACGCCACATTCGACCAGGCACAGCGCGTCGAACTCAACCGCACCATCGAGGGCGTAGCCGGAAACGAGGACGACGACTTCTACATCTGCACCTTGAGAAAAGGCCAGCGCCTCTCCGTCGAGGTCGAAGCCATGCGCTTGGGCCGGACGATGTTCGATGCCTACGTCGCCATTCTCGATCCGAAAAACTTCGAACTCGCCTCCTGCGACGACACCCCGCTGCTGCGCAATGACGCCTTCGCATCCGTCATCGCGCCGGAGGACGGCGACTATCGAATTGTCGCGCGCGAGGCCGCCTACGAAGGGAACGAGAACTGCCAATACCGCCTGCACATCGGCACCTTCCCCCGCCCTACCGCCGTATCACCGTTAGGCGGGAAACCCGGCGAGACCATCGAGTTCACCTTCATCGGTGATCCCACGGGCCCTATCAAACAATCCATCACCCTGCCGCAGACCCCGCATGACGGCTTCGCCATTTTCCCAGAACACGACGGACTTCTCTCGCCCTCGCCGCACTGGATCACCGTTTCACCGTTGGAATCTGCCGGAGAAACCGCAGACAACCACGAGGCAGGGAAGGCCGCACCAGCGCCCCCCCTTCCATCCGCCCTGCATGGCATTCTCGATGGCGAGGCCAAGTCCGACTGGTTCAAACTCAACGCGAAAAAGGGACAAAATCTCGTCATCCGCGTGCTTGCCCGCAGCCACCGCTCGCCGCTCGATTCCGTTCTATCCGTCCATCAGGCAGACGGCAAATTGCTCATCGCGAATGACGACCAAGGCTCTCCCGACAGCATCATCAACTGGACCAGCCCCGAAGATGGCGAATACCTGCTCCAAATCCGCGATCAACTGCGACGCTGCGGGGACGACTTCACCTACCGCATCGAGATCACCGAAAAATCTCCCTCCATCGCGGCGAGCCTGCCGACCATCGAGCGGGTGCTCTCACAGAAATGGAAAACCTTCCCCGTTCCGCGAGGGAACCGCTACGCCGCCGTCATCAATCTCACTCGTGAAAACACCTCCTGCGAGGTCACCTTCCAAGCTGGCTCCCTGCCCGCAGGCGTCACCATGCACAGCCCGCCTGTTCCCAGATCCATCACGACGTTTCCGGTCGTCTTCGAAGCCGCCGCAGACGCTCCCATCACCGGAAGCCTGCATCCGTTTTTCCTGAACTCCACTGGCGACGCCCTCAGTCTAACTGGAAAACTCATCGACACCATCCACCACGTGGACATCAACAACCAGGGAGCCTATCACTCCGTCTCCCTCGACCGCATCGCCACCGCCGTCACGCTCGAAGCGCCCTTTAAAATCGACCTCGAAACACCCGCCGTCCCCATCGTTAAAAACGGCACGCTCGGCCTCAAGGTCCGCGCCACTCGTAGCACCGGATATGGAGAAAACATCAACGTCCGTTTCCTATGGAATCCGCCAGGCATCAGCGGCCCCGTCACCATCGACCTGCCCGGCGACCAGTCCGAAGCCACCTATGAACTCAACGCCAGTGCCGACGCGACCGCTGGCGAATGGCAGGTGTGTGTGCTAGCCGAAGCGAACACGCCGCGCGGCCCAGTGCTCGTCGCCTCCGCGCTCACTCCACTCCGAGTCGCTGAGCCATCGGTTTCCCTCACTCTTGACCTCGCCGCCACCGAGCAGGGCAAGGCCACCTCCATGCTCGCGAAGATCGAGATTCTCCGCCCCTTCGAAGGCCCAGCCACCGTCGAGCTGCTAGGACTCCCGCATGGCACCCTTTGCCCGCCGCTCACTTTTACCAAGGACCAGACCGAACTCACCTTCCCCATCGCCGTCGCCACAGACGCCAAGGTCGGAAAACACAATGGCATCTTCTGCCGCGTCCTCGTCCCCGAAAACGGCACTACCATCCTCCACCAGACCGCGATGAACAGCACCTTGCGCATCGACGCTCCATCCCCTGTCGCGCAGACAGACACCCAGCCCCTTCCAGACAAACCCGCCGAACCCCAAGCCGCGCCCGAGAAGCCGCTCTCCCGCCTCGAACAACTCCGCCGCCAGGCCAAACCGTAACGCCCGTTTCAACCGAGTTTGTGGTTTCCATCCGACCCGGGCGGGCTAGTTTTCCCGCGTGAATCTGGATGCCGCCATCACCCCCACCCGCCGCCAGGAACGCTGGGCGCTCGGCCTGCTCATGTTCCTGCTCGGCGGCTGCGGACTCGCCTATGAATACACCCTCAGTAAAATCGCCTCCGACCTGCTAGGAAACTCGGTCCAGCAGTGGGCGACGATGATTGCCACCATGCTCTTCGCCATGGGCCTCGGCGCGGATGTGCAGAAACACACGCCAACGAACGTGCTGGCAGACCGCTTGATCACCACGCAAGTGATGCTCGCCGTGCTCGGTGGATTCGGCCCGCTCATCATGATTCACGGGTTCGCGCTGCTCCCGCAGCTCTACATCATCATCCAATACTCGCTGGCCTTCGGCGTCGGAATGCTCATCGGTTACGAAATCCCGCTGATGATGCGCATCAACGAGGAGGACTCGCCGGACATGCGCATCAATCTCGCTCAGGTCCTCAAGATGGACTACATCGGCGCACTCGTAGGTGCGTTGTTGTGGACCTTCCTGCTCATCCGTTATCTGAGCATCGACCGCATCAGCTTCGTCGTCGGTCTCGCGACGATGGCGTCCGCGATTCTTTGTTGGTTTCTCTATCGGAAGCGCCTCGCCCGTCCGCACGCACGGCTCCTTGAAATCGGCGTCGGCTTGGTGCTGGTCACAACCGGTTTGATCATCGGCCGTAGCCTCACTGTGAAGGCCGAGCAGTTCCTCTATCGAGATCCCGTCATCACCTCCATCACCTCACCCTTTCAACACATCGTCCTCACCAAGAACCGCATCGGAAACGTCCGTTGTTATATCAACGGCCACCTCCAGTTCAACGAAGCGGACGAGCACATCTATCACGAAAATCTCGTGCATCCCGCGATGCATCTCGCCGACCGCCGCGAGAACATCCTCATCCTCGGCGGCGGCGACGGCCTCGCCCTGCGCGAGGTGTTGAAATACCCGGAAGTCCGTGCGGTCACCCTGGTCGATCTCGATCCGATGATGACCCGCCTCGCCACCACCGACCCCGACCTCATCCGTCTGAATGGCGGCAGCATGAGCGACCCGCGAGTCATCAAAAAAGCCGCCACCGGAATCACCACCGGCGGGGCCTATCAGAACGCTCAAGCCGGCAAGCACGAGAAATTCGCCACCACCTTCCACGAGACCGTCACGCTTCAGGTCATCAACCTCGACGCTGCGGAATATGTCAAATCCGTCACCGGGCGCTACGACGTCATCATCATGGATTTCCCCGATCCGAACTCACCGGACCTCGCCAAGCTCTATGGCCGTCCGTTTTACGACCACTTGGAAAATGTGCTTCATCCCGGTGCCGTCATCGTCCAGCAATCCGGCTCCTGCTTCCAAGCCCGCGAGGCATATCTTTGCATTGGCCGCACCTTGAAGGCCGCCGGATTCGACGTAGTTCCCTATCATGAAAATGTCCCGTCCTTCGGCGAGTGGGGCTGGTGGATCGCCAAATCCGGGCAATCCGCCACGCAGACCCGCGAGGCGCTCGCCAGCCTCGACGCGCTGAGTGTCCCCACCCGCTACCTGACACCGGAACTGGTCGCCGCCTCGCTCGTTTTTGGAAAGAACCAGCTCGTTTCCACGAACCAAGATTTTACTTCACTTACCCAACCCCGTGTTTACCACTACCACCTCCAAGGCTGGAATCTCGAAGAAATCCCATGAACACCCTCACACAAATCGGCGTAGGACTTTTCGCGTTGTTCGTGGCCTTTTCGATGGTCTCCCAGTGCAGCCGTAACAACTCCCCCACCCTGCCGGAACCCGCTGCGGAAGAGCAGGCGGCGATCATCCTCAAGGAGTTTTCAAAAGGCCTCGATCTCGATGCCGTCACCGCGCTGGCGAAGAAATCCAAAGACGCCGCCGATTTTGAAAATCGTCTGAACAGCCAGGCGGAAGCAGTCAACAACATCGACCTCAACGAAGACGGCAAGGTCGATTACATCAACGTCACCGAATACGGCAGCGGCGATCAGCGGGGCTTCTCGCTCACCACTGAGATTTCTCCCGGAAAGGTTCAGGAAATCGCCACCATCGACTTCCAGAAAGAAGGCGAAAAGGGCGTCGTCCAAACCACCGGGAATCCCTCGCTCTACGGCCCGGGGGCCTATCACCACTCCGGCTTCAGCCTCACCGATGCGCTGTTAGTAGGCTGGCTCTTTTCGAACCGCTCCGGTTACTCCTCGCCCTACGGCTACGGACACTATCCGCCCTCCTACGGCGGCGGCTGGAACCGCCAGTCGGACGGCAGCTACGCCGGCAGCATGACTTCACGCAACGCAGGATCTTCCGTTAGCAAGTCATCCCGCCCGGTCATCTCCGAACCCGCGCTCTCGCCGAACGCCCAGAAAACCGCCGCCAAGGCCAGGGTGCTCGCCAGTCCGACGGTCTCCCAGCGCTCCTTCAGCGGCTCATCCGGCAAGGCCACGACTTCTTCAAGCCCCAGCAGCAAGCCCAGCTCCTACGGCGGCTTCGGGCGCACTAGCAGCTCCGGCTCCTCCCGCAGCGGCGGTTCCTTCGGCGGCGGCAAGTAAACTTCATCCTCTCCCATTGTGAACGAACACCTTCAAGTCTGGCTCGATACCTCTTCCGTGGTGGAAATTTTCACTTCGCCAGCCATCCTCTACTTCGCCACCGGGCTGGTGCTCGTGCTGCTCGCCAAGCCCATCAAGGGTTTCACCACTCGCTACCACCTCAGCGAGGAGCTTACCAAGCACGATAACAAAGCCGTCGCCGTCGCCACTACCGGCTATATCTTCGGCGTGCTCACCATCATCCGTGGCGTGATGATCACAGGTGGCACGCCCTA
>JBOFET010000233.1:0-2559 GCA_051648225.1 Luteolibacter sp.
CGTTCCGGCACATCACCGCTGATTCTCGCCATCGAAAACGGCCACTTCGAGCTGGCCGCAGAGTTGCTCACGCTCGGTGCCGATCCAAACGACCAGCGCTCAGAACGCGCCCCGCTGCACGCACTCTCCTGGACTCGCAAGGCCGAGCGTGGCGACGGACCAGAAGGGACTCCACCGCCGCTCGGCTCAGGAAAAATGGGCAGTTTGGTCTTTGCGAAGCGGCTGATCGATGCAGGAGCAGATGTGAATCTGCGCCTCAATGAAGGTGGAGGAAGCCCCGCTCACCTCGATCACAAGGGCGCAACTCCCTTCCTCGTGGCGGCCAAGTCCTGCGATCTCGACTACCTGAAACTCCTTCTCGAAAAGGGTGCCGATCCGCGCATTCACAACGCCGTCGATACCTCGCCACTGCTCGCCGCAGCGGGCATCGGCGTCTTCGCACCGGGCGAAGAACAGGCGCTGGAAGAGGAATCACTCGCCGTGATCGAGTTTCTGCTAGGGCTGGTGCTCGACATCAACCATGTGGACAAACGAGGCGACTCCGTGATGCACGCGGCGGCCTACAAAAGCTCGCCCGCCGTCATCAAGCTGTTGGATCAACGAGGCGCGGACATCAAAATTTGGCACAAAGAGAACCGCAAGGGATGGACGCCCCTTCTCATCGCCCAAGGATTCCGGCCCGGAAATTTTCGCCCCATCCAATACACCGAAGATGCCCTTGCAGAAATCATGCGCCGCCACGGAGTGGAGCCGACCCCATCGCCTCCAGCACCGGGGCTGAATAAGCCGTGAGGATCCGCCGCCGATACTCAGAGGCCGTCTTAAAAACCAAAGGTTCGCGAAATTTGTCGGATTCGTGGCGCCTCGTTCTTGCCCTTTTCTAGCAGTCGCCATCCTCCACGGGCGGACTAAAGGTCAATGCCTTTGACGAGTGGGAAGACTGAGTGAGTCACGGTGTTGAGAACTACACGCCAATGCTTCAAGGCATTGGACTAAACCTAGAAAGAGAAATGAACCGCTGATGAACAGTGGCGCTGGGATTTTTTGCGCAGGTGGGCTTCTGCTACGCCCAAGACCGCCTGAAGGCGGGACTACTTACGAAGAGGCTTGGAAGTTCCGGCGCGGGCGCGTATCGCTGAAAACCGAAGTTGCGATGGATTCGCGACCTGCCTCAGAACCTCCGGCTCAGGGAAGGCGACGAGGGATCGCCGAAACGCCATGGCAATTCCGCAGCCCGTGAGATGCCGATGCGCGGGCCAGCGACGCAATCCACTGGTGCCCCACGCAGAATTCCACACTCCCTGGTGCTTAGAAATCCACCGCCATGCGCGGCACCATCGATGCCAAACGCCCGCGTCAACCTGCCAGGTCCGGCCCCGAGCAGCGGGTCTTTCACCCCTTGCCGCCGCCCGCGCATCAACTCGATGCCCGAGACCGGTTCCACCGCGCGGAACAACACGAAGCCCGACCTTGGCCCACCCTTCACCAGAACGTTGAACAGCCAGTGGACGCCATAGTTCATATACACATAGGCATCACCAGCCCGTCCGGCCTCGACAAACGTCCGGGCGCTGGGGCGGAACCACGTGTGGCAGGCCGCGTCGCCCGCCGCATCATACGCCTCCGTTTCCACGATCCGCCCCACACAGCCATGCCACACGAAATGGCAGCCGATCAGTCCGCGAGCACAAGTCACCGGATCCTGCTCGAAAAAGTACTCCCGGATTCTTTCCATTTTCCCATCCCTTCGGCAGTTCCCCCCGCTCCGCAAGTGGGAAATCCGTGCTTCAGGAGGCATCCCAGTCCTTGTGTCACTAGCAGATGCCTATCTAAAACTATCAGTTACATTGAAATTCCCACCTTCTTTCCGGAGCGCTGGATTCATCCGGCCCGCGAAGCGCGAGGATGATGGGATGACCATGAAACGAAAGAGAGTGGAATTTTCGGAATGCAAGATGTCTGCTCTCCCGTCTCATCCGTGAAGGCCTGCTGGTCCGCCACGGTGCCGGACGATCCGAGCACGACACCGGGCGTTGAACCCGCTAGACCGGCTTTGATCCTTGAATCCGCAGGTGATTCCACTACTTTGCCACCCGTGAGCATTCTCATCCTGAATCTTGATGACCGGCTGAAGCGGCGTCTTGATTCCCTCGCGGCGCACAACCACAAGCTACTGCCGGACTGGGCCGCCGAGCAACTCGGCCGCCTCGCTGCCGATGCGGGTGAGATTTCGGCCGCATCCTACTCCCCAGAGTGGATGGCAGCTTTCGGTTCCATCGAAGATTCTTCGCTCCGCTCGCCGGAACGGCCGCTTCCGCCCCATGTGGAACCTCTCGACTCCGGGATCTAAATGGCCCGTTTCATTGATACCAACATCCTTATAGCCTGCCTTCGTGGCCAGGCCGATCATGTCCGGGACAAATTTCTTAGCTTCCGGCCCGATGCTTGAAGACTGGCTGAAATCCTGATTTGGCTGGCGAAAGCCTGCTTGCCACGGTGCCTGACGATCCGTGCACCACACCCGGTGCTGAAAGTCAGCGTCCCTCGATTCCGAGCGGC
>JBOFET010000234.1:0-21393 GCA_051648225.1 Luteolibacter sp.
CCACGCCGCCCTCGTCGAGTAAGCGGGCAGTCGGATAATCGTAAGCGGTCAGGACCGTGATCGGGCGACCGCCTTTGCGGAGGCTCAGGGACTGGGTTTTCTGAACGGCTGTCACGTGGGGGTGAATGAAGTGGCGACGGATCCTGTGAAATAAAAAAGCCCCCGCAATGCGGGGGCGAATGCAATGGCGACCCGTAAGGGAGTCGAACCCTTCTTGCCAGGATGAAAACCTGGAGTCCTAACCGATAGACGAACGGGTCGTGTGTCGCGAAGCGGGCGAAAAAAAAGCTCATCGGGCGGGACCATGCAAGTTTTTTTGGGGAAAAATTTTCAGCTCGTGGGAATCATCCCGGAAATGAGCGGCATTCGTGCGGATGGGGGGATTCGGCGGAATGCTGGCTTGTCAAGCTGGAGAAGATTTCTAGGGTTCCCGGACTCTGCCCACTGAAACCAACTCGCAGACCCCCTCATTTCCCATGAACACCAATACGCTTGCTCAAGCTGCCAATGAAGCCCGTGGCCTCGCCATGGACGCCGTCCACGCCTGTAACTCCGGCCATCTCGGCCTCCCGCTCGGCTGTGCGGAAATCGGCGCGGTGCTTTTTGGGGAGTCGATGCGCTACTACCCTGATGCGCCGAAATGGCTCAACCGCGACCGTTTCGTGCTCTCCGCCGGCCATGGCTCCATGTTCCTCTACGGTTGGCTCCACCTCTCCGGCTATGCGGTCTCCCGCGATGCGGTGAAAAATTTCCGCGCCCTCCACTCGATCACACCGGGACACCCCGAGTATCATGAGACGCCTGGCGTCGAGGCCACCACCGGCCCGCTCGGCCAGGGAATCGGCAATGCAGTCGGTTACGCACTCTCCGGCAAACGCGCCGCCGCCCTCTTCAACACGCCTGAGCACACGATTTTCGACCAGCACATCTTCTGCATCAACGGCGATGGCTGCTTGCAGGAAGGTGTTGCCAAGGAGGCCATCGCCTTCGCCGGTCACAGCGGTCTCGACAACCTCATCCTCATCTATGATTCCAACGACGTGACTCTCGACGCCATGGCGGACGTCACCCAGAGCGAAGACGCCGCGCAATATTTCACCTCTCAAGGCTGGGACACGGTCACCATCGACGGCCAGAGTATTCCTGCCATCGCCGCTGCCATTGAAACTGCCAAGGCCGCCAAAAACGGTCGGCCGAAGGTGATCATCGCCAAGACGCTCATTGGAAAAGGCATCCCAGAAGTCGCCGGCACCGCCAAAGGCCACGGCGAAGGTGGTGCGAAATTCATCGAAAGCGCCCGCGCCGGACTCGGGTTGCCTGCCGACGAGCATTTCTACGTTTCTCCCGAGACCCGGGAATTTTTCGCCAAGAGAACGGCGGCATCGAAGGTGCAGTTCGAAGCATGGCAAGCCACCTATGACGCTTGGTCTGCGGCGAACCCTGAGCTTGCCGCACAACTCACCGCCAGCGTGGCGCAGTCCGTGCCGCTCGATCTGAGTTCGATGATTCCTGCCTTCGCGGCTGACTATAAGGATGCGACGCGTTCCGCCGGTGCCACGGTGGTCAACGCAGTGGCCAAGGCGGTCCCGCAATTCCTCACCGGCAGTGCCGACCTCTTTGGCTCAACGAAAAATTACCTCAAAGACGGCGGGGATTTCTCCGCCAAGAATCCGCTCGGGCGCAATATCTGGTTCGGCATCCGCGAGCACGCCATGGGCGCGATTTGCAACGGCATCGCCTACGACGGACTCTTCCGTGCGAGCGGAGCCACCTTCCTCGTCTTCGCCGACTACCTGCGCGGCTCGATCCGTCTCGCGGCGCTCTCGAATCTCCCGGTCACCTACATTTTCACCCACGACTCCGTGGGTGTCGGTGAAGACGGTCCGACCCACCAACCGGTGGAAACCGTCAGCGGCCTGCGCGTGATTCCAAATCTGGACGTCATCCGCCCCGGCGATGCCGAGGAAACCGCAGGTGCTTTCGTCGCCGCGATGAGCCGCACCGATGGTCCGACCGCCTTGATCCTCACCCGCCAGGCGATTCCGCTGATGAATGAATTATCCGTCGATGCCCGCCGCGACGGTGTGCTGCGCGGCGCTTACATCGCCCGCAAGGAAACTGGAGCGCTCACCACCATCTTGCTCGCGACGGGTTCCGAGCTTCAATACGCGATGGCGGCCGCTACCGAACTGGGCGAAGGCGTGCGCGTGGTTTCCATGCCCTGCTTCGAGCGCTTCGAACGCCAGAGCGCCGAGTATCAGGAAAGCGTGCTGCCGAAGGCTTGCGCCAAGCGCGTTTCCATTGAGGCCGGTGTCACCGGTCTCTGGTGGAAATACATCGGCACCGAAGGCAAGGCCATCGGCATCGACCGCTTCGGCATGAGTGCTCCGGGTGATGTGGTGTTCAAGGAACTCGGCATCACCACGGATCACGTCGTGACCGCTGCCAAGTGAGCTTGAGTGTCTAACGATTCTAATGGAAGAAGCCCGACCCATCTGGGTCGGGCTTCTCATTTGCGTGTCGGTCACTTCGGACCAAAACTGGAGCTTGAACTTGGAGTTTCCGGTTTGAGCGTCACCTGGCGGATCTGAACCGGCTTCCATCCGGCTTTGTCACCTTTGATTTCAAAGGATGCTTGTCCGGCGGGCAGCTCGATCTTTCCGAGCGGGACTGTCTTGAAGCCTGTGTCGCTGTCCGTGGCGGGGATAGCGACTTTCGATTCCTTCTTGCCGGATTTGACTAACAAATGAACCGCAGCGGGTGCGATGACTTCCGCCTCGATCTGCCAGGTTCCGGTGTCAGGTGCGCTGACGACATATTCGACGCGCCAGTTAGGGTCCTGCCAGTGGGTGAGACGGGCGGTCTCGCCGCTGCCTTCCAGCTTGATCGTGCCGGTGTATCCGCCGTGGAGATCGGCGGCGAACGCATCGAGATGAATGTTGCCATCCGCCCCTGCCGTGACGAAGGGCTGCTGCGTGATGGTCAGCGGACGATCAAACTCCAGAACCGCCACGGAGATGATCGGATCGGTGGCTTTGCCGGGCAGGGTCACCACGAGTCCGTCGCTCGTGGCGGTCGCTTTCAGTCCCTGGGAACTTGATAGAATGCGACCGGAGACCGGGGTTTCTTTGAGTGTGGGAAGCAGCAGTTTGCCATCCTCCGGCCAATCCCAGATGTGGAGATAGAGTTTTGTCCGCTCACCGGCGGTCTTCCTCGTCACGCGTCCCCACGGCAGTCGCCGGGCGAAGGGGCTGGCTTTGGTGCCATAGATCGCCTCGCCGTTCACCTTCATCCATTGGCCGACGGCTTTGAGGCGCTCAACGCTTTCCGGTGGGATCGTGCCGTCCGCCTTCGGGCCGACATTGAGGAGGAAATTGCCGCCTTTGCTGGAAATGTCGGATAGATTGTGGAGGATCTGGGTGACACTTTTCCAGTTGTGGTCGTTCTTTTTAAAGCCCCACGTGTCGTTCATGGTCATGCAGACCTCGAACATTTCGCCGGGATAACCGCGTGGCGGGATGTGTTGTTCCGGCGTCTTGGTATCGCCCTTGAAGCCGCCGCCAAGCCGGTCGTTGCTGATGATGGTGGGCACCTCCGCGAGCAGCGCGTCGAGCGGTTTGGCGAGTTCGGGCGTCATGTTCACCGGCGTGTCCCACCAGAGAATGTCCGGCTTGAAACGGGTGAGGATTTCCCGCGTCTGCGGGACGGCGATGGTCTGGATGTAGGAGGCGAAATCACCGGTCTGGGAGGGATCCCACCCGGGTTGGTTGGTCTTGGTGCCCATGATCGCGCCGCCCGGGTGGATCCAATCCTGCGCCTGCGAGTAGTAGAGACCGAATTTCAAACCATTGCCGCGTACCGCTTCGGCCAGAGGAGCCAGCAGATCGCGCTTGGCTGCTGAGGCATTCACCGCGTCCCACTCGCTCACCGCCGAGTCATACAGGGCGAATCCGTCATGGTGCTTCGAGGTGATGACCACGTATCTCATCCCGGCTTCCTTGGCGAGGTCCGCCCATGCTTGCGGATCGTAATTCGCGGCCGTGAAATCCTTAGCGTAATCCCGATAGGTGCTGACGGGGATTTTACCTTTTTTCAAGATCCATTCACCAATGC
This sequence comes from Luteolibacter sp., assembly GCA_051648225.1. Lineage (GTDB taxonomy): Bacteria > Verrucomicrobiota > Verrucomicrobiia > Verrucomicrobiales > Akkermansiaceae > Luteolibacter. The sequence continues at coordinate 4,114 of JBOFET010000234.1, forward strand.
CAGGGACCTCCTTGTCTTGCCAAACGCCTGCGGGAACGGCGTAAACTCCCCAGTGGATAAACATTCCGAACCGTGCATCCTTGAACCAATCAAGCCGGTCCTCTTGTGCCGGAGGACTCGCGGCGGATAGGAGACCTCCAGAAAAAGTCGCAGTGCATGCGGCCACGATCGCGGTGAAGCAGAGTTTGTGGGTCATGACTCCACTACGCATGATTTGCTTCAGAACTGGCAGGAGTTTCAAGAGTCATCCGTTTAACGCACACGAAGGCAATGTGAAGATACAGATGCGCTGATCTGTCGGGATTGAACCAGAGCGACTGGTAAAATCGCCTTTTCCAGCAGCCCATTTGCGTGGATGTTCAGCGCGAAATGCTGCATCCAGTCCAATTGATCCTTTTCGGAATCCCTCTGCTGTCGCTGCTGTGGTGGTGGTGGGCGGATCGACGGCTGCGCGGATTGGGGTGGGGCGTTAGGTTTGCTTTGGCTTTGCCTGTTTTGGCGATGTTGGCAGGCTTCTTCTGGGTTGTCCTGGTCCGGCGGGAGTTGGTGACGACACCGATCCCTGCAAGCTGGTATGCGCTGGTTTTGCTGTGGGGTTTGATTTTCCTGCCTCTGCTAGCCGTGCCGTCGATGTTCGGGTGGTCGCTGTGGACCTTGTTTGGCAAAATTTTCAATCGCAGCGGAGTTCCCAAGAACGCGGTGGTGGACGTGGCTTGGTCACGGCGGCGGTGGATCAGGACCTTGGGCACGATGTTGCCGGTGCTCGGGACCTACGGCGTGACGGCAGCCAGCATCCCGCTGATGACGCGGTTCCGGGTGCGCGAAATGACGGTGTCCCTAGCAGATCTGCCCGATGCTCTAGACGGCATGCGCATCGCCCACGTCACCGACACGCACGTCGGGAAATTCACCCGGGGCGACGTGCTGGATGAAATCGTGGCCGCCACCAACGCGCTGGACGCGGATCTGGTGCTTTTCACCGGGGATCTCATCGACAACACCATCCGCGACCTGCCGATGGCGGTGGGAATGATGCAGCGCCTGCGTGGGAAATCCGGCGTCTTTCTCATCGAGGGAAACCACGATCTGTTCGACGACCCGTCGGGCTTCGAGCGGATGGTGCGGGAGGGCGGGATTTCCATGCTGCGCAACGAGGCGGCCACCGTGCAAGTGCGCGGCGGGGCGGTGCAATTGCTCGGCATCGTCTGGAAGCGCCGTGAAACGGAAATGGCAGCGGACGTCGATACCGTGGCGGATTTGCGTGACCCAGCGGCGTTTCCCATTCTGCTGGCACATCATCCCCACGCATTCGACCGGGCGGCGGAGCGAGGAATTTCCCTAACGCTGGCCGGCCACACCCATGGCGGGCAATTGATGCTCAACCGCCACGTGGGCGCGGGACCGTCGATGTATCGATACTGGTCCGGCCTCTACGAAACAGCCGGGCGGGCGCTGGTCGTCGGAAATGGCACAGGAAATTGGTTTCCCGTCCGAATCAATGCGCCGGCGGAAATCATCCACCTCACGCTGCGGAGGGCGTGAGCCCGGCTGCCTCAGCGCTGTCTTGACGCCGCCCCCCTGTCAGCTCCAACCTACGACTACAATGAAAGTCGCTCCCCGCCGTTTTTTATGAATTTACCCGCGTCTTCGTTATCAACCTGCGGCTCGGCGTGGCATTTGTCCCGGTTGCTGTTCACCATTCTGGTTTTCTTTGTCGTTCCGCTGCACGCCGCCCTGCTTTCGGGGACCAGGACAATTGGCCCGACCGGTGACTATCCCTCGATCACTGCCGCCATCGCGGATGTGCAGGCGCAGACACTTGGTGGTGCGCTCATCCTCGAACTCGATTCCAGCTATGTCAGCACCGTTGAAACTTTCCCGCTCACCATTCCCGCTATCAACGGTGTCAGCGCGGTCAATAAAGTCACCCTGCGACCGCGGGCCGGGGCCAGCAATCTCGTCATTACCAGTGCGAACGCCACCGCCGCCACAGTGGACCTGTCTGGCGCTCGGTTCTTCATCATTGACGGGCGAGCCGGCGGGACGGGCACGGCGAAACAACTCACCATCGCGAACACCAACACCTCAGGCGTGGCGCTCCGCTTCATCAACGAGGCCACTGGCAATACCCTCCGCCATACCTCCATTCAGGGCGTGAATTCCAACGCCACCAGCGGCGTGGTAGTCTTCAGCACGACAAACGGAGCAAATGGTAACGACAACAACACCCTCGAGTTCTGCAACGTCAGCGGTAGTGGTTTGAATACTCCGGTGAACGCCATCTATTCACTCGGCTCCACCAACACTCCGGCGCAGAACAACAGCGCCAATCTCATCTCCCAATGCAACGTTTTCAACTTCCAGGGCATTACCGGACGTGATGCGGCGGGCATAAGACTCGACGACGGCAACACCGGTTGGGACATCCTTGGTAACAGCTTTTACCAAACTGCCACCCGCACGACGCTGCAAGCGGTGGTCCGCCCCATCTACCTCAACAGCACTTCCGGCGACAGCTTCTCGATCAGGGACAACTTCATCGGCGGCAGCGCAGCCAGTGCCGGCGGGACGCCTTGGACGACGTCCGGAACCCAGTCTGCGTATGGTTTCACCGGCATCCATCTCAATGTAGGCACTGCCACGCCTAGCGGTGTGCAGGGAAACATCATCCGGGGCATTACATGGACGACCAATGGAAGCAGCACTACGCTCCCCGGCATTTGGAGCGGGATTTACGTGCAGGCGGGAGCTGCGGACATCGGTACGGCCGTGGGAAACACGATCGGCGGCGACCATGGCTCGGGCTCGGTTTCCGTGGCCACCTCCGGAAACGGCGGCACCACATTCGGCATCTGTTCGGCGAGTAGCGCCGCGGTGACCATCGCTAACAACACAATCAAAGGCATTTCGGCAAATGGCACGAACACCAATATCTCAGCCTCGCTCGTCGGTATCCAAGTTAATGCCGGGCCTGCAGAGATCCATAACAACACTGTCGGCAGCACCTCCAACGCTAACAGCCTTAACTCCGTCACCGCGTCGGTCTCCAGCATCGGCCAGCAGGTCACCGGGATTCTCAGCATCAGCACCAAGAACTCGATCATCACCGGCAACACGGTAGCCAATCTCAACAACAACTATGCTGGAACTAACGCCGCCGGACAGGTTCGCGGCATCGTGACCACCGCCGGACCGAATACCATTTCCGGAAACACCGTCCACTCCCTCTCAACTACGAGTCGCAACCCGGGCAACACCACGTCTGCCTCGGTGTTGGGTATCAGTCAGACTTCCACGGATTCCAACCAATTGATGTCTCAAAACCTGGTCCACTCGCTTTCTAATGCCACGACATTAGCATCGGTAACTGTGGCGGGAATTCTATACAACGCATCGAACAGTAGCGCGAACATCATCGCCCGGAATCAGGTCCACAGCCTTAACGTATCCTCCCCGTTTCAGGCGTCAGGAATCATCGGGATACAAATCGCCAACGGGGCGTTCACCGCGCGAAACAACATGGTCCGGGTGGGGATAAATGCGGCGGGGGGCAGTGCAGCGGGGTCTGCCAGGATCTTTGGTATCTTGGAATCCGGCACCGCCGCAGGGAGGAATTTCCATCACAATTCCGTCTACGTCGGCGGCACGCAGGTCTCGGGAGAGGGCAGCACCTACGCGATGCAAAGCGCCGGAGCGACGGGTGAACGCACCATCCGGAACAACATTTTCGTGAATGCCCGCACCAATAGCGGCGGTACCGGTAAGCACTACTCCGTGGGCTACGGCGGTGCCACCGAGAACCCCACCGGTCTGACCGCAGGGGGCAACATCTTACTCGCAAGCGGCACTGGCGGCGTGCTTGGGTTGTACAACAGCGCCGACCGCCCTACTCTCGTTGAGTGGCAGGCAGCGACCGGACAGGACGCCACAAGTGCGGTGGTGGACCCGCTGTTCATCGATCCGACCGGGACTGCAGCCACCGTGGACCTCCATTTGCAGCCAAACAATCCAGCGGAAAGCGGTGCGTTGTCCATCGGGGCGGTCACGGATGATTTCGACGGCCAGCCGCGCGGCGGTCTGTTCGCCGACGTCGGCGCGGACGCGGGGGACTTTACCCTAAGCGGCGATGTTTTCGCGCCGGGCATCAGCTACCCCCCACTCACCGTCGGTTCCACGGCAAGCCGCGTGCTCACGGGTTGGGCCACCATCACGGACAGTGTCGGAGTCTCAAGCGGTGCTCGGCTCTACTACAAGAAGTCCACAGACGCCGATGTCTTCGGCGTCGCCAACGACTCCACCGGCAACGGTTGGAAGTATGCGACGGCCACCAGCAGCGCCAGTCCCTACAGTTTCACCATTGATCACACGCTCCTCACCGGTGGCGGCGTCACCACTGGCGACACCATCCAGTATTTCGTCGTCGCGCAGGACGCCGCGAACAACTTAGGCTCCAGTCCGGCAGGAGCGAACGCTTCGGCGAGTCCACCCGTGCAAAACGTAAACGCGCACGGCACCGTGAACAGCTACAACATCGTCGCCAGTCTCAGCGGCACGAAAACCGTGGGCAGCGGTGGCGACTACCCCAGTCTCAGCGGCGCAGGCGGTCTCTTCGCAGCACTTAACGCCTCAGTCCTCACCGGTAACCTTGTCGTTAACATCACCAGCGACGTCGTTGAGGATGGAGGCGTCGGTTTGAACTCCATCAACTCGAACGAATACCCGCAAGCTTTCAACATTACCATCCAGCCCGGCAGCGCTACGATGCGGACCATCTCGGGCAGCTCTGCGGCGGGTTTAATCCGCTTGAACGGCGCCGATTACGTGACCATCGACGGACGCTTCGGCGGCACGGGAAGGTATCTCACCTTTCGAAATGCCAGCAAAGGCTTCTCTGCCAGCACCCTCCTTTTCATCAACGACGCCAGCAACAATATCGTGCGCGGTTGCATCGTGGAGGGCAACGAGACCGGAGCGCGTGGCGTCATTGGCTTCTTGGGCGGCGTGATGACGGGCAACGACGACAATCTCATCAACGGCTGCCAGGTTCGCGATCTGAGTACTGCCGCCTCAGTGCCGGTTTGTATGGTAAGTTCCTTCGGGACCTCCGCCGCAGTGGCAAACTCGGGCAACACGATTTCGGACAACGAACTGTTTAACTTTAGCTTATCTGGCATCAACCTCAATACAGGCACCGAATCGTGGACGGTCTCCGGCAACAACATCTACAAGGTGAACGCTTCGATTGAGAGCACCCCGTATGGCATCGAAATCGCATGTGGCGGCACCAATTTCATCACGGGTAACTTTATCCACGACCTTGTCACCAATGTCTCATCGAGCATCGGCATCTGTTTTAGGGGAAATGCTGGGACCACGACGATCTCGGGCAATCGTATCACCGCCTTCAATGTGACCGCCACGATGCAAGCAGTCGTCGGCATCTTAGCGGATGGCGGTACCGGCTCGACCCTCAATCTGGTGAACAACCAAATCACCTTGATGCCGACCTCAGGTGGCAGCGTGGGTCTTTACGGCATCTTCGACCGGAGTTTTGGCGGGGTGGTCAATGCGTTCCATAACACTATCCTCATCGGAGGCATCGAAAGCGGCACGCGCAACTCCTGGGCAAGCTACCGCGGGGACGCCAGCATCCACACCTCGCGCAACAACATCTGGTTCAACCTCCGCACCGGTGGCACGGGCAGCTATTTTGCCGCAGGTAGTGAAGCCTTCGGCGGCAGCTATACGGCAAGCAACAACCTCTACGCCGGCACAGGCTCGGCCCCTGCGAGTTTCATGGACTTCAGTTCCATCAGATTCACGCCTACCCCAAGGACGTTCGCGGAGTGGCAGGTTTTTACCGGCGATACAAACTCCGTTGCAGGCATCGCTGGTAGCACTGGCTTCACCGCATCCCTCTTTGCCAATGCCACCAGCGGCGACCTGCACCTCGGACCGGGTGGCTCCCAGCTTGTGAACACCACCGGCATTTCCATCGTTGGATTGAATACGGATTACGACGGCGATCCGCGCAGAGCCCTCACGCCGAGTATCGGGTCGGATGAAGCGGCAGTCACCTTCAGCGAATGGGCCACTCGCGCGAACTTGCTCGCGGAAAACGCAGCGCCGACCGCGATCCCCTACCACGATGGAATCGAGAATTTGATCAAATACGCCTTCAACCTCAATGGCGGCGGACCGGACACGAGCGTTCTAGCAAGCGGAGGCACGGCGGGATTGCCGCGGATCGTGGTGGATTCCAGTGGAGCGCAACCGGTCTTGTCCGTCGAGTTCCTGCGCCGCAAGGGCAGCAGCTTGATTTACCAAGCGCAACGCTCCGGTTCATTGAATGGGTTCGTCGCCATGACCGGTGCCGAGGTTGTTACTTCAATCGACGCCGAGTGGGAGCGTGTAACGGTGGCGGAACCGGCTTCACTTTCGACCGGTTCTTCCCTCTTCGCTAGGGTCCAAGTGACTCTGCCATAGTCGATCCGACGTTGTGGTCGCAGCTCATGGGTTGCGACCGGGACCGGATTTGTTTTGGGCGCTCGCCATGTCTTGACGCCACCCCCTCATCCGCAGAATGCTCCGCCCGCGATGAACGATACCACCCGCCCATTTTCCAGCCCGATGCTTGATGGCCCCGACCGCGCTCCGAGCCGTGCGATGCTCTACGCCGTCGGATTCAAGAAAGAAGATTTCGCCAAGCCGCAGATCGGCATCGCCTCCACTTGGAGCCAGGTCACGCCGTGCAATGTCCACATCGACAAGCTCGCCATCGAGTCTTCCAAGGGGGCCGACGCTGCCGGTGGCAAAGGCATCATTTTCAACACCATCACCATCTCCGACGGGATTTCGATGGGCACCGAGGGGATGAAATACTCACTCGTTTCCCGCGAGGTCATCGCCGATTCGATCGAAACGGTGGTTGGCTGCGAAGGCATGGACGGCTTTGTCGCGATCGGCGGCTGTGACAAGAACATGCCGGGCTGCCTCATGGCCATGGCCCGCATGAACCGCCCGGCGGTTTTCGTCTATGGCGGCACGATTCTCCCCGGTTGCGCGGTGGTCAAAGGCGAGAAAAAGGACCTCGATATCGTGTCCGTGTTCGAAGCCGTCGGTAAACATGCCAACGGTGAATTTTCTGACGAAGAACTCGAAACTGTCGAGGCCAACGCCATTCCCGGTGCCGGATCCTGCGGCGGCATGTACACCGCGAACACCATGGCCAGCGCCATCGAAGCGCTCGGCATGTCGCTGCCTAACGGGTCTGCCCAAAACGCGATTTCCGATGACAAGATGCGCGATTGCTTCGACTCCGGAGCAGCCGTTGTCAATCTCATCAAACTCGGCATCAAGCCCCGCGACATCCTCACCAAGGAAGCATTCGAAAATGCCATCACCGTGCTCATCGCGCTCGGTGGCTCTACCAATGCCGCGCTTCACATCCCGGCCATCGCCCACTCGGCTGGCATCGAGATCACCATCGACGACTTCGAGCGCATCGGGAAGAACGTCCCCGTACTTGCCGACCTCAAGCCGTCTGGAAAGTATTCCATGTCAGACCTCGTCGCCATCGGTGGCACCATGCCGCTGCTGAAGATCCTGCTAGACGGCGGGTTGCTCCACGGCGATTGCATGACGGTGACCGGCCGCACGATGCGCGAGAACATCGCGAAATTCACCACACCCTATCCGGAAGGCCAACAGATCATCCGCCCGCTTTCCAATCCGATCAAAAAAGACAGCCACCTCCGCGTGCTTTACGGAAATCTCGCGGAAGGCGGCTCGGTCGCGAAAATCTCCGGCAAGGAAGGCGAACTTTTCACCGGCAAGGCCAAAGTCTTCGAATCCGAAGGCGACGGCATGAAGGCCATCCTCGCCAAGCAAATCCACAAGGGCGATGTCATCGTCATCCGCATGGAAGGTCCGAAAGGCGGCCCGGGCATGCGTGAAATGCTCGGCCCTACCAGCGCCGTCATGGGCATGGGCCTCGGCAAGGACGTCGCGCTCATCACCGACGGCCGTTTTTCCGGTGGTAGTCACGGATTCGTCGTCGGCCACATCACCCCGGAAGCCTTCATGGGTGGCACCATCGGCATCCTCCAGGACGGCGATGAAATCACCATCGACGCCGTGAACAACCGCATCGACGTGAAGATCACCGATGAGGAAATCGCCAAGCGCAAGGCTGCCTGGGTCCAGCCCGCCCCGCGCTACACCCGCGGCGTGCTCGCGAAATACGCCAAGCTCGTCTCCACCGCCAGCGAAGGCGCGGTGACAGATAAATATCTGTGACTTCGAGGTCCAAGAAATCACCTCAGTGTGGACTGCTCCGACATGTCGGCCAGTGGGAGAGCGGGGACATGTCTCCGCAGTCCAAATACTCACCGCAATCCCGTCTTGAATTGCCGGAAACGGCGTGCATCCTCGCCGCCCGCCCATGGCAGGACCTACTTTCCAAGCACTTCCAGGATTCCGCGACTTCACGCCCCGTGAGTGCGCGGTCCGCAATTATTTGTTCGAGACTTGGCGCGGCGTGGCCCGCCGCTGCGGCTATGTCGAATACGAAACTCCGATCGTCGAAGACACCGCACTCTACTTGAAAAAGGCCGGCGGCGAGATTTCGAGCCAACTTTTCCGCTTCGAGGACCAGGGCGGGCGCGATGTCACGCTCCGCCCAGAAGTCACCGCCTCGCTGGCGCGGATCGTCGCCCAGCACCAGCGGGATTTTCCGAAGCCGCTGAAGTGGTTCGAGATCGGCCAGTGTTTCCGCTATGAAAAACCTCAGAAGGGCAGGGGACGTGAGTTCCACCAGTTCAACGTGGACATCCTCGGCGAGGCTGGACCGGCTGCCGATGCGGAGCTGATCGCGCTGGCGATCGAGACGATGCTGGCCTTTGGCTTCGTCGAGGGGGATTTCGTCGTCCGGGTTTCCGACCGGGCGGCATGGATCGACTTCGCCGAAGCCAACGGCATTCCGGAGGACAGCATCCCCGATTTCCTTGGCATCATCGACAAGATCGAACGCGAGAAGCCGGAAGTGCTGGTGCAAAAACTCGCCGCATTTTCGCTCACTCCCGAAGGAGTCCGCGCCTTCATCGCCGATCCCGCGAACGCCTCCGCCGCCTATCTCGCGATCCGCGAGGACCTTTCCGCCCGCGGATTTGCGAATTTCGTCGAGCTCGATCTCTCAATCGTTCGTGGGCTTGCTTACTACACCGGTATCGTGTTCGAAGTCTTCGATGCGAAAAAGTCCATGCGCGCCGTCGCCGGTGGTGGTCGCTACGACACGTTGATTTCGACGATTTCCGACGGAGCTGTGGATATGCCCGCCACCGGATTTGCGATGGGCGACTACGTCATCCGCAACCTCATCGAAGAAACGACCCACACCGCCATCCAGATGGAAGTCTGGCTCCAACGGAATGCCGCCGCCTGCGACATTTACGTCGTCGTCGCGGATGAAACGAAGCGCGCCGAATCCCTACAACTCGTCACCAGCCTTCGACGCGCCGGGATTTCCGTCGATTTGGCGCTGGGCAGTGCCAAGGTCGGCAAGCAGTTCCAAAGCGCCGAAAAATGCGGTGCCCGCTTCGCCCTCATCGTCGGGGAGGAATATCCCGAGCTTAAACTCAAGATCCTCGCCAGCCGCATCGAAGAAGCCGGCCACGCCGAAACCGCCATCGACTGGCTAACGGATCGTCTGCTGCAACCGGATGGTCCGCTGCTGGCATGAAGAATTCTAACCACAGATGAACAGGATGGACGCAGATGGAAGAGATGGAAGAGATGGAAGAGATGGGATTCATGTGGTGGAGACCGAGGGAATTATCGGATGTGCATTTGCCGTCCTGAATGCTCTTGGCCATGGATTTCATGAAAAGCCCTATGAAGAGGCACTTGTTGTCGATTTTAGATATCATGAAATTCCTTTTGCCCAACAAGCGCGCTACCCAATCGTTTATCGAGACTCCAAAGTGGGGGAATACGTTCCCGATCTGATTGTTTTCGGAAAGATCGTTGTTGATACCAAAACCATTGATCGCATCACGGACCATGAAGTTGGCCGCATGTTGAACTACCTGCGTGCCTCAGGTCTACAAGTTGGGCTGATCCTCAATTTCAAATACGCAAAACTCCAGTTTCGCCGCGTCACACTAACTCCTCCATCGGCTCCAAATCTCAATTCTTAATCCCATCTCTTTCATCTGCGTTCATCCCGTTCATCTGTGGTTGAATGAATCTTAAAATTTTCACTCCATGCGCACTCATCATTGCAACGAACTCCGCGATTCCCACATCGATCAAACCGTCACGCTCATCGGCTGGGTGAATTCCGCCCGCGACCACGGTGGCGTCATTTTCATCGACCTGCGCGACCGCGAGGGGCTTACCCAGTGCGTTTTCCATCCCGAGGAAAACCCCGAGGTTTCCGCTCTATCACACACTTTGCGCGAGGAGGACGTGGTCCAGGTGACAGGCCGCGTTTCCAAGCGCCTTGAAGGTTCGGAAAACGCCAAAATCGCCACCGGTTCGATCGAAATCGTCGCTACCGGACTCACCATCGTCAACAAGGCGGACGTGCTGCCGTTCCAGCTCGACAAGGAACTCTCTAACGAAGACCTGCGGATGAAATACCGCTATCTCGACCTGCGCCGCCCGCGCATGAACAAGAACATCCGCCAGCGCAGCGTGATCACCTCCGCCGCCCGTCGTTACCTTGATGACTCCGGTTTCTATGAAATCGAAACGCCGATTCTATCCAACCCAACACCGGAAGGCGCGCGCGATTTCCTCGTGCCATCGCGCCTCAACCCCGGCCGTTTTTACGCTCTGCCACAAGCTCCCCAGCAATACAAACAACTGCTGATGGTCGCCGGCATGGAGAAATATTTCCAGATCGCCCGCTGCTTCCGCGACGAGGACCTGCGTGCCGATCGTCAGCCGGAATTCACCCAGATCGACATTGAGGCCAGCTTCGTCAATCAGGACGATATCATCGGATTGGTCGAAGGTCTGCTAGGCTCGATGTTCAAGGCCGGCCTCGGGATCGAAGTGCCTGCGAGTTTCCCGCGCATGACCTATGCGGATGCGATGGACATCTACGGCTCTGACAAGCCGGACACCCGCTTCGAGATGAAAATCACCGACTTGGGTGACGTCTTCGCGACCACCGAGTTCAAGATCTTCCGCAGCATCCTCGACGGCGGTGGTGTGGTGCGCGCCATCAATGCGAAAGGCTTCGCCACCATCACCACCGGTCAGATGAACCGCCTCAACGAGATCGCGGTGCAAGCCGGACTCCCGGTGAAAAACCTCGCCTTCATCAAGCTCGAAAACGGCGAATACAAGAGTCCGCTTTGGAAGATTTTCACCGACTCGGAAAAGGCCAATGTCCTCTCCAAGCTCGATCTCGCGGAAGGCGACATCGTCTTCTTCGCCGCCGGTTCGCGCGAAAGCGTCAGCACCATCCTCGGCCGTGTCCGCTCGGAATGCTCCGTGATGATGGAACTCAACAACGACCCCACGAAATTCAACTTCCTCTGGGTCGTCGATTTCCCACTGCTCGCGCACGACGAGGAATCCGGCCACTGGGCCGCCGTCCACCACCCGTTCACTCGCCCGCATCCAGACGACATCGCCAAGCTTGAAGCCGGCGACTACGCCAATGTCCGTGCGGTCGCCTACGACGTCGTGCTCAACGGCTACGAACTCGGCGGCGGATCCATCCGGATTCACGAAAAGGATTTCCAAGCAAAAATGTTCAGCGTGTTAGGCGTCGGCCCGGAAGAGCAGCAGATCAAGTTCGGCCACCTTCTCGATGCCTTCCGCTTCGGCGCGCCGCCACACGGCGGACTCGCCCTCGGTCTCGACCGCATCGCGATGTTAGTCGCTGGCGAGGAAAGCATCCGCGAGGTCATCGCCTTCCCGAAAAACAACAAGGGAGCCGACCTCATGGCCCATAGCCCTTGCCAGATCGAGCACAAGCTGCTGCGCGAGGTTTACGTCCAGTCCACCTACAAAGACCCGAAACTCAGCCCAGAAAAGGCGGTCCAATAAGGAGCCGCGACATTCCTGTCGCGTGTCGGGCAACGCCCGGAGCGAAACAAAAAGCGGCCCGATCAATAATCCCGGGGAAAAACCCAAAACCCTCAGGGAGACTCGATCGGGCCGCCTATTTTGTGTCGCGACGCGGGAAAATAAGCACCGAGCCGCCAAACGGTCAATTGACTTTTTGTGATTTTTTCCGCACTCAAATCCATTCCGATTCAGTCTGCCTCATGGTCCTGAACTGATGCGCGGCGAGTCGAAAAAATCGCTTGGAAATCTGAATTTTTCTCCTAGCTCGCAGCGGATTCGCTTCTAATCTCCCGCACTGGCAACTGGTTGCGGTCGAAACCGCATTGTTTGAACCTGCATCGATATTCCCATGAATCTCACACTCAAAGTTTGGCGGCAGTCGGGTCCGAAGGCCCAAGGAAAAATTGAAACTTACGATGCCAAGAACATTCCTGCAGAGGCATCGTTCCTTGAGATGCTCGATATTGTGAATGAGAAGCTCATCGTCAACGGCACCGAGCCGATTCACTTCGAACACGACTGTCGGGAGGGCATCTGCGGCTCCTGCTCGCTGACGATCAATGGAATCCCCCACAGCAAGGAACGCGCGACAGCAACCTGCCAGGTCCACATGCGTAAATTTGCGGATGGTGACACCATCTGGATCGAGCCATTTCGCGCCAATCCTTTTCCGCTCGTCCGGGACTTGATCGTGGACCGTTCCGCCTTTGACCGAATCATCGCAGCTGGTGGCTACATCGACGTCCGCACCGGTTCCGCCGTGGATGCCAATACTCTGCCGATCCCGAAGGTGGATGCTGACCGTGCGTTTGACGCTGCCGCCTGCATCGGATGTGGCGCCTGCGTCGCCTCCTGCAAGAATGCCTCCGCCATGTTGTTCGTGTCGGCGAAGGTGTCCCATCTGGGCCATCTCCCCCAAGGCCAGCCGGAGCGCCGGAAGCGCGTCTTGGCGATGGTCCGCCAGATGGACGCAGAGGGATTTGGAAACTGCACGAATCAATACGAGTGCGAAGCCGCCTGCCCGAAAGAAATCAGCGTGGATCATATTGCCCGCATGAACCGCGATTACGGCGTGGCAGTACTGGCCGAGCAGCTTGCGTGAAGTGGACTGGCAAGGGATGGAATCGGTAGGGTTCTGAGTTCTCTTCCTATGGCCGATCCCATGTCAGGAATGATCATCACTCTTAAGCTTGCTCTATCAGCCTTCTCCGCTGAGGAAAAATAGCAATTCGCCATGGAAACCCGCACCGAAATCCCCGCCGAACCTGTTGGAAAGGTCGTTAAGACCGATGAAGAGTGGGAAAAAATTCTCACTCCAGAGCAGTTTCACATTCTCCGAAAGTCCGGCACCGAGCGGGCTAACGGCCAAGTTTACAAACAGTTTAAAAATCAAGGCGAGGGCACCTACCATTGTGCGGGCTGCCAGGCGCTACTCTTCTCGTCGAAGGAAAAGTTCGACTCCGGCTGTGGCTGGCCTTCCTTTTACGATCCCGCCAAGGCGGAAAACGTCTCGATCAAAAAAGACGTCACGCTGGGAATGACCCGCACCGAGGTGGTCTGTGCCAAATGTGGTGGTCATCTCGGCCACGTCTTTTCGGGTGAGGGATATCAGACCCCTACGGATCAGCGCTACTGCATCAATGGCGGTGGTCTGATTTATGTGCCCGCAAGGAAGTGAACTGACGCGCGGTGCGATCCGAGTTCCCCGCGCGGCTGGATGGGATCTCACGGGAGAAAAATCACTTCATCGCGTTTCGCCAAGCTGTCGTGGGTCACTGGGTAAAACGTGGGTGACAGGCATTCGCAGTTTACCGCGCTGAGCGTCAGCTCGGGATTTCCAAACATCGTGCACACCGCCGCATCCGCGGCATCGCGGCCGGTGGCGATGCGGATCAGGCCGTTGAGTGGCACCAGCCGCGTCGCGTCGAAAAGGTACCATGCGCTGCCGATGTAAACTTCGAAACAGGCATGGAAGTCCGGCGGCTGGAGTTGATAGGCGTAGCAAGTGGTATAGCGCGCTGGCACGTTCAGCGCCCGGCAGAATGAGATTGCGAGATGTGCGAAGTCCCGGCAGACGCCTTGCTGCTGGTCCAGCGTGTCGATGGTCGAGGAATTCTCGCCGGAGCTGCCGCTGACATAGGCGATGTTCTGGTAGATCCAGTCGCTCACTGCGGACACAATCAGATAGGGAGTCTGTAGATGACCGAAGAGTTCCTTGCTCATTTGCCGCAGCCGGTCGGACTGGCAGTAGCGGCTGGGAAAAAGGAAGGGCAGCACCTCGGCAGTCACGTCTCCCGGTGTGCTGGGTTTGAGCAAGCGGACCGGGAAACTGCGCGGCGTGATGTTGACTTCCGCCTGATAGTGAACACTCAGTGGACCCGGATTCAACGTCTTGATGCGGGTGAAACGGTTCATTCCTCCGACGAGTGTCATTTCCTCGGCAGCGATGAACGGAGTGATCTGCAGCGACTCGCTGAGTATCTTCTGGCCGGGCGTTTGAATGCATTGCAGGGCGAACAAAAAAGTAGCGGGATCTTGAAGTGTGTATTCAAGCTCGCACGTGACGCGGAAATTCATTGAGGATCGGGGGCGGCTGATTGAGAGGTTCAAGACGGTCCGTTTTGCGGTATTCCGCAAGTCGATTTGCCATTGACCCTGCGTGGCAGGCTACGCGGGAAGGCTTGATTTCTCAAGGTTTATTCGGCGCTGCCGCAACTCGAAGAGGATGAAGCGACCGCCCGGATCATCTCGCGGGTGACCTCGTCGAGGCTGCCGGAGCTATCGATCACCCGTACGAAAGGCTCGTCCCTGAGCATGAGGAAGATCTCGCGGCAGCGCTCCAGGTTGTCGCGTTTTTCAAACTCGTTGGCCACGTCGCCGCGCGAGCCGATGCGCTCCAGCGAGATGTCCACGTCCAGATCCATGACGAGCAGAAGGTCCGGCACCGGGGCGAAAGCCTCGTTCCTGTGTCGGATCTCCGCCGGGTCAAAACCTCGGGCACCCTGATAGGCCATGGTCGAGAAATAATAGCGGTCGAGGATCACGACCTTGCCGGCGGCGAGTGATGGGGCGATCAGCTCTTCCACATGCTGGCGGCGGTCGTTGAGGAAATACTCAAGCTCATCCTCCGGTGAGAGCCGACCGGTGGCGGCGGACTCGCGGACCTTGGTGCCCCACGGGCCGCTGGTCGGTTCGCGGCTGAGCACCACCTCGCGGCCTTGCGAGACGAACCACTCGCCAAGCCGCTTCGCTTGGGTGGACTTGCCAGTGCCGTCGATTCCTTCGAGCACGATCAGGATTCCGCGAGGCATGGTGTTAGAGGTAGCGGGATTTGAGGTGGGCGAGGTAGTCATCCGTCGAAGGCGCTCGTCCGGTGGCTTGGAGGATGAGTTCTGCCGGATCGAGCGTGGCTCCGTGGGCGTGGACGGATTTTCTCAGCCACCCGAGCAGGGGAGCATAGTCGGCGCGGGCATTTGCAGCGGCCACGATAGGATCCCTTTCCGCTGCGGCGAAGAGCTGAGCGGAGTGAATGTTGCCGAGCGTGTAGGTGGCGAAATAGCCGAGGCCGCCCATCGACCAGTGGATGTCCTGCAGGCAGCCACGGCGGTCGTCTTCCGGTGCAAAACCAAACAATTCGCGAAATCCTTCGTTCCAAGCGGCGGGCACGTCGGCGACGGCCAGCGTGCCGTTGACCATCCGCCGCTCCAGCTCGAAGCGGAGCAGGATGTGCAGGTCGTAGGTGGCCTCATCCGCTTCCACGCGGATCGGCGAGAACTCGGCGCACCACAGGTAGTCGAGGAAATCCTCCAGCGGAAACCCACCTAACTGGGGGAAGCACTCCTGGGCCGACGGATACCATTTCTCCCAGAACGCCCGCGAGCGGCCGACGTGGTTTTCCCATAGTCGCGACTGGGACTCGTGGATGCCGAGCGATACTGCGCTGCCCGAGGGCAGGCCGAAGTCGTCCGCTGTCAGGCCTTGTTCGTAGAGTCCGTGGCCGGCCTCGTGCAGTACACCGAAGAGTGAGGAGGTGAAATCGGACTCCATGTAGCGCGTGGTCAGCCTGACATCGCGAGGGCCGAGCGTGGTGCAGAATGGATGCGTGGTGGTGTCGATCCGGCCCGCCTGGAAATCGAATCCAACGGCCTCGGCGACTTGAGCGTTGAACCGCTGTTGGGCGGCGATCGGATAGGGACCTTCCGGCAGGCGAGGGGATTTCGAAGCGGACTTGGCCACCGCCTGGGTGGCGATTTCGCGCAGGGAAGGACGCATCGTTTCGAACAGGGAGGCGACAGCAGCGGTGCTGGTGGCGCGTTCGTAGCCGTCGAGAAGCGCGTCGTAAGGTTCGTTCTGATAGCCCCAGAGCCCGGCTTTCTCGCGGGCGATGCCGAGCAGGGTCTCAAGGTGCGGGGCGAATGAAGAGAAGTCCGACCGCTCGCGGGCATCGGCCCAGGCGTGTTTGGCGAGCGAGCTGGCCACTGAGTCACGGGCGACCAATTCCACGGTCAGTTTAGTGGCCCGGTCGAACTCGCGGCGGAGTTCCTTGAGATTCGCGGTCAGCTTGGGATCGGTGCCGCTGTCGGCGTCCTCTGCGGCTTCGAGATCCTTTTTCCAAGCGTCAGAAGTGGCAAGTTCGTGGGCGCGGGAAGAGAGCCAGGCTAGTTGATCGGCCCGGTGTTTCGTCGCGTCGGCTGGCAGATAGGTTTCCTGGTCCCAGCCGATGACGGCGGCGGATGAGTGGATGACCGCGAGTTCGCGGGCCTTTTCAAGAATCGACATGCGGGATTTGTGAATGAATCCAGCAAGCAGTCAAAGGCTGAAAAATCCGGTATTTCGACGGACAGGTATCTTTGCCACTATCCGAAACAGCCCAGCAGAGAATTCCTTGTTGAGAGCTACGGTTCCCGTGGACTCCAATTCGAGGCGACCACCTCTAGCACTTCCAAAAAGATTTTTCCGTCTGCCGTCGCTCGTTTCACCACCTCCAGCACTGGGGTGAAAAACTCATCAGCGGGAGTCGCGGCTCGCAGGGTGGCGGAAGCCTCGGACGCGTTTTTCACATACGCGACCTGTGGCGTCGGGTTCAGCGGCGCATTCACCACCACGGACATGAAGTGCTCGTTTGCGCGATTCACTTTAGATCCGGGCGGTGGCTGGCTCACGATCAAGTGAAAACGCTCGGTCTGATCGACGGGA
>JBOFET010000235.1:0-20175 GCA_051648225.1 Luteolibacter sp.
CGAATCCTTACGTGATTGAAATCGACACGGCGACCACGCGGCTTCAGCGGCTGGTGGACGGGCTGCTTCAAATGACCCGGTTAGAGTCGCAGGTGGTCGAACCGCAGATGGAATGGTGCGACGTGCATGAACTCGTCGAGAACTCGATCAAGAAAGCGGGTGACGTCATGAAGAATCATCCCGTAAAGATCGACATCGCTGCTGACATACCGTTGATCAAAACCGACCAGACGTTGTTAGTCCAGGCGCTGGCCAACATTTTACACAACGCCGGTGTGTACAGCCCCGTTCAAACCGGGATTGATGTCACGGTCCGTCACGCCGAGCAGAAACTCCGCATCATCGTGCGTGATCACGGACCCGGGCTGCCACCCGGTGAGGAGGCGCGGGTTTTCGGGAAATTCTATCGGGCACCGGGCGCACCGACCGGGGGAACCGGACTCGGGCTATCGATCGCGCGGGGCTTCTTGCAGGCACTTGGTGGCGACATCGCGGGCTGGAATCATCCGGAAGGCGGCGCAGTTTTCGAAATTCTCTTGAAAGCGGAATTCATGGTTCACGACGACAATCCT
This sequence comes from Luteolibacter sp., assembly GCA_051648225.1. Lineage (GTDB taxonomy): Bacteria > Verrucomicrobiota > Verrucomicrobiia > Verrucomicrobiales > Akkermansiaceae > Luteolibacter. The sequence goes on from JBOFET010000235.1 coordinate 573, forward strand.
TGTGTCCCGGACCGGATCGCGGAACCCTCGGAAGCATGACCGCGCTGATCATTGATGACGAAATCCAGATCCGGCGTTTGTTGCGGCTGGCGCTCGAATCGCGCGGATACGTGGTCCGCGAGGCGGAGACTGGCAGGCTTGGCTTGCAGGAAGCTGCGTTTCATCGGCCTGATGTCGTGCTGTTGGATCTCGGCCTGCCGGACATGGATGGGCTGGAGGTTTTGCGAAGCCTTCGCGAGTGGAGCGCGGTGCCAGTGCTTATTCTATCAGTGCGCGACCAGGAGGCCGTCAAGGTCACCGCGCTTGAGAGCGGTGCGGACGACTACGTGACCAAGCCATTTTCCACGGCGGAACTCGTCGCGCGTCTGGCCGTGATCCAGCGCCGTCGGCAGGGCGGTGGAGATTCGCCGGAGGTCGTGGTCGGGCCGCTGACGATGCACCTGGACCGGCACGAGGTCATTCTATCAGGCGGGGAGTTGAAGATGACGCCCACGGAGTATGCGTTTCTGCTAGCGCTCGCCCGTCATGCCGGGAAAATCGTGACGCAGCGCCAGTTGTTGCGCGAGGTCTGGGGGCCGCAAGGCGACGGACAAACCCACTACCTGAGAGTTTATGCCAACCATTTGCGGAAAAAACTCGGCGATCGTTTTGTGATCCAGAACGAACCGGGGATCGGCTACCGATTGCTCGAGCCGGGCGCTCAGCGTTGAACCAGGCTCAGGATCGGCGGCATGGTTTCCTTCCAGGCGTGGGCGACGGCGCAGCGAATCACGGCATCCTCGTCGTCGCGGCGCGGGAAGCTTTTCGCGGCGCGGAGTTTCTGCGCGGCGCGGGTGATCGCGGCGAGTTCCGGTGCCAGGGAAAGCACGCCGAGAGCGGCGGACAGGGCGGTGGCTGCTAGAACACAGGAAATTCCGCCCATGATCGGGATCTTCGCGACAAGCACGGCGAACACGGCGATGACTCCGCTGAGCGGTGGTACGGCCATGCCGAAGCGGCGGGAATTCTCGCGGGCGGTGGCGGCTTTGGGATCTTGTTCGCGCCATTCTGCCAAAGCTTTGAGGCGCAGCTGGCGACCGAATTCGGAGGCGGATTCTTCGGCGCGGTGGATCACGGCGGAATCTTCGGGTGATGGCATCCAGGTTGCCAGATCGCAGCGGCACGGACGTTTTCCCTCATCCGCCAGAATGCGCAGTCCGAAAAACCAACGGCTAACAAAAGCGGCGACGATGGGAATCGCGGAGAAGAGGAAGAGGAGACGCCACATGGGATGAAGCAAGAGTGGAGGGTCGAGGGACGAGAGGAAGAATTATTTTCTCGGACTGCCTGCCGCGACCCACGCTTTAGGATCGTCTGGCCACGGGTGGCGCGGGTAGCGGCCGGCGACTTCTTTTTTCATCTGGGCGTATCCGGTCTGCCAGAATCCCTTGAGATCCTTGGTCATTTGCCAAGGTTTCTGGCCGGGCGTGAGGATGTGGACGAGCAAAGGAACTCTGCCGCTCGCAACCGTCGGCGTCTCCCAGATTCCGAATAGATGCGAGACACGCACGGAAATGAACGAATCCATCCCGAATGCATAGGTCACCTTCGCGGACTGCCCGTTCGGCAAATCCACGCGCTCCGGGCAATACGCATCCAGCGCCGCGCGTTGGCCCGCGCTCAGCCACTCGCGCAGGACGCGCCAGACGTTTGCTTCCTTGATCTCCTTGTAGCTAACGGAACCATGGCAGATCTGCGCGATGGCATCTGTCCGATCCTCATCCGACCACCCGGGCATCTCTAACTCCGGCATCCACTTGCCAAGCGAGTCGAGCCGTGCGGTCCATTGCTCGACGGAATGGTCCCAGTTTTTTAAATCGAGTTCACCTGATAAAACCCGCGTCGCGAGGATCTCCGCGGCGGCGTCGAGGTTCACGCCTTGGTCGCTTTCCTTGGCCTCCAGCACCAGATCGCGGAAACGGGTTTCCTTTCGAGCAACCACCCGGCGGCGGGTTTCGTCCCAGGCAGCGCCGTCGGTGAGGGTGAGGTCTTCAGGAAATAACTCGGCGAGCCACGCTGGATCGATGGCCGTCGCCCGCCGAAGGTGCACGATGATTTCCCGCGCCTCGACCTCGGTGATTTCCGCCGCGACGAAGGCCGGGGCGTTCTTCACGCACGACTCCTCGTCCAGCTTGCCCTTGCGATTGCCGACTAGTTTGCACGCAAGCGTGCCCTGGCTAACGCGGATCGCTAACTGATCGCTGAACGCTGCGAGCATCGCCTTTCCTACCGCTTCCCGGCGCAATCTGAAATCCACCGGCTGCCACTCCCAGCCGAAGCGCTTCGCCAGCGCACACAGCCGGTCAAATCCCTGCGCTGTCTCCCGCGCACCGCGTGCCATCACGCCGACTTGGTCGCAGCGGCGTGGATCGAAACCCATGGCTTCGGCTGATTCGAATGCCCGCCATTCGCCCGCGAAATCCGAGTCGTCGTCCGCGAAAATGAAATCCTTGCGACCGACTCCACCGCGTTTGTTGGTGAAAATTCCGTCACCCTGCACCGTTGCCGCGATGAAGGCAGTTTCCGCCACGCAGCCTTGTTCATGGCCGGCTAACATCAGCCGCGAGAATCGGGGTTCCAGCGGCAGCGATGCCATTTTTCTGCCTTCATCCGTTAGCTGGCCGGATGAATCCAGCGCTCCAAGATCGTGCAGCAGGCGCTCGGCCCGAGACAGTGTTTCTTCCACCGGCGCATTGAACCAGCGGAACTCCCGGATCTCGCGAACACCCGCCGCTTTGAGGAGGAGCGCGGCTTCTGCGAGATCCACGCGGTGGACTTCCGGAGCTTCGAATTCCGCCCGCCGTGCGTGGTCGGCTTCGCTCCACAAGCGGAACGCCCGCCCCGGTGCCGTCCGCCCGGCGCGGCCCGTGCGCTGCTCGGCGGCGGCTCGGGAAATTTTTTTGATGAGCAGCGTGTTGATGCCGCGGCGGGGTTCGAAGGAGGCGATGCGTGCTAGGCCGCTGTCGATCACGGTGCGCACGCCGTCGATGGTGAGCGAGGTTTCCGCCACGTTCGTCGCCACGATGATTTTCGGGCGCGGGCCGGGAGAAATCGCGGCTTCCTGCGCAGCGGGCTGGAGCGCCGAATACAGCGGGAACACATCCCAGCCCTTCCCGATCGTGTTTTCTAGCAGCTCGATGGTCCGCCGGATCTCGTGGGTGCCGGGTAGGAACATCAGAATATTTCCCGGGTCCGGCATCGCCATCGCCTCGCGGCAGACGTTCACCATTTTCTCCCAGATAGGCGTCTCGCGCGGTGGTCCACCACGGCGGTCGTTCACCGGCGGCCGGTCCGCCCGATAGAGCACCTGCACCGGATGCGTCCGCCCGCCTGCTTCGAGCGAAATGGCTGGGGCGAGATAGTCCGCCAGCCCCGCCGTTTCCAGCGTCGCGGACATCACCACCACCCGCAAATCCGGGCGCGGGCCTTCTTGTAAATCGAGACACCGCGCCAGCGCGACATCCACCGCCAGTCGCCGCTCGTGGAACTCGTCGAAGACCACCGCGCCGACTCCGGAGAGTGTCGGATCGTCCTGAATCCAGCGTTGGAAAACGCCGTCTGTCAGATAGATGATCTTCGTGTCGTTGCGGTATTTCGTGTCGAAACGGACAGCGTAGCCCACCTCATTGCCGAGCGTGGCCTTGCGTTGTTTCGCCACCCACCCCGCCAGCAGACGCGCGGCCATTCGGCGGGGTTCGATGACGACGATGCGCCCGGAAATCCCTGCATCCACCAGCATCCCGGGCACGGACGTGGATTTTCCCGAGCCTGTGGGGGCTTTGAGCAGCACCCGCGCCCGCTCGCCCTGCATGGCATCCCGCAGGGAGTTTTCGATTTCAAAGACTGGCAAGGTCACGCAGGAGGATTTGCAGGAAAAGCCGGGGAGTGGCGATCTTTGAATGGACGTCTTTTTAAGGGGTGGGAACGTCTCGTCCCCATGCATGGACGAGACGTCCATCCCCCTTAACGGTCACGGTTTTCCCTAACGCCGCCGCAATCCAAATGAAGGGTGACGTTTGTCATGACGCAAAACGAGAAATCTCACGGCTTGTCGGTTTTCCTCGAAGACAAAATGGTAGGGGAAGGATTCCAGAGAGATGCGCCGCAGCCCATCGGCCATGAAATGAAAGCCCTGTGGATTTTGCAGCACCTTGGCTGCGGCGTTTTCAGCTTCATCAAAGAATCGGTCGGCCAGTTTCGAGCCGCCTTCTGTTTCATAGAATACCAAAGCCGTGCGCAAATCCTTCTGGATCTGCCGATGGAGGATCACTCCCATCCGCTAACGTCCGAGCGCTTCTTTGATTTCATGCCACGAGCATCCGGCAGTGGGATCCTCGTCGAGTTCTTTCGAGCGCCGGCGAGCTTCGGCGATTCCATCGTCGGCATCGACCAAAACGCCGGGCAGGGACACCAGAAGATCGGCTGCCAAGCTGGCGCGATCCGAGTCCGGTAAGTCCATGGCGCGTTTTTGAACTTCTTCAAGTTTCATAGATAAGGGGTATTCAAGGCGGCGGGAAATGTCGAGCGGCCAAAAATCATGGGCGTTTTTACAACCGAGCTCGCCCGCTCTGCGTGGCATGTGGGCGTGAATTTCCGATTTCGAAGACTTGCAACGTCTCGCGGGTGGGGTTTTGAGGAAGGCGGTGGGAGGGTGACGATCTGTGAATGGCCGTCTTTTTTAAGGGGTGGGGACGCCTCGTCTCCATGCGTAGACGGAACGTCCACATCCTTCGACAGGTGGCAACTACGGGGCCAGTTTGTAGAGGATATTCACCGATGCAGAAAGTTCGATGGTTGATGGAACGAAGAGTAAAATTTCAGGAGCGTCGTTTGAGCTGAAGTAATCAACTCCCCCGCCGGAGTTACGGAGATCGAATTGCTGGCCGATCGCTTCAAGAGAATTATTGCTGACCGCATACACTCGGTCGATGGTTACTCCTGCTCCTTTTGCCAGTAGATCGGCTTTTTTTCGCGCCTTTATACAGGCTTCTCCTGTCAGTTCTGCTTCCACATCCTCGCGTGTGCTGGTGTCGAAATTGCTGCTCATGTTCGCGATGTGGTCGGCTGTCATGAGGACGCGGATGATCTTTGGATAATTAGCCAGATCCGGCAGTTTTAGCTCGACCTTGCGTGAGACTTCGTAGCCAAGGATCTCCAACGCCTTGTTCGCGTTATTGTCCCGACTGCGTACTGCCGATTTGTCGATATCGTGAGAACGGATCATCTTTTCACCGACGCCTTCGGCCTTCAATGCGGTGACCACGTTACCGAGCGCTGTCTGGACGGTGTTCGTGGCCTCTTCGGAGCTTTTTGAAAAAGCCAAAACGGTGAAGTGGATGCTTGCATTCGTCGGTGCTACCTCTCGCGATGCGCTACCATCTGCGGCAATGAAGGGGAAGTCGGGAATCGGGCTGGCGGATGAAACATAATTTACGACCAAAAGGGCGAGCAGGGTGATTAGAGGCAGTCTGGTTGTCATGAGGTTACACAACTTTTGTTCCATGAGCCTCTGATTCTCACTGGTTTTCCGCAAGCGGCAATTCTTGGGCGGCCCACCATTTCTCCCGACTGGGACAGCCGGGACACATTCGGGGAAATGTTCGCGCAATCGGTGCGGATCTTTGGTTGGTTTGGGGCATGAAGCGATTGGAAGCAAGTGATTGGCTGCGGCTGGTGAGGCCGGGGAGCCGGGTGTTCATCGGCGGGGGGGCTTCGGTTCCGTTCGCGCTGGTGGAATCGATGCTGGCGATGGCGGCGGGGTTCAAGGATGTGGAGCTGGTTCACATCCACGGACTGGGCGAGACGCCGTGGATCGATCCGAAATACGAGCAAGTGTTGCGGACGAATTCATTCTATCTGACGCCTGCGCTGCGGGATGCGGTGGAGCGCGGTCAGGCGGATTACACGCCGTGTGCGATGTCGGAGGTGGCGTCGCTTTTTAAAACCGGGCCGCTGCCGCTGGATGTGGCGTTGATCCAGGTGAGTCCGCCGGACGCGGCGGGATTTTGCTCGCTGGGGGTGAGTGTGGACGTCGTGATGGCTGCGGTGAAGTGTGCGCGGGTGGTGATCGCCCAGGTAAATTCGAAAATGCCACGGACTTGCGGGGATACATTGATTTCGACGCGGAAAATCGGCTGGTTCCTTGAGCGAGAGGCGGCGTTGCCGGAAGCGGCGGTGGGGATCTTCGACGAGCGGCACGAGCGGATCGGGCGGCACGCGGCGCAGTTGATCGAGGATGGCGCAACGATTCAATGTGGCTTGGGAAACAGCCCGGAGGCGGTGGTGCGGGCATTGAAGAAGCATCGGCATCTGGGGATTCATACGGGGATGTTGAACGACGCATTGATGGATCTGGTGCGCTGCGGCGCGGTGGACCACTCGGCGAAGAACTATCTGCCAGGGAAAATCATCGCCAGCCATGTGCTGGGCAGCCGGAAGCTTTACCAGTTTGTGGAGGGAAACGCGGACATCGAACTGCATCCGAGCGACTGGGTGAACGATCCCTATCGGATCGCGCGCAACGACCGGATGGTGGCAATCAACGGGGCGCGGGAGATCGATCTAACGGGGCAGGTGGTCCGGGATTCGAGCGGACACCGGTTTTACGGCGGGATCGGCGCGTTGCAGGATTTCATCCGTGGGGCGGGGCGGAGCAAGGGTGGGCGGCCGATTATCGCGCTGACGTCCACGGCGGATGCGGACGGGCGGTCACGAATCGTGGCGGGGCTGGAATCCGGCAGCGGTGTGTGCACCGGGCGGGGGGATGTGCATCATGTGGTGACGGAATACGGGGTGGCGAGTTTGTATGGGCGGAGTATCCGGGAGCGGGTGGCGCGGCTGGTGGAGATCGCGCATCCGGATCATCGGGAGGCGCTGCTGGCCGGGGCGCACGGGCGCGGGTGGCTGCCGAAGTTTTTCACGATGCCGGGAGCGACGAAGGTGGCGGATGAGGTGAAATCGGCGTGGGTGGAATTTCAGCAGACCCGCCTGTTTCTCCGACCGCTGCATCCGAGCGACATGCGGGGGTTACAGGAGTTTTTCTACTCGCACGATGAGGAGACAGTGCGGCTGCGCTATGGCTATCTGCGGGACAAGATGACGGGCGAATCCGCGTTCAAGCTGGCGGCGGTGGACCCGGCGCGGGATCTGGCGTTGGGGATTTTTGCGGAACAGCACGGGAGGGAGCAGTTGCGGGCGGTCGGGCGGTATTATCTGGATGAAACCGGGAATAGCGCGGAAGTCGCGTTCGTGGTGCACGAGGGAAGCCGGCAGATGGGAATCGCGGGTTATTTGTTAGGCGAGCTGGCGGCGGTGGCGAAGCAGCGCGGGATCGAGAAATTCTGGGCCAGTGTGCTACCGGACAACCGGGCGATGGCGGGATTATTCCTTGCCGTAGGAGCGGTGGAATCCAAGTCTGGCGGGGATGGTGAGCGCGAGTTCAGGATGTCGGTGGAGCGGATCCTGAAGTCTCGTAAGAAGTTTCTGGAGCGGAAAAAGATCAGACGAATCGAACGATGAGTGAGAAAATCCTGCCGGTCGGCGTGCACTACGATCCCTGTTACGAGCGCCACGATACCGGGCGGGGGCATCCTGAGTCGGCGGAGCGCTACCGGGTGCTGGAAACGGCGTTGGCGACTTTACCCGCTGATTTCAAGAGACTTCCGGGACGGAGGGCCTTGGTTTCGGAAATTCTGCTGGTGCACGAGCACTATTATCATGACGTGGTGTATCGGGACACGGAGACCTTCGCGGACGTTTTGCGAACGGGAGATACGGCGATTTGCGAGGACAGCTACGATGTGGCGCTGGAAGCGACAGGGGCGGTGCTGGAGGCGGTGGATGCGGTGATGCGCGGGGACGTGGCATCGGCGTTCTGCGCGGTGCGGCCACCGGGGCATCATGCGACGTCTGCGCGGGGGATGGGATTCTGTATCTTCAACCACGTGGCGGTGGCGGCGCGGTATTTGCAGTCGCGCCACGGGATCGGGAAGGTGGCGATCATCGACTGGGACGTGCATCACGGAAACGGGACCGAGGCGATTTTCATCGAAGATCCGACGGTGCTCTACATTTCCCTGCATGAGGCCGCCATTTATCCTTACACCGGGTATGTGACGGACCGCGGGCAGGGGGCGGGAGAGGGATTCAACCTGAACATCCCGCTGCCGACGAATTCGGACGGGGACTTGGCGTTGAAAGAATGGAGCGACCGGCTCGAACCTGCGGTGAATGTGTTTCAGCCGGATTTTCTGCTGATTTCCGCAGGATTTGATGCGCGAGTGGGTGATCCGATCGGCGGGCTGAACTGGACGGACGAGACCTTCGCGGAAATGACCCGGCGGGCAAAAGTGCTCGCCGACCGGTGGTGCGGCGGGAGGGTGGTTTCAACGCTGGAAGGTGGTTACGATCCGGCAGGGCTGGCGTCTGCGGCGCTGGCTCATGTGAGAGCGCTTGGGTGAGAGCGGGATTTGGGACTTTGCAAGGCCGCTGTCATTTCTGACGGTGGAGCCATGCCCGAATCCGATTTTTCCACGGTGATCATCCTGCTCGCGCTCTGTACGTTGTTGCTTCTGATGTTGCTGTTTTTGGCAATCCGCATTTTTGCATTGCTGGGAAAGATTGAGGGTCTAGCGCGCCAGCAACCGGTGCGGCAGGAACCTCTCGAGTCCGGCCCTTCCGCAGCGGAAACTTCCCCAGGTGGCGCGTTCGAACTTTTTCTCAACGAAGAGCCGGAGCGTCGCGACCTGCCGAAGGCGGAGCAATTCAGCGCTTACCGACTCTGGAGGCAGAAAAAAGGCATGAATTGGTCGAATTCGTAGGCGTGATGGGGAATTCCGGGAAGGCTCCGCAGTCCCGTTACAAATTCTGTGACATTTTCTTTTTTCGCATTGCATGATGCCGCTCCGTTTGCATCCTCCCGCCGTCCGGATTCGTTCCGGAATTTTTTGAATGCAGCTTGTGAAAATTTTCACAAGCTGCGACTCCCGAGCACCGCATCGCCCCACACATGGCAAACATTTTTCCTCGCTGGTCCAATCTACTCCCCCTCAAAATCGCTGTTTGCGCCGGGACTGCTGCGGCGGGTGTGGCCTTGGCAGTTGCGTATTATGCGACGCCCAAAGCGATGAATGTGGGATATCAACCGTCGCAGCCCATCCCGTTTTCCCATAAGATCCACGTGGATCAACTCGGGCTCGATTGCCGGTATTGCCACTCATTCGTCGATGTCGCCGGTCACTCGAACGTGCCAACCGGCAGCACGTGTTGGAATTGCCACCAGCACGTCCAGCGCGACAGCCCAAAGCTCGCCCCACTGCACAAGTCGATGAATCCCACCTTCGCCGGGTATGACGGAAAACCGATCGAGTGGGTGCGCGTGCACAAATCTCCTGACTACGTTTACTTCAACCACTCGGCCCACGTAAATCGGGGGATTTCCTGCCAGAGCTGCCATGGCGACGTCAACAAAATGGAAGTCGTCTATCAGGCGGAGCCGCACTCGATGGGCTGGTGTCTCGACTGCCACCGCGCACCAGAGAAAAACCTGCGCCCGCTGGAGGAGGTCTATAACTTCAACTACGACGCCGAGACCTATATCTCCAACAACCCGCAGCTCGGCGTGAAGACGACCGAGGAGCTCGGCCTCAAGCTGAAGGAACAATTCATGGTGAAGCCCAAGGAAACCTGTGCCGCCTGCCACCGTTGATGCTCCTCCCCGTTTTTCCAATTTCCATAATCTCCGCAGTTTAACATGAGTAAGCGCATCTGGCATCACCCTGAAGTTCCCGTTGGCGAAACCACCGTGGCGTGGCGCAGCGTGGGACAGCTCCAAGACACCGCCGATTTCCGGCAGTGGATGGATCGTGAGTTTCCGCAAGGGGCTGCCGAGCTGGCGAACGAGGAGCAGGTTGAGACTTCGCGGCGTTCGTTCATGAAACTGATGGGGGCTTCCACCGCGCTGGCTGGATTCGGGATGGCCGCCTGCCGCCGCCCTGAGGCATACATTGTGCCCTACACCAAAGCTCCGGAGTGGGTGATCCCCGGAAAGGCCACCTATTACGCTTCCTCCATGCCCCGCGCCCACGGGGCGACGCCGCTGGTGGTAACGACCTTCGAAGGGCGCCCCACCAAAGTCGCTCCTAACACGCTCCACCCGGATGCGGAAGGGACGGACGCATTTGCCCAGGCATCGGTGCTGGACCTCTACTCGCCGTCGCGCTCCCGGACGATTCTGAAAAGCGGAAAACCTGCACCCCGCGCTGAATTCGAGGCGCTGGTCGCCGCCCTCGCCACCGACAAGACGGCGAAAATTGGCTTCGTTTTCGGTGCCGATGACAGCCCGACCCGTGCCCGCCTCACCAAAGAACTGGCGGCGAAGTTTTCCGCCGCGAATTTCTATCAATACGAGGCGCTCACCGGCGATGCTGCCGCTACCGCTCTGGGCGATGGCGTGAGGCTCGTGGCGAATTTTGCCAAAGCCGACCGGATTCTCTCGCTCGACTGCGATTTCGCGGGGACTGACTACCAAGGGCCGGTGACGCCGTTTTTCGACCGCCGCAAGCCAGAGGGCAAAGGATACGATGCCAAGCCGGAAGCGACCCAAATGAACCGCCTCTACGCGGTAGAAGCTGCGTTCACGCTCACCGGCGGCATGGCGGATCACCGCCTGCGGGTTTCTCCCAGCCAAGTGGCCGCCGTCGCCGCGCAAATCGCCCGTGGACTCGGGGTGAAGGCAGGGGTGGCGATCGTTTCTCCCGAGCTGACCGACCCAAAACAAGTGGCCTGGGTCAACGGAGTGGTGGAGGACCTCAAGGAAAACGCTGGTAAATCCGCAGTGCTTGCCGGCTCCCGCCAGTCGTTGGCGCTTCATCTTCTTGCCCACGCGATCAACGTCGCGCTCGGCAACATCGGCGAGGGCAAGCCGCTGCTCGCCGTGCAAACCGAGACCCAGGGACTCGGCGATCTCACCGCCCTCAAAGCGGACATCGACTCCAAGACAGTCGATACCGTCGTGCTCTTGACGCCGTCGAACCCTGTTTACGACGCTCCGGCGGATCTCAAGTTCGCCGAATCCTTCGCCACGCTGAAGACAAGCATCCATCTCGGTCTTCGCACGGATGCCACGGCACACGCGGCGACTTGGCACCTGCCCTCCACTCATTATTTGGAATCCTGGTCAGACGCTCGCAGCGCCAAGGGCACCTACACCGTGGTGCAGCCGATGATCCTGCCGCTTTACGACGATTGTGTTTCCGAGCTGGAGCTTCTGCTCGCGCTGCTTTCGGCAGACGGCAAGCTGCTGAACGGTGAGGGCGAAAAGGGTGCACCCTCACCCGCCTATGCAGCGGTTCGCGCGACATTTTCCGCCGTCGGCGGGGAAGGGGAAACTGCCTGGAAAAAGCTTCTGCGCGACGGATTCTTGAGCGGAACCGTTTATGCTTCCGTCAGTCCCGCACCTCGCGCGGACGCCTCCGCGCCGTTGATCGCGACCGGGCCGACTAAGGATTCCCTCGAAGTGATTTTTGCCACCGACTCGTCGATTTTTGATGGCCGTTGGATTGACAATGGCTGGTTGCAGGAAGCCCCCGATCCAATTTCCAAGCTCACCTGGGATAACGTCGCGCTCGTCGCTCCGAAAACCGCCAAGGAACTTGGGATTTACGATCAGATCATCCAGCTTGAAACGCCGTTTGCGTCACGCTCTCCCGATGATGAGGCGCAAAACCGGACATCGCCAATGATCAGTCTTTTGGTGAACGGACAAACATTGGAAATTCCGGTGCTCGTCTCGTTCGGCCAAGCGGAAAATACCCTCGTCATCCCTCTGGGTTACGGTCAGGGATTCGACGAAAACGACGAACTCGAACGCGGCCCGAAAAACGCTTCCCACGTCGGTCTGGTCGGCGTGAATACCGGCTTCAACGCCTACCCGCTGCGCACGGCAGCGACCCCCTATTTCGCCACTGGCGGCAAGGTCACCCCGACCGAGAAGCGCTACTCGGTCGCCCTAACGCAGGAGCACCACGCGATGTATGGCCGTGCCTTGGCCCGCGAGGTTTCCACTCAAGAGGACGAGCAAAAGGGGTCTTTCTCCACCCAACTCGCAGCCGTGCCGCTCCAAGGCAATGACTCCCACGCGCCGCCGAATATTTCGCTCTACAAGCCTGAGGACCGCGCCGGGAAACCGCTGATCAACGATCCGCTTCACCAGTGGGGTATGTCGATCGACCTGTCATCCTGTATGGGTTGCAATTCCTGCCTCGTTGCCTGCCAGTCCGAGAATAACATCCCGATCGTCGGCAAGAAACAGGTAGCGATGGGCCGCGAGATGCACTGGATCCGCATGGACCGCTATTTCGCCGCACAGAAGGACAATACTTTCGACGAGGACAATCCGGCGCTCGTTCCCCAGCCGGTCGCCTGCGTGCAGTGCGAGTCCGCTCCCTGCGAAACCGTCTGCCCGGTCAACGCCACCATCCACACCGAGGACGGCCTCAATGCGATGGCTTACAACCGCTGCATCGGCACCCGATACTGTGCAAACAACTGCCCCTACAAGGCGCGCCGTTTCAATTACTTCGACTACAATAAGCGCAACCCGCTCATCGCCCACAATCTTTACAAAGGACCATTCGGTGAGAAGCAGGTCGGCGAGGCACCGCACCTCCAGAAGAACCCGAACGTGACCGTCCGGATGCGCGGTGTGATGGAAAAATGCACCTACTGCGTCCAGCGCCTGCAAGACGCGGTGATCCGCCAGAAGCGCGGTCAGAAACAGGAGGCGCTCGTCGCAGGCAAGCCTTCCACCGAGATGACAGTCGGTCTGGAAACTCTTCGCATCCCGGTGGACTCGGTGAAAACCGCCTGTCAGGACGCCTGCCCGGCCAACGCCATCACCTTCGGCAATCTTCTCGACGGGGAAAAATCCGAGATGGTCCGCAGCAAGCACATCCAACGGAATTACGACCTCCTCAACTACATCGGCACTCGTCCGCGCACCAGCTATCTGGCGCGCGTCAAGAACCCGAACCCGAAAATGCCGGACGCCAAGTTTATCGGCAAGGCGACCGTCCACATGGTCTGATTTCAGAATTTCAGTTCTTCAAATTTCCAGCATTTACCCAGCCATGGCATCCACCACCCATACCGCACCTGAGACCCACACGGGAGTGAAAATTCCGGTGCTTGAGCGCGAGAAGCTCATCCTCAGCGGGCGTTCCTACCACTGGATCACCGAGCGCATCTGCGGCGTTCTGGAAAACCGCCAGCCGTTTCTCTGGTGGCTGCTGTTCATCCCGTCCGCGCTCATTGCGATGATCGGTGTCGGCGGTGGTCTCACCTATTTGGTTTCTACCGGCGTCGGCGTCTGGGGCATGTCCAACCGGGTGTTCTGGGGCTTCGACATCACGAACTTCGTGTTCTGGATCGGCATCGGTCACGCCGGGACCCTGATCTCTGCGGTGCTTTTCCTCACTCGGCAAAACTGGCGGACGTCCATCAACCGCGCCGCCGAAGCGATGACGATTTTCGCCGTGATTTGCGCGGGGATTTTCCCTGCATTCCACGTCGGTCGAGTTTGGTTCGCTTGGTTTCTTGCCCCGGTGCCGAATGCGAACGCGATCTGGCAAAATTTCAAATCACCACTGCTTTGGGACGTTTTCGCGGTTTCCACTTATTTCACTGTCTCGTTGATCTTCTGGTATCTCGGCATGGTCCCTGACCTCGCGACCATTCGGGACCGTTGCAAGCCCGGAATCCGCAAGGTACTTTACGGAATCTTTGCCATCGGCTGGCGGGGTGGCAACCGCCAGTGGAGCCACTATGAAATGGCTTATCTGCTACTGGCAGCCCTCTCCACACCCTTGGTGCTTTCGGTGCACTCGGTCGTTTCCTTCGACTTCGCGACTTCCGTGGTCCCGGGCTGGCACACCACCATCTTCCCTCCTTACTTCGTCGCCGGTGCCATCTTCGGAGGGTTTGCAATGGTGCTAACTATCATGGTTCCCGCCCGTTTCATCTATGGGTTGCAGGATCTGATCACGATGAAGCACATCGACAACATGGCGAAGATCATCCTGCTCACTGGCACGATCGTGGGTTACGCCTATCTGATGGAGCTGTTCGTCGCCTTCTACTCCGGTGCGATTTATGAAATGGACGCCTTCAAGTTCCGCATCGCCGGTCCTTATTGGTGGGCCTACGCCGCGATGATGAGCTGCAACGTGCTTTCTCCACAGGTGTTCTGGTTCAAGGCATGCCGCGAAAACCTCTGGGTCATCATGATCGTCGCAATGTGTGTCAACGTCGGCATGTGGTATGAGCGTTTTGTGATCATCTGCACCACGCTGGCCCGCATGTGGTTACCGGGTGACTGGAAAACCTACTCACCCAGCGGTGTGGAATTGATGACTTTCGTCGGCACCATCGGGCTGTTTCTCGCGCTTTTCCTGATGTTCCTGCGATTCCTGCCTTGCATTAACATTGCCGAAGTGAAGTGGACTCTGCTGGAGTCGGATCCGCACTTCGACGACAAGGAGCACCACCCGGACCACGGCGTGGCCGTCGAGCCTGCCTACCAGAAAGAACTCGTGGAAGAGAAAGTCTGAAATTTCAAATCTCTAATCTTTAATTTCAAAAGTGAGCACCACCCGCACACGCGTTTATGGCTACCTGGCCGAGTTCAAGAGCGCATCCGCCCTCTACAAAGGTGCAGAGAAGATCCGCGACGCAGGTTTCAAGAAATGGGATTGTTACTCTCCCTATCCGATTCACGGCCTTGACGGCGCGATGGGCATGAAGCGCTCGATTCTGCCTTGGTTCGTGTTCTTCGGTGGGATGACGGGCTGCGCGACGGCTTTCGCTCTCGCTTACTCGACGCAGGTGCTGATTTATCCGACGATCGTGCAAGCCAAGCCGGCAAACATCTTTACGGTACCTGCCTTTTTCCCGGTCATGTTCGAGCTGACGATTTTGTTCTCCGGTTTCACCGTGCTGTTCGGCCTTCTCGCTCTGATCCAGTTGCCGCGGCTCAACCATCCGTTGTTTGCGAGTCGGCAGTTTCACCGGGCGACTGATGACGGTTTTTTCATCGCCATCGAGGCTCGCGATCCAAAATTCAGTCCGACCGGGACGCGCGATTTGCTGTCCGAAGTCGGCGGTTCTAACATCGAACTGGTCGAAGAAGAGGACGCCTGAGGCCATCTCAACTTTCAAATCTCAAATCTCAACTTTCAAATTTTTCTATTAGATGCGTTACTTCTTCCTCGCCTACGCGCTGATCGCGTTGCTCGTCGTCGGTATCTTCGGAATCCGCGGCCAGAAGTTTTCCAAGCCTCCGGTGCGGATTTTTCCGGACATGGACACCCAGGACAAACTGAAGGCCCAGAAGCCGGATGAATTTTTCGCCGACGGCCTCGGCTCGCGAATCCCCGTGGCCCAGACTCAGCCGCGGGGATTCAGCTCCACGGGCGAAAAGGCGCTGGGTGGAATTCCGGAACTCGAATTCAGCGGACAAACGGGATACTTCTTCACCGGTCACGTCGGTGACTACTTCGGCACCGGGATGCCGGAGGAACTCGCACTCACCGAGGACAGCGCGCGGGCACTGATTCAGCGGGGCGAGGAGCGTTATGGGATTTACTGCGCGATCTGCCACGGCAAATCGGGCGACGGGCAGGGCATCACCGGCACCTACGGCGTTCCCGGCATCGCCAATTTCCACTTGGATACCTTCAGCCCCGCATCCTATCCGGACGGGCGCATGTTCGAAGTGATCACTGTGGGCAAGGGAATGATGGGTGCCTACGGTTACAACATCCCCGTGAATGATCGCTGGGCGATCATCGCCTATGTCCGCACGCTGCAGGCCGCCAAGAAGGCTCCTTAATATTTTTCCGACCCTATCGAAATGGCACACCACCTCGTTACCTCCGCAGATATCGCCATCAATGGTGATCACCTGGATGCTTCGAAGACATCGAAGATCAAAAGCGTCGCGCTGGGCGTCGCCGCCATCGGCTCTGTCGTGAGTTTCTATCTGTTGTTTTTCGCCAAGGAAGAACTCCGCGGGCCGTTCGCCTATTCTTGGTTGTTCGCCTTCTACTACTTCCTGACCCTCTCCATCGGCGGAGTTTTCTGGACGCTGCTCCACAATGTCTCCAACTCCGGCTGGGGAACGTCCGTGAGGCGGACTTTCGAAAACCTTGGTGCGACCTTTCCGTGGCTTTTCCTTTTTGGAATCCCGCTGTTTTTTCCGCAGGTCCAACAATATCTCTACGAGTGGATGAACATTCACCGCGAGGCGCACGGCAATGTGAAAGAGCACCTGCACCATGTGGACCATCTGCTTTATAACAAGTATTGGTTTATGAACCTGCCGTTCTGGTATGGACGGATGGTGTTTTACTTCGTCGCTCTCGGTGCGGTCATCTATGGGCTGCGCAAGCTCTCGACCGACCAGGACAAGGATCCCAATCCCGGAACTGCGCGGCTCCTCAAGGCACGTTACCACTCGAACTACCCGCTGATCATCTTTGCGCTTACGATCACCTTCACGGGTTTCGATTTTGCGATGGGCTTGGATTACAAATGGTTTTCCACCATGTGGGGCGTCTATCTCTTCGCCGGCGCCGCACTGAATTCGATGGCGGTCATCATCATCATCTGCACTTGGCTGCAGAGCCAAGGCCACCTTAAGAACGTGACGGGTCCGGAGCATTTCCACATCATGGGCAAGCTGCTTTTTGCCTTCACCACGTTCTGGGCCTACATCACCTTCTCTCAGTTTTTCCTCATCTGGTATGCGAACATCACAGAGGAGACTTCATACTTCCTGATTCGTAATACAGGGAATTGGAACACGGCGATGTATGTGCTCGTCTTCGGCCACTTTGTGATTCCCTTTGTCGTCTTGCTGCAAGCCTGGCTGAAGAGGAATCCCAAACTGCTTTCGATCGTCGCCGTCTATACACTTTGCATGCATGCGCTTGATCACTATCTGATCGTGATTCCCGAGCGTGGAGTCTCGCTTGGCAAAATCAAACCCGATGTGTTCGGCGATATTCAAGTGTCGATTCCTGGAGCCTTCTGGGGCGATCTACTGGCCTTTGTGACCATTGGTGCGGCCTTTATTTTCATCCTTCTCCGCGCCCTCGGGCAGCATTCACTCTATCCAAACCGCGATCCGCGTATTCTTGAATCCGCGAACGTTTCCAACTGATCCTTTAACTCTCACATGGACCCTACCCGCGACAATCCGATCATTCGCTTCACCGCCTTCTGGTGGGGCATCGGCACGTTTTTCATCTTCGCACTGCTCCTCGCAGTGACTTGGCTTTTCGTCCGTGGCACGCCAGCAACCCTCGAAGATGCTCAAGCCAAGGTCCGCTATGAGACCAGATCCAAGGTCGAGGCGGCTCAGGCCGCTAATTTGACTCCGGAAGCAATTTCATCCGCTATCGCGGCGATGAGCAAGCAGCTCGCCAACTCCAAACCGGTATCCGTGGAAATGCCCGCTCAGGTGATTCCGGGATCGGAAACGGCGAAGAAACTTGCAGCCGCTCCCGCAGTGGACACGTCGGTGATTGATGCTCCCGTCGCCGCAGACGCGCCTCTTGATCTAGCCGTCATGGCATTGGGCCAGGCGTCATACTTGATTTGTGGTGCCTGCCACGGACAGAACGGAGAGGGTGGCCCAATTGCTCCGCCATTGGCGGGTTCCGAGTGGGTGACGGGTCCGGTTTCCAACCTCATTCGCATCCAGCTTCGGGGAATGATCGGTCCGGTCAAGGTCGCTGGCAAAGTCTATGACATGCCAGGCGGAATGGCCGCGCTGAGCTATCAGACCGACGACCAGATCGCGGCAGTTCTCACGTTTGTCCGTAACAGTTTTGGAAACAAGGCATCCGCCGTGAAGCCAGAGCAGGTTGCCGCCCTTCGCAGCGAGGTGGGCAAGCCACAGGTCACTGCCGCAGAACTCATCCAGCCTTAACTTCGCTTTTTTCCCTTCTAAATCCGATGTCAGCCGCCATCCAAACTTCCACTGAACAGGACGCCTTGCTTCGCGCGGGGATTGACCGCTCTTTGCGTCACCCAGTGATGTTTTTCCTAACCAGTGGGGCTGCATGGCTTGCCGTTTCGATCGTTCTTGGAATCGTCGCTTCAGCGAAGGTTCACTCTCCTGAGTTTCTGGCCACGCTCTCCTGGTTGACTTACGGCAGAGTCTTTCCGGCTCACATCAACACCTTCATCTACGGTTGGGGATTTCAGGCGGCATTTGCCGTGATCATCTGGATGACTGCCCGGCTTTCCCGCAAGGAGTGCACCGCTGCCGGGATCATTCTAACCGCTGGTCACATCTGGAATCTGGCGGTGGCGCTCGGCATCGCAGGCATTCTGGGTGGCTTCGGCACGGGTATGCCGTGGATGGAATTCCCATCTTTTGTGTGGCCGGTTCTTCTGGTGAGTTACTTCGCAATCGTGATCTGGTCGTTCATCCAGTTTCGCGTCCGTCCCGAGGGGCATGTTTATATCTCCCAGTGGTATCTATTGGCGGCGATGGTCTGGTTTCCATGGGTATTTGTGACGGCTAATGTGTTGTTGCACGTCTTCACGGGGCATCCGGTCATGGCTGCTGGTATCAACGCATGGTATAAATCCGCATTGATTTTCTTGTTCTTCACACCCGTCGCGCTGGGCACCGCCTATTACCTGGCTCCCAAGGTCACGGGCAAGCCGGTTCACAGTTATTCCCTGGCAAAGCTCGGGTTTTGGTCACTTGCGATCATCGCACCGTGGGCGGGGATGCAGAAGTTGGTCGGTGCGCCGATTCCTTATTTTCTGCCTTACCTCGGGGCGACGGCGACTGTTTTGATTTTCGTGCCGGCGATCACTTCTTCGCTCAATCTGCTTAAGACTGCTTCGTCTTCGCCGGATACCGTGGCCAGCAGCCCATCACTCCGCTTCATGCTGGCAGGGATCGCAGGTTGGGTTCTTCTCGCGGTCTCGGCAGTATTGCTGAATCTGCCCGGTTCCACCTTGCCGCTGACTCAATTTTCGATGTCAGGCTACGGGTTTGAAATCCTCGCTTTGTATGGGTTCTTTAGCTTTGTGATGTTCGGAGCGATCTATTTCATCGTGCCGCGGGTGACTCGGCGTGAATGGCTCTCGCGCCGCCTGATCAAGATGCACTTTCTGTTTTCAGTCTATGGAATCATCACGGTGGCGCTGGTGGCATTGTTCGGCGGACTCCAACAGGGGATTGGCCAGGAGGACTGGAAGCAACCGTGGGAAAATGCAGCGACGCGTGCCTATCCCTATGCGGTGGCAACCACCATCGCATGGTGTTTCATTTTGTTTTCGAACTTCTTCTTCTTTATTCACCTCTTGCTAATGTGGCTTCGCCTCGGTCGCCGCAGCTCGCATCCCACCCTGCTGGTTTCCAACCACGGCCATGGTGGAAGTCCTCATGGCGAGGAAGGCGACATCGACAACGCGGGCCCGGGTCATGTGGTCGCTCACTAACCTCCGAATTCAAATTTCATGAGCTTACGCACATTCATCTTAG
>JBOFET010000236.1:0-22150 GCA_051648225.1 Luteolibacter sp.
AAACGCCCAAGCCCGCTTACATCGCCATCCCGGTTCCAGGCTGGTCATCCGCCACCCATTCGTTTCCCGTCGCGCTCAACAATCGGAATGATGTCCTAACCAACAGGGCGGTTTATAAAAACGGCCAGTGGATCTCTCTGAATGCCAACTTTTCCCCAACTGGACGGGGAGCCGCGCTGTCCTATAAATTTCTCATCGCCGGACGACTCCATCCTTGTCGTCTAGGGCAGTGCTTCGTTAATTCCATCAGCGATCAAGGACACATCATGGGTTCTGGAAAAATCTTTATCGATGACGTCACAGTGACGGATCCCGTCACCGGTGAAATCACCGGTTACGCTGCGGGTTACTCGCCCGAGTTCGCCATGATCTGGCGCAATCCCCAGGCCCTTCCCGAAATATTCGGTATAGCTCCCGGAGCGACCCTGCAAGGAGCTTTCCACGCCCAATCCGGCACTCTCCATCGCGACGGGACAGTTATCATATCCAATAAACGGCCGGAAGACATCTTCGTAAACAACAACGCGACGCTCCAACGTTGGCCCAACGCGGCAAATGGCGGCGGCATCCAGGCCAGTCCCCCATACTCAAGTCCGACATACAGCTATCCAGCGCCGGGCGGAACCTTCGCCTTCGGAAGCTATCTCGACAGCGGCCAGATTCCGGCGACTCTGTCATGGGTTTGGCCCGCATCCAGCGGACCCCAGTCCCTCTACTCGGTGACGAAATCAGCCCCCGGAGCGCCTGCCTTGAATTTCCAAAGTTTGCCAAACACCATCGGCTCGGCACCTGGCGGAGAAGCCTGCGTCAATCTATCCGGCCAGGTGCTCGTCGGTCATTCGGGCCGATACCATCAGGTGCCAGCGCTGCAAGGCGCGACCAAGATAAGCCCCCACGGCGCGGCGCTCCTACCCGGCACGTTCGGCAATCCGGCGATCTGGTATGGCGGGAGCACCTACTCCCTCAGCTCCTGCGTCGCCAACCCACAAGCCCTCGGAACCACCCTGACCGTGAGGGACATGAACGAAAACGGCAGCATGCTGGCAATCGTTAATGCTGGCCTTGGAAGCCAGAGGTTGGTGATTCTCAACCCGGTGGACATTCTTGACAGCGATAACAATCCAACAAATGAGTTGGAAGTCGCAAAAATGCAAGTAGGAGCTTTTAACACACTTAGTCCGAATGGAACTTTGTCCCCTGGCGGCAGCAATGAATGTTTTTACATTCGCGTCAGAGGCAACGAAACAGCAGGCGGAATTTCAGTAAAGATCTCAACTACGGATAATCCCGACCCTTCTTATAACGAAGTTGCTAAGCAGATCGACCTCGAATTCGACGGAACAGATTGGATTTCTGAATCCATGTTGATGGTATCTGATGATGTTGATGATACGCAACCCGTGGATGGAATTCCTGACAACGAACCTAATGATCGCACTCACAAAATTCAGCTCGGAGGCAACTTTAAAATCGAAGCGATAAAAATTGGCAATAGTGCATGGCAAGAGATAGATATAAGGACGCCGGTAAAGGTAAAAAAGACCGTGCATGTCAACGTTGTCATCCTAAGAAACAAGCCATTATCAGAAGGAGGAGTAGAGCTCTTCGGACTCACAGACGCAATTAGTCACTGGAAAACTGTTAACGAACTCTATGCCCAGGTCGGCGTGAAAATTATTGTAGACACCTACTCTTATCAGGATCCACCCGTTGGGGTTAACTTGATTGACGGACTGAAGGTTCATAATCTTGGATCAACGGTTCTTGAAGACGAAGCGAAAAGCATAATTACCAATTTGGGAACGATTGGCACCAGTGATATTCATGTTTTTTATGTGCCGACGATCGATATCGGTAGTCTTGTGGTTCGTGGAATAGCGATCGCTGATTATTATCATGACGACGCAGATGAGGAATATACGTATAACGCATTCGTTGCGAAAGATGTAGTTGGTGCTCACTATGGTCTAACCGCAGCCCATGAACTTGGGCATCTACTTACAAATTTCGGTCACGGTGAAACCATTCAGAATCCATATCCATACTATAATTTGATGTTTGGCGGTGGACTGCAAGACACTGGCATTACCGGATCAAAGCGATTATATGAACATCAAGAAGGAAAAATTCATAGTGACCCACATGCAGAATAAATCGAAATTGTTTTTGATATGCTTCGTCTTCTTCGCGAGTTCAGTTTGCGGACTCTCCAAGGAGGAAGTGTTAAACAAGGAACAAATTCTAGAATTGATTCCAAAGAGCCATGGAACGTTGGATTTGACCGAACGAGAGAATCTTTTGCAACTGATTGCTGCGGTGGACTCTGTCTATCCCGTTCTTTGCGAGGAGCTGTTGTCAACAGACAATACACGAACTCAGGCGTACATCCTCGCCATTCTTGGGAAAACGCAAAAAAATAAGCACTTAGTATTGCCCGCTATCAGAGAATACATGATACGTCACAAGGATGATGATCCTCAACCGGATTCGATGTTCACTGGGATTAAGACTCTTGGAAAAATTGGAGGTCCGGAGGATGCCGAGCTGCTATCCCACTTTTTAAATATTGGCTTTGAATCAAGCCGTGTTGTTGCCGCCCAAGCAATCAAGGAGATCGAATCTAACGAGAATGCCCAAGAGAGGGACGAGAAGCGATTGAAGCGCGTGTCCGAAGCTGCTGGGACGAACGATTCTGAAAAGGTAGATGAGAAAAGCCGACCTCCCGCACCTTCGTGGTCAGCTGAAGATTTAACAAATTCCACCACCTACTGGCTGCCGTTTGTTTTTACCGCCTTAGTCGCTGGATTTTTCGTGCTAAAAGTCTTTAAAAGATTCTTCCGCAAGACTGAAGACAATTGATGACTACTGGTTACCCAAAGTTACCGCTGCTGGCTGAGCAGCAGCGGCGGGGGCTGTCTTTGAGTCAGGCGACAGGAGGAGCTGGCTCGGGTGGTGTGCCTTCGGCTCCCGGGCCACGACCCCGGTCGATGATCTGGCCGCTGGCGAGCCAGGTGGCGACGAAGGCGTCTCCTTCCGGCGTCCCTCGGAACTGGATGGCGAGGTCGTCCAGCTGGTCAAAGAGCTCGGCGATTTCACGCGACTTGGGGAGAAGTTCGGCTGTGAAGGTGCTGCGCTCGCCGATGGCATTGACGGGCGCGGTGATGACTTTCTCGTAATCGACCGCTTCCTTGGTCAGCTTGGCGATGGCGGCGGGAGTGATGCCGTAACCGCCGGCGGCGGTGGCGGTGCTTCCGGTGGCGAAGAGAGCGGCATCGGTTGCGAGCAGACGGGCTTTATTCAGCAGCACCTCGTCCCGGAGGCGGCGCCAGCCGCTGATTTGGAAGTCGTATTTCGCTGCGGTGGCGAGGTCGTCGGTGTCTTTGCAGTAGTTCACGAGAGCGCGACCGAGTTTGTGGGCTTCGTCTTCGAGTTCTTTCTCCTCGCGGCGCTTGTCTTGGGCGTGGCCTACGGTGGTGGCCGTCTGGCGTCCGGCGAGTTCCACGAGAGTCGCCGTGAGGCTGCGCGCGGCGGTGACTTTTTCAGTGAATTTCAGCGGGGCCATGCCATTCCAGACGAGGATGTTTGAAGGCGTGTCGAGGACGGCAAGGCGTGCGCGGAAGTTGTCGATGCGGTTGTTGATGACGTTATTCATGCGCTGGACTGACTAATAAACGAACTCCGCGAGGGCAATCGTGAATTCCATCATCGCCGAGAATGCAACTCCAAGGGTGGATGGGCCGGAAACGGAACTTGAACGGGTTCCAAGGCCGTATATTCTTTAAATATTTGGAAATCAGTGTATTGCATCGCTATGCGGCGCGATTGCAGAGGAGTGAGGAGTCATTGCAGGGTCGTGAGACGCGGTTGCGAGGCCTTGAGATGCTGTTGCAAGGGCATGCGACGCGATTGCGAGGGGATGAGACGGCATTGCAGCGCCATGAGAGGCGATTGCAGCATCGTGGGAAGCGTTTGTGAGGGAGTGAGGGGCTTTTGAAGAGACACGAAAGCCGGTTACATCGGCGAGGGAGGGAATTGCGGAGGCCGATGATGGAATTGCGGAGGTAAAGTGGGCCTTTTGAAAAGGAATCGATCCGTTGCGCGATGTGAACGAGTCAACGTGCGAAAATGGGCACCGGTTTGATAGGAATGATCGACGGGTGATCGATTTTCAAAAAATCGAACCGTTGCGAGCGCCCGCGGCTGCAATGGGAAGACCTACATGCTTTGCCGGGAGCTGTTCGAGTGAAGCCGTGGAGCGCGTAGGCATCGGCACTTGAATCATCGGGGTCCGGTGGGCAGCTTGGCGGAAATGAAGGTTGCTTGGGTTTTCACCTGTCTCGCACTCGCCACAGTTCTAGCGGGGAATGCCGCCGAGTTTCTCCCTGTCGCTGAGCGGCTGAAAATCCAGTCTCCCGAAATCACCGAGGCGAGTGGACTCGCGATTTCGCCGACAAACCCTGAGTTCATGTGGGTCATCAACGACAGCGGCGGCACTCCGGATCTCCATCTCGTCGGCACCGATGGCACGGACCGCGGCAAGGTGATCTTGAAGGGCGTCAAAAACATCGATTGGGAGGACCTCGCCTCATTCGAACTCGAGGGAAAATCCTACCTGCTCGTCGCCGACTGCGGGGACAACGGCGCCAAGCGTCAGACTGGAATTCACCACATCATCCGGGAACCCGCGCTGCCTGTCGCCGGGAAGAGTCTTGCTGGCGCCGTCACCCCCGCGTGGCAGATCGAGTTCCGCTACCCCGGCGGACCGCGGGATTGCGAAGCGGTGGCGGTGGATGCTCAAGCAGGGAAAATCCTCTTGATCAGCAAGCGCACGGACCCTCTGGAGGTGTATGAACTGCCACTGCGGGCGTCAGGGAAAAAGGGGGTTCTAACCGCTCAGCCGAAAGGCCGGACCGCGGTGAATTCCCCGGGCGGCTGCCTCATCCCGTTTTCTAACCAACCGACCGGCCTCGATATTTCGGCAGACGGTTCGCTCGCCGCCGTGGTCACCTATTTCAGTGTTTTCGTCTTTCCGAAATCCCCGGGGGAGACGTGGGCGGAGGCATTTGCCAAAAAGCCAAGCGTGCTGCCACCGCACAAGCTGGGTCAGGCCGAGTCCGTCGCTTTGTCCAAAGACGGGAAGACGATTTTCACCATTGCCGAAGGCCGCCATTCAGCGGTCGTCGGTTACCGGAGCGATTGATCACGCGTTTCGGACCGGGGAAATCCGGCGGGCAGAAATTTTTTAATTCTGCTGATCATCTTGGCACGGCGGTTGCTTTATTCAGTTTGTCGCGACACTCCAGGCGGTCCGACTGAGATGCTCTAAGGTTAATGGGTTTTCCTTCGAGATGATCAGTCGGGCCGCTTTTTTTGGCAATTTTCCAGACGCAGGAATCTGCGGAAATGATCTGGATGAAAACATGCCCACTGCTTGAATTATCTACGGATAGTCCGAAAATCCGAGTGAACATCGCATGAACCAACATCCCCAACCTGGAAGCAAAGCCCCCGACTTCACCGCAGAGGCTGTCGGCGGAGAATACGTCTCGCCGGTGACGGTGACGCCCGCCGATTTCAAGGGCAGCACCGTCGTGCTGTATTTCTACCCGAAGGACGACACTCCCGGCTGCACCAAGCAGGCGTGCGCTTTGCGTGACGGGTGGCGTGAACTCTCCGCGAAGGCGAAGGTATTCGGCGTCAGCATCGACCCGATCAAGAGCCACGAAAAGTTCATCAAAAAGCATAGCCTGCCGTTTCCGATCCTCAGTGACCCGGAGCACAAAATCGCCGAGGCCTACGGCGTCTGGGTGGAGAAAAGCATGTATGGAAAAACCTATATGGGGACCGAGCGCACGACATTCGTCATCGGCCCGGACGGGAAGATCCAAGGCGTGCTGCCGAAAGTGAAGCCGGAGGAGCATCTCGAGCGGGTCATGTCGTTGTTGTGAAGCCGCATCGGCGGGCTTTCCACCCGCGAGGTTCTGATTTATCCATCCTCCATGTCAGAAATTCCGGCGATCCCCGCTCCTCCAGCCCGTAGCAGCACGATGGGGTTGAAAATCCTCTTGGGCATCCTTCTCGTGCTTCTCATCCTCGGCGGGTTCTGGTGGTGGCAGAACCGCCCGATCCAGCCCGTGGTGCTGAGCGTGGAAGAAAAAGCCACCGTGGAAGCCAAGGTGGAGGCCATTCAAAAACCCGCCGAGCCGACCTACGAAAAAGGCAGCAGGGAAATCATCCTCACCGAGCGCGAGTTGAACGGCTTGCTCAACGAAAACACCGAATTCGGGAAATCCGTTAGCTTTCAACTCGCCACCAACGCCATCCATGCCCGCGTGGAAACCGACCTCGATCCAGACCTGCCCATTCTCGGAGGTCGTCGCCTCAAGGCACGCGCCCGCTTCCTCGTGAGCGACATCCCCGGCAAGGCGAGTTTCATCCTCGACGATCTAACGGTGTGGGGGATTTCCCTGCCTAACGACTGGCTCGCCGGGCTGAAAGGCCAGGATCTGCTCGCCCAGACGCTCGGCAGCGGTAACAACGGCAAGGTGCCGGGCGTGGAAGAGTTCAAGGTCGAGTCCGGGCGACTGATCATCCGCTTGAAAGAGTAAGGGAGCGGGAGGACTTCTCCCGTTTTCTGAATGGATCTCACCCTTTCATCACCTCATCCAGCCAGGTGATCATCTTCCGCCGGTAGGCCCCGCCGTCTTCGGAAAGCGCGGTGCCGTGGCGGCCGGATTTCACCTCGAACAACGTCTTTGGCTCGCTGGCGGCTTCGAAAAGCTGCCGTCCCTGCGAGACCGGCACCACCTCGTCCCGTGCCCCATGCACGACTAACAGTGGTATGGGTGTTAGCTTTTTCACGAAATCCTTCGGCGCAAGCTCGTCGGTGACGAGGCTGGCCCCGAGCTGCCCGCCGATGATGCGGGCCATCGCCTGATAGGAGGCGAAGGCGCCGTCGATGACCACGGCGCGCAGCCCCTTGACCGGCGACTCTCCGAGGGCAGTGACGGATTGCGAACCTCCCAAGCTATGGCCGTAGGACACGAGGCGGGACGTGTCGATGTCGGGGCGCTTGCCCGCGTAGGCGAAGGCGGCTTTCACGTCGTCGATCATGCCGCGGCGGTCCACCGTGCCGCCGGATTTTCCGAAACCGCGGTAATCGTAGATGATCACGTTATAGGCGGCCTCGGCAAGCCAGGCGCAGAAACCGAGGTGATGGCCGATGGACCCGGCATTCCCGTGTGAGAAAATGACGGTGCCCTTGGCGGTCTGCGCCGTTTTCCCCTTGGCCGGGATGAACCAGCCGTGCAGTGGAGTTCCATCGCCGGACTTGAAGTCGATGCGCTCGAACTTCAGGCCCCACGCTGCCGGTGTGGACGGCTCGTCGCGGGTGGGGAAATAGAATAACTGGTTGCCGCCATTCTTGCCGGCCATGCCTCGGGCGAGGCGGGATAAATCACTGTTAGGATCCTGGAGCTGCGCGCGCATGTCGTCTGCGGTGACGGGCGGGGCGGACTCCTCAGCGGAAGCGATCGCGGTGGCGAAGAGGCAGAGACCGAAAATGCGGGCAACCATGATGATTCAATCCACACCAGAACTCCGGTTTGTCGAGTGAAAGAAACCCTGACAGGTCCGAGTTTTTCCATAAGTTCCTATCTCCATGATTTCCCGAATTGCTCTCACCTTTGCTTTTCTATCAGGTATCTCCACTGCCGCAGTACGCTCGGGTAAGGCGGAGGTGGACTGGCTTCGCACGTCATCGACCTACCAACCCGGAAAGCCGGTGCAGACCGCGGTGCGGCTGGTGATGGATCCGGGTTGGCATACGTATTGGGAAAATCCGGGCGAAGGCGGGATGAAGATTTCCGCGAAATGGGAGCTGCCGACCGGGTGGACGGTCTGGGAGATCGAGCATCCGGTGCCGTTTCGTTTCGAGGTGGGTGGGCTTGTCGGGTTCGGCTACAAGGGGACCGTGCTTTTTCCCGTGAAATTCACTCCGCCGGCAGGATTCACCGGAGCGGTAAAATTGCGGGCTGAACTTTCATGGCTCGCTTGCAATGACGACCAATGCCTCCCCGGCGAAGCCGCGCTGGAAATCACCCTCGACCCCGGACTCCTGGCGGAGACCCCGGAAGCCGAGTCCATCCGCGAGGCACTGGCCCGAGTGCCGCAGTCCGGGGAAAACTCGCTGCGGCTCGAGGTCTCGGAAAAGGAGAACACGCTCTCACTCCGGCTCGAGTCCCTTTCCGGCGAGCTGCCAAATCTCGGCGACTACGAGATTTTTCCCGCGACTCCCGAGGCCATCGATCCGGCTACTAACATCCGGTTTACCCGTGTCGGTGCCGTTTGGAACTCACAAGTTCCCAAGAGCGAATATCTCACGCAACCGCTCAAGAAACTCACGCTCATTCTTGTCGGAAAATCGGGCCGGCCACCGATCTCAGTCCATTGGAAATCCGAGTGAAATATCGGTTGAGAATCGCAAGGGATGGGGAAACTTCCTCTCCGATTTACCAAACCACATCTTTATGAAAACCATCCTCCTCGCTACCCTCGCCGGTGCCTTCGCACTGACCACGCTCCACGCCCAGGAAATCGGCAAAGCCGCCCCACCGTTCGCCGCCAAGGATCTCAAGGGTGAGTCCGTCTCACTCGCCGATCTCGGCGGGAAAACCGTCGTCCTCGAGTGGGTCAACTTCAGTTGTCCCTTTGTTAAAAAGCATTATTCTAGCGGAAACATGCAGAAGCTCCAGGCAGACTACGGTGCCAAGGGAGTGGTCTGGATCACGCTGAATTCCTCGGCCAAAGGGAAACAAGGCCACGCGGAAGCCTCCGAAATGACATCGATTGTAACCAAGGAGGGAAGCAAGGCCGCCCACTTCGTGATGGATACGGACGGCACCATCGGCAAGGCCTACGCCGCCAAGGTGACGCCCCACTTGTTCATCATCGACCGGAAGGGTGTGCTCGTTTATGACGGCGCGATCGACTCCAAGTCCTCCACCGACGCGGCGGACATCGCCACCGCCGACAAGCTCTTCGCCAACGCACTCGATGCGGTCCTAGCAGGCAAGGAAGTTTCTAATGCCAAGAACAAACCC
This sequence comes from Luteolibacter sp., assembly GCA_051648225.1. Lineage (GTDB taxonomy): Bacteria > Verrucomicrobiota > Verrucomicrobiia > Verrucomicrobiales > Akkermansiaceae > Luteolibacter. Next base: position 9,102 of record JBOFET010000236.1, read on the forward strand.
TACGGCTGCGGCGTGAAATATTGAGCCGCGTTCACCCGATCAAGCCCATCTTCGGATAGCTCGCGCCGAGGATGGGTTTGAGGTTGGGGGCCTTGAGCCAGTCGGATAGAACGGAGCCGTAAACGCTGCGGAAATCCACGGTGTGCTGGATGTCGCCTTCTGCGAGATCGGTGAGGCTGGGGTGCGAGCCGTGGAGTCCGCCCTTGATGCCTGCTCCGGCGAGGAAGAGGCAGGATGCCTTGCCGTGGTCGGTGCCGGCGCTGGCGTTTTCCGCGACGCGGCGGCCGAACTCGGAGAAGGTCATGAGCACGACGCGCTTGTCGTTGCCCTGTTCCTTGAGGTCGGCGAAGAAGGATTTCAACGCACTGTCGAGCTGGCCTAACAGGCGGTCGTGGGAGTTCACCTGCTGGTTGTGGGTGTCGAAACCGCCGTGGCTGACGTAGTAAACGCGGGTCGGCATGCCGCCGGCGATCATGCGGGAGACGAGGTTGAGATTGCGGGCGAGCGGGGTGCCGTCGTAGCGGACGGTGGTTTTGTGTTTGGCGGCGATTTCGAGGATTTTTTTCGAGCTGACGCGGGCGTCGAGGGCGACGCGTTCGAGGAAGGCGAGGTTTCCCTCCCCGGTGATGCCGCCGGTTTTTCCGCCCGCTGGCATGGCGATGGAGCCGCCGCTGTTAGGCGTGTCGTCCTCCTCTTCGGCGGTGTCGGGCTTGTTGAGATCGGCGAAGAATTCTTCGGCCTGGGCCTTTTCGCCGCCGCCGTGGATCCAGCGGTAGAGTTCGGGGGAATTCAGGCAGACGCCGGGATTTTTCGCGGCGCCGAAGGACTCGGGCTGGGTCTTGTTGAAGCTGATGCCGACGGTGGGATCCGCGCCGGGGCAGGAGTTGTCGAAGTAGCGGCCGAGCCAGCCGGTGGCCGAGCGATTGTTCGTGTCCGCGGTCTCCCAGATGGAGGTGGAGACGAAGTGGGAGCGGTTAGGATTCGGATAGCCGACGCCCTGCACGATGCCGAGATCGCCTTCCTTGAACAAGGAGCCGAGGAATGGCATGGCCGCATTGAGGCCCACGTGGTCGTCGAGCCGGATGATTTCCTTTTCCTTTTTGGCGAGGCGGGGGCGCGCCTTGTGATAGGCGTCGTCGCTGAAGGGGACGAGCGTGTTCAGCCCGTCGTTGCCGCCGGCGAGCTGGAGCACGACGAGGATGGTGTCGTCCTTGCCGGTGACCGGCTGGATGGCGAGGTCGCGCGCCCCTTCATGGAGCTGGCCGAAGGTGCGCTCGATGAACATCGGGACGGTCCAGGTGGCGGAGGCGCCCAGGACGGTGGAGCGGAGAAAGTCGCGGCGGGTTTTCATGGTTTCAGGTGAGTTGATAGTAGGGTGTGCTGAGCATCAGGTGGCAGAGCTCGGCGGTTTCTTTGTTGGTGAAGACGGCGCCTTTCTTGCTGGTGGCGTATTCGATGAACGAGCCGCGCGCCTTGTCGGGAAGCGGGCCTTGGAAAAAACGGAAGATGAGCGAATCGACGAGGTCGGCGGGATTTTCGCGCAGCGCGCGGGGTGCGATTTTTTCGTAGTCGGGTCCGCTCCAACTGCGGCCCATCCGCTGTGAGACCGGGCCGGCATTGGCTTTTTTCATTTCTTCGCCGCCCATCAGCTTCTCCATTTCTCCGGCACCCTTGGTGAGGAATCCGGCGAGGTTGTAGCGGGTGAGGAGGGTGTTGGTATTGATCCATGCCTGGCCCCAGTCCCAGCCGGCGACGTTGGGCGGCATGAAAAGGATCTGCCCTAACTGCTGCTCCGCCATGATCGGGAAGCCGACGGGCGGGCTGTCGATTTCGAGCTGCTTGAGAAGGGCGATGAGGTATTGGATGGGGGACTTGATCTGGGAGCGGATGGAGGCTTCCGCGTAGAATTCCCGGGAGAGGAAAATCTGCCGCAGCAGGGGGCCGGTCTGATAGCCGGACTTCATGAAGCTGTCGGCGAGGACGCCCAGTGCGGCCTCGGACGGGCTGTCATAGACGAAGAACTCCCACAGCTTTTTCGCCATGAAGCGGGCGGCTTCCTTTTTCTCGAAGATCAGATTGACCACGTCCTTGCCATCGAACGGGCCGGTCTTGCCGAAGATGGTTTTGTCCGAGGAATCCCAGTTCTGTTTTTCATGGAGGACGGTGCCATTCATGCGTTCGAACTGGTAACCGGTGAAAGCGCGTGCGGCTTCGCGGATGTCCTGCTCGGTGTATTGACTCTCGCCAAGCGTGAAGAGTTCCATCACCTCGCGGGCAAAGTTTTCGTTAGGCATGCTTTTCTTCGAGCTCTGGGTATCGAGATAAAGCAACATGGCCGGGTCCATGAGGATCGCTTGGGTGAGGTCCTTGGAGCTGCCAAAGGCGTGGGTCCGGAACAAGTCGTTCTGGCGGACTAACAAGACCGGTTGTTTCACCTTTTGGATCGAGGTGGCGAAGTGGTCGTGCCAGAAGAGCGTCATCTTCTCGCGCAGCGGGGCCCCGGTCCTGAGCATCCGGCGGAACCACCAGGCTTGGGCTTCGAGCGCGCGCTGGCGTGCCTCGCGTTGTTCCTTTTTCTGGGCCTCGCGCTTCGCCATGTCCGCCGCTTCAGGCGAGAGGGTGCGCATCGATTGGCGCAGGGACTTCCGCTCCTCGAAGTTGGCGCGCTGGTCGGCGAGAACCTCCGCCTCCGTGGACCAAGCCGGGAGCGGAAACGCATCGAGAGGCTCGGTCGGTGAGATCAATGAATCGACCGCTTTCGTCCGGCCGAGCGCGTGGAGGGATTTGATATCGGAAGGGCTGCCACCGAATCCCGCACGATTGAGGAGGTGTGCCGCTTCGAAGAGGGTCCAGGTTTCTTCCGCTTGAGGTAGCATGGGGGGTAAACATCGCCACGCGTTTCAAGTTGCGCACGATTTTGCTTACCCCAGTCGGCGGCTGCGGCCTTTTTCATTCGTTGCGCCGCAGATCGGGCAATCGACGGCATCGATGTGGCTGGTGTCCTCGAAGGCGTGGAGGCAGAGGCGGCAAATGATGCGGTTGGCGAGTGCCCGTTTTTCCACCCGATTCTGCAGAGTCCGAGAGAGGATGGCCAGCAACGGCACCAGCGCGAAGGAGCCGAGTAGCAGATAGAGAACGAAATCAGCGAGGGCCAGCTCCATGGGCGGGTTGGTTGGTGAATCCGACGCCCACGGCGATCCAGCGGAACGGCTCGCTGCGGTCTGGCTTGAAAGGGACGCGGCGCAGCCATTTCTCCAGCTCAAGCGCGCCGGGTTGGTCGGTATTTTCCAGCGATACGCACTCCATGACTGTGCCCTCGGGATTCAAGCGCAGGAGAAAGCGCCAGGATGCGGCGGACATGGCGGCATCCACCGCTGCTTCGAACGGCGGCAGATGGTCCGGGAGCGATCCGCCGGAGAGCGGGTAGAGCACGGGAGCAGGCCTGAGTCCGGTGGTGTCCGGAATGGCATCCGGGGGCTGTGGATGCTCGGGGAAAAAGCGCTCGCCCCTGGCGGCGAAGACGAGAGGTGCCACTGGATCAGCCGTCGGAAGCGGATCTAACTTCGGCTCGTAAGGCGGGGATTCGAAGCGGATTGCATCCAGCGCCGATTTCTCTAGCAGCGCGAGGCCGCCCCATTGGGAAAGATCGAACCGCGAAGGAAACGGCCCGCCCTCCCGAGCCCTGAGGCTCAGAGCGCGGCCTTGCGCGTCGTCCCGCAGGAAAATGACGGATGCCTTGCGTGGAGTGGATTTCTCCATGGCATCCACCCGCACCCGGACGGATGTGATGAGGAACATGAAGCTCCCGCCGACCAGCGCGAGGGCGAAAATTCTCGGGAAAAGCGGGCGTCCGAGCGGTCGCCAGCGGAACACCCATGGGTGGTGGTTTGCCGGTTTCCGGGGCTGGATCATGCCTTGGGCCATCACTTGGTAGGCGGTTGCGTGCCGGGGATCTGGGTTTCGGGGGCGTTCTTCCCGACTAGCGCGAGGCGAAATCCTTTCGCGAGAACCATTTCCGTGACCTCGCGCTCGACACCTACCGGAGTGCCGGTGTCGGTCTGGAGCAGGACGATCGCCTTGGCCTGTGCCCCGGTCTGGCTGAGCTTTTCGAGCCGCGCGGCAAGCTCTTCCAGCGTCACGGAATCCCGGGCGAAGTGGATGCGCGGCGTCGGCTCGCCCGGCCCGAGGGTCACTACCAGCGGCGTTTCGTAGCGCTCCATTTGAAATCGCGAGGGCGGCAACTCCACCGCCACGCCGGATTGCCAGATCAGCGAAGGGCCGAGCAGGAAGAACAACTGCACCAGCGCGAAGATATTCAGCAGCGGAATGGCGTGCAGAAATCCCGGACGCTCCGGCAATGTCATTTCAAGCTTCATTTGTGCGGCCCGGGTTTCGCTTTCGCCGCTTTTTTCCCGGCGGTCACCTCACCGCGGAAGGGGGCGAACTCAGCCTCTTCCCGTGCGTCGGAGATCAAATTCACCATTTCGATTCCCGCCCGTTCGAGGCGGTGCACGAGGCGCTTCGCCCGGCCGAGGAAGTAGAGGTAGAACAAATACAGCGGGATCGCCACCGTGAGGCCCATCACCGCAGTGATCAACGCGGTGAAGACGCCCGCCGAGAGTTCCGCCGGGCCGGTGAAGCCGCCTTGCTCGCTGACTTTTTGAAAGGTTTCTAACATTCCCAACAAGGTCCCGAGCATCCCGACCAGTGGGGCGAGCAGCGCGGCTCCCAGGATCGCCCGGATGTTTTTTTCAATCCTTGGCACCTCCATTTGCCCCGCTTCCTGGACGACGTCCCGCAAGTCCGCGCGTGGCAGGTAGTAGCGCAACAGCGCGGCGTGGGCCACCCGTGCCACCGGACCTGGTGCCCGTGCCGCCTCGTGAAGCGCCTCCGCAAACGCCCGCCGCCGGATGTGATGGGACAGCCCGACGAGAAGATTGCCCACGTTGATCCGCGCCCGGTGGAAGAAAAACAAGCGCTCCACCACACAGACCGCGCCGATAAATCCCAGACCCAGCAGCACCCACACCAGCGGGCCTCCCTGCTCGATCAACCCGGAAGGTTCCATCAATCCCAATATCATCGGGGCGAAGCTATGCACTCGGCCAACTCGCTGGCGAGCAACAAAAGTGGTCTGGAACTCGGTCCCATGCCTTCAAAAATCGGATGGCCGCCCTTCACCCTAAATCTTCCCAACACCAACGGTGTTCCGGCTCAGATTGAACTCTCGAACTTCCTCACTCGCCGAGGCCGGAACCACGTTGTGGTTCGATTCGATGAACTCAAGTTTCCCAGGGTAGGCGTTCGTTCCTCACACCAACCCTGGGCTGGGGGGCGAAACACCGTTGGTGTTAAGAGCTAAACTAATCCTTAGAAGCATTAGAGCTGAAGTCTTGGACGACTTTTTTCCGCTTTCCACGATTTCCTTTGCCACCCCATCATCCCGCCATGCCCCAGACTGCTTCCGCCCTTAAGAAACTCCTGCTCGGGAAATCCGTCCGCACCGGCACCTTCACGCTCGCCTCGGGTGCTCAGAGTGATCTCTACATCGACTGCCGCATGACTGCGCTCGATCCCGCTGGGGCACTTCTCATCGGCGATCTCGGCTGGCACGCCGTCCGCTCCAAGATCCATTCCGAGCAGCTCAAGATCGACGCCATCGGTGGCATGACGTTGGGTGCGGACCCGATTTCCCTCGCAGTGGGCATGGCCTCCGCCACCCACCACCCGGAAGAATCGCTGCAAGTTTTCACCGTCCGCAAGGAGCCGAAAGGCCACGGCGCGGGCAAGCAGATCGAGGGGAATTTCAAATCCGGCGACACGGTCATCGTCGTGGATGATGTGATCACCACCGGCGGCTCCACGCTCAAGGCCATCGACGCGATCGAGCGCGAGGGCGGGAAAGTCGCTTTCGCACTCGTCCTCGTGGACCGCGAGGAAGGCGGACGCCAAGCCATCGAAGCACGCGGCGTGCATGTGATCTCGCTATTCACGCGCAGTTCGCTGCTGGACGAGTGATCTCCTGCTCAGCAATCTAACTTACTAAAATATACGACGATGGGTCCCATTGGTATGCCGGAGCTAATTATCCTCCTTGTGATGTTCTTGCTGCCGTGTGTCGCACTGGTCAGCTGCCTGAAATCGAATTTCCAAGACCCCATCAACAAACTGGTCTGGGTGGTGGTAATCGTATTTCTGCCGTTCATCGGTTGGATTCTCTACTTCCTGATTTCTCCGAAGCAGCGGACCGGTTGAACCCTTGAGAAGTCCCAGCCCCGAGCCAAAAAATTGCTTTGCGGAATCTCTGCCGCTGGTTTTGTCTCTCCGGGCTGTCAGGGGCCGTGGAGGTTCGGCAGGCGAACCCCGCCAGGCCTTGATCGGAGCAACGGTAGTTTGTCCGAACTTGCCGCGGATTCCCTGGCAGCACTATTTTTTGATGCGCTTGTCTTCGGGGAGGATTTGGACGTCCACCGCCCTGATGGCAGGGTCCACTCCCGGCGTGATGACGACCCATTTGCGGAAGTTTGGATCATGCTCCCAGACGGCGGAGTAGAGGATTTTGGCCGGAGCGGTTTCCTTGTAGAGTTGGACGCCGATGTTTTGCGCCTCGGCAGGGGCGGGGAAGTCCACGGGTGTGTGATCCTCGGGGAGAGGTTTCCGATCTTCTCCCAAGCGAAGGGTGAGGGGGGCCGCCGTTAGATTCAGGAAACGCAGGGTGCCCCAGGTGAAACCCGCCGTGCTGTCATCGAGGCAAATGGCACGGATACCGGACGGATGCTGCGGGTCTGACAGAAGGAGAATCAGGGCGGATTTCTGGTCGGCCGGCAGTGGGATCTCCAGACTTGCCGACTTGCCATCGGCATCCTTGATGTCCGGTGTGGTGAGTTCGAGTGGCGTTTCATCGACCTTGAGCTGGTAGGGTCCGGAAGGGGTTTGGGGAGAGAGATTCTTGAGATTCGTGGTGCCCTTGGAGTCCTTGACGGTGATTTTACAAGCAGCGATTTCCCGGGTCATCGGGACGAAGCGGACGGGAGCGGCGATGAGTGAGGCGCACGCGCCGAGGCCGACGAGAATGGCGGCGGAGGTGGGGCGCAGGCTGGGAAAATTCATGGTGCTTGGGTGGGGTTCGGGTTGCCCGTCGCGGCCCGGGTGGCGGCCTCGGCGGTGAGGATGCGGCGGTCTTCCGCGATGACCTTGAAACCGATGCTGCCGGTGCTGATCTCTTTTCCGGGAATGAGGAAAATCAATCTGCGTGCGTCAGGGTTGTTTTCCCAGACGGCGGAATAAAGGATTTTCTTGAGGTCGTCGGGGGAGGCGAGTTGCATCCCCATGTTCCGCTCCGCGCCGCCGGGTTCGATGTCGGTCGGCGTCCAGGCGTTTGGCAGCGGCTTGATGGTTTTTTCCAGGCGGAGGAGAAGTTCCCGCCCGGTGGCGTTGATGAAGCGCAGGGTGCCCCAGCGGAAGCTCGAGGTGTTGTCCTCGATGACGAAGGTGCGCAGGCCGGTGGGATGTTTCGGATCGGGCAAGATCAAGACCAAGGGGGACTGAATCCCGGCGGGCGCTTTGATTTCCGCAGTGACGGGCTTGCCATCGGGGCTGGTCCGGTCCAGCGCGACGAGCCGCAGCGGCACTGCGCCACTGGCACCGTTCATGGGGGCGGAGCGGGCGTCGGGGTGGAGACCGGAGATCTCCGTGACGCCCGTGGCATTCTGGAGGCCGAGCTTGCGGGCGGCGGTGGCGGCATCCCAAGCGAGGAAACGAACGGGCACGGCGGACAAGACACCGTGGAAAACTAACAGGGCGACGAGGGCGACGGAAGAGGCGGTGGGGCGGAAACGTGACATGGTTTTTTGGGTTTGATTTTTAAAGCAGCTCGGAACTTGGAACGCGCCGGAAGGAGACGATTTCAAAACGGCGACCGAAGGTTTTGTTGATCGGAGCCAGCGACCTGATCGCTACATCGGCGGCGTCGGTGGCATCCACGAATTCTGGGAGGCGCTGGACGACGGCCTCGCACCAGCTGCGGGCGATGACTTTTCCAGCCGCGTCTTTGGCTTCGCCGTACCCGCGGATGGTGAAGGTGTCGGAGCGGCAGGTGATGACGGATGAGAGTGACTTGAGCACGTCCGCTTGGGTCAGGAAGCCGGGGATGCCCACGCCGGTATCGGCGATGATGTGGTCCTGGGCGTCTCTCGGATAGAAAGCCGTGGAAAACGGCTGTTGTTTGGCCTGGTTGTTGAGATTGTCGGTCTCGATGGCGGCTTGGATGGCGCCGTTGCGGCCCAGTGCGCTGTCTTCCACGCGGCGGTTCACGAATTCTGCGAGGGAGAGGAACGGGCCGCGCTGGCGGACTTCCTCGACGATGTTTTGGGCGAGGGTGCGGACCTGGGAGTCGCTGAGGGCGCGGAATCCCTTCCAGTTGTCATCCGTTTCTCCCACCGGGTGACGGAAGCGGGGAAAACCGGTGCGTGAGGAGGACGGCGGAGAACCCGCTTCCACGTTGAACGCCTCGCCACGCAGGGCGGAGAGTTGAGCGGTCCAGGCTTCGACGTGGGTGGAGTTCACGTTGAAGGCACCATCCACCATGAGGTGGCCGGCGATGCGGGTGCAGCCTGCGGGATCGAGCAGGCGCTTCACGAGTTCCTTGTCGGTGAGGCCGCCCTTGTTCAGGCGCATGCGGCTGTTAGCGAGTGGCTTGGCGGTCGGGTCTGCGACGAATTCCTGGACGACGTCCTCGAGCGAGGTTTGCACGGAGGCGATGTCGGAGTCCCAAGCGTTTGATGGCTTGCCACCGGATGAGGGTTTCATCACGGGTGTCGCACCGCTGAAGAAGAAGCCGTCCCACAGCGACTCGTTGGTGAGATAGGGTGTGTCGTAAATCGGAACGTCTTTGATGGCCGCACTTAAATTTGCGACCTTGGCGAGCGGGAGGTAGGGCGAGGCCCAACTGTTGGCGAACTGATTGGCGGAGGAGAAGGTGGAGGAGCCGAGATCGGCGTGCTGGAAGGAGGAGAGCGCCAAGATCGGCTCGCGCGGGATTTCGAAAAACGGGAGGAATTCCCGACCGTCTCCTGAATTGTAAGTCGCTCCCCAGAAGCTGCGCCTGCCGTCGAAGCTGGTTTCAATGGCTTCACCACGGTCCCGGATCGGGCGGATGGTCGATTGGAAATGTGGGGCGACCGTGAAAGTGCCGGCGGCGAGCTGATGGTTGATCGAGGCGTGGCGGGGATTGGTGGTGTAGATCAAATCCGCGTTGGGTTGGTTGAGGCTTACCCTGGCCGTGCGGTGCGAGGTTTCGATGACGGCATAAGGCTGGGGTGTGATGGTCAGGGCATCTTGGGTATAGAATGGGGATTGCGGCAGATCGGTGGTGGTGAGCTTGAGCACCTGAACTTCTGAAATCGCTTGGCCACGGGTGCCATCCCCGTTGTTCTTGATCCGCGCGGCGTCTTCGAGCGAAACGAAATAGTGGTAACCCTCTGGCTCGTTCGGAGGCGGCTCCGCGGGCTTGAGCTGCATGCTGATTTGGTCGGTGGATTTCAGCCGATAGGTGATGCCATGGGGCGTCCCGTTGGTTTTCACGCCACCCGTCATGGGGATGGAAAAGCCTCCCCTCAGGTTCAACTGGTTCAATTCATTGACCGCGCGGAGACGGATGGTCCGGTCCTTGTTGCTGCCGGTGCGGCTGAATGGGACAAAACTCGATGACGCCGGGGTGAAGACCCGGACCTCGCCCGGCTCGAAGCGAATGGGGACATTGGTGTCTCCGTCTCCGTTGGCGGTTAGCTCGCAGAGGAAATAAGGATTTACCGAGCGACCGTGCTGCTGGCTTTCAAACTGTTTGGCCATCATCATCGACATGTTCACGAGGTTGTTGCCGGTGTTTCCTGTCGCCTGCTTGAAGCCCCAGACAAGATTGAAGGGTATGTCCATCCATGGGTAGGCCACGGCGCCTTCGATTTCGAGCGCGGTGTTGTAAGGGTTCCAAAGCGAGATGACGGGAGTGAGGATGAGCTGAGGCACCCTCGGAGTGCCGTCTTTCACGGAGATGCTGAGCACGTAGATCATGCGGTTCAGGACCGGGCGGACGGAGAGGATGGATGCGCGGTTGGCGGTGGACGGGAAGGGATTTGAGGGGGCGAACAAGCCGCCGGAAGCTGACGGGACATTCGTGGCCACGTGGTCGGCTCCGCGCTCGGCGACGGTGGGCTGGCTGCCGCCGTAGAGGTGATAGGGGATGCGGTAGTACGAACGCAGCGAATCGAAGGTGGGGACAGAGGCGGCGAAGAAGCGGTGGGCGACGGAGGCCGGGCTGTAGTTCGTGTTGGTGGAAACGATGGGGTTATCCACCAGCGGCTTGAACAGCGCGCGCTGGCCCTTGTAGGAGCCGGGCGAGGAGAAGCCCATGGCGTCGTTTGGCGAGCGGAAGGGATTCGGAGTGCCGGTCCAGGAATCCTTGGCGAAGTCCAAGTCGCTGAGTTCGAAGCCGAGGTTGAGGTCGGTTTTGAGGCCGCCATTGACCACATCCGTGAGCAGACCGTTGGAATGGGTGGTGAAGCTCGCACCCGCCGCCGCGATGTCCGCGGAGTTTGGAGCGAGCACGGTATCGAGCTTGATTTGACCGAGTGAAAGCACCCGCCCGGACCGGAGATTCCAATCATTCGTGGGTTGCTTGAGGGAAGCGGAAAGCGCGACGGAAGGGCGACGCTGGACTTGCAGGGCGACATTGACCGCAGTGTCGGTCTCGGGGCCTGCGACGTTGATTTTCGCCTTGGTATTTTCTTGGGAAACCGCCCACGCGAGGCTTCCGCGCGGCATCGGCACGGTCGCAGCGCTCAGGTCGAAACCGTCCTTTTTCAGGGAAAAAAGCTTCGGTGACTTGGGGTCCACAGGAGATTCCGCCCAATCCCTCGCCCGCAAGGCGGCGGGATCAGGTGCGGAGACCAACCAGGAGCGGAATCCCGCAGATTTCGGACCCGCGTAGTCTGGCTTTCCCTGGTCTGGCTGCGCGACCATCTCTGGCGACCAGGAGTCCCAGGCACCGACGAGATGGGGTTGGCTGTTGCGGGGGAGGATCGAAGCATCCGCCGTGATCCGCCGGTCATCGCCCACCTCTTTCTGGAGCTCGCCGATGGCCAAGAGCACTGCGAGACGGGCATTTGAAAATGCCCGTGCGTTCGCCTCGCCGCTGGCTGAGGAGCGCAATGAGATCGAACTCAGGGACAGGAGCCCTACGGCGATGACCGTGAGCAGAATCATCAGGCTCAAGGTGACGATAAGAGCGAACCCCTTTGCTCGGGGCGGTGTCTGGGTTTTCAGTTTCATGGGTTTGAAATGCTGCGGTGGCACATGTCCGCTTGATCGACAGGGGTTTAGCCGTCTTTCCTACGATGGGGTCGTGCTGCGGGTCATTTTGAGGAGGAAATCACGGCGAGGGAGGCTGCATGTGGCCGGTTTTTGCCGAGTTGGAGCGAGGTCGGACGATTCGAAACGGGGTTTTCGGAAGGGCTGAACCTCGGAAGCGGGGTGGCTTGGTTCAGGTTCACTCCCAACCTCATCGTAAAATCGGGGATGTCTAGAAATTTTATGCAATTTCTTAAAATGGGCCGGAATTCAATGCAATAGCCTGCGGATTGAGGCTTGTCACCCATAGGGAAAACCCGATGCTGCGCGCTATCCGCCACAAAGAACCAGCTCCTGAGGTGAACCAGCAGCTCATTGCCGAGCGCCTGCAAATTTCGCGGGCGACGGTGTCACGCTGCTTCACCAATCACCCGGGGATCAACCCGGTGACCCGTGCGCGTGTGTTCCAGCTGGCGGCGGAAATCGGCTACGTGCACCTCCAGATGCGCAAGCCGCGTGCGGAGCGCAAAAAGGATGACAAAAAAATCTTCGGGGTGCTGATTTGCTCGGCTGAAGAGGAATACAACCGCAAGGACTACCAGAATCCCAGTGAACAGATCCTCGCTGGCGTCACGGATTGCGCCCACCTCAATGGTGCGGACATCGAGGTGCATTTGATCGATCCCAAGTCATGCACCTTGGACAATCCGGCATTCCTTCACATCGAGAAACTCTGCAGCCGCTGGAATGGACTACTGCTGGTTTACCCGTTTCCAGACGACGTGCTCGATCACTTGGCGCCCAAGGTGCCGCTGGTTTCTCTGGTCGAGCAGTTCGACCATGCCGGCATCGATTGTGTGGATGTGGACCATTACAAAGGGATTTCCGCCGCCATCGAGCATCTCTTGGAAATGGGCCACCAGCGCATCGGATTTTTCACCCGTCGTTACGAGGTGGAGGCGAGCTGGTCCTACCGTCGCTATGCCTCCTTCATGGAGGCGATGGTCCGGTCGAGAATGCCGGTGGCCGTCGAGGACATCGTCAATGTCTTCCCCTCGCGAGAAGGGGACGACGAATCGAGCATCGAATATGCCGCCGAGCGGACCCGTGACGGCGTGACTGCCTGGGTATGCGCTGCGGATCACCAGGCGTATGACCTCGTGCGCGGCCTCAAGAATCGCGGGATCGACGTCCCCGGGCAGGTTTCGGTGACCGGTTTCGACGGCATCGAGAGGCCCAAGGATTCTCCGGAACTGAGCACGATTGTCATTCCCTTCCGGGAAATCGGGACGATGGGCACCCAGCGGCTCATTGAGCGTGCCGAGAAGCGATTTGGCTCGGCGCAGCACGTGCTCATCGACTGTCGGCTCCGCGCAGGGGCGACGGTCGGGCCTGTGAGGCCGTGATTTCCGCCCCAGTGGCAGGGTGAAGTTAGAGCGCGGTCGCGACTGCGCCGCTGGGGATTTCGTTTAGCCGTGTGGACGATGGATCGCGCTTGGATGAGGCCTCTCGTCCGCATCTCTACCGCAGAAGTGGGGCTGATGAAACTTTCGAGTGGATTCATTGCAAAATTGTGCAATTTCTTCTTGTCGCCGTTTCTTCACTTCCTTATCAAACACCTCAAGGCTGCTGCGACCTGAAACGTCTGGAAACCCTGATTCGCCGACGCCGACGACTCATCCCGGAAAACTCAAACAGCCCGCAAG
>JBOFET010000237.1:0-1144 GCA_051648225.1 Luteolibacter sp.
GGAATCATCGGCTGAAAAGGGCATGCGGATGCAGCGCGAAGCCATCGAGGCGCAAATGGATTCGCAGTTTCAAATGAACCTCGCGCAGCTCAAGCAAGACCACGAATCCCGGACGATGGTCAAAACCGAGGAGCATCAGCGGGCGCAGCGCAACCTGGTCGAAAAGATGATGGATGATGCCGCAGCCGACGCGATGACCCAACTGAAGAACAGTCAGGAAAAGATGAGCGGGGCCGCATCGGCGTGATGCCTTTCGGCATGTCCCGGTGGTGATCGTGGAGTTGCACAGGGCGAACGATCGGAAAAGGCTGGTGAGGCACTCGCGATACCGCCCGCTTTTCCACGCCTACAGCGAGATAACCCCACTGCGCGATCGCACGGAAAAGCTGATGACGTCGGCTTCGTCTCGGATCAGCCCAACCAGTATCTCAATCTCGTCCTCGGGCAGTGTGCTCTGTTCCAGAAATGCGATGACCCTGTCAAACAGGCTGCACAAATCCGTAGCGCCCGCGAAAAGCTGGCCGGTTTCTGCGGCTTCGGCGAAGGAAAAGGCAAAAACGTCTCTGATCATTGTCATATGAGGCGGAAAGCGCCCTGCTTCGTCTTCGATTCTGGTTTCTTGCTGTGAGTCGAACATGTGACGCTCTTGCCGCGATCTGCCGCAATGAGAGCATAAGAAATCCTGAAGTCCCGACACGTCGACTGGCGAAACCGTCCCGCTGCGCAGGGATGATTGCGACAACGGTCAGGATCATAAGCGAATCGTATTGGCAGCCAAGGCTGCGCGCGACTTAGGCTGCAAAAGCGCGTCAAGACCGAGGATTTCGTGGAATGAGCAATACGATTGGGCCGTCCAGCAAAGTCGATCAGCAGAGCCAGGCGCCACGAGCGCTGACCAAGGGCACTGCGGGTTCGCACAAAGCGCAACACAAGGTCGCGCATCACCCACCAACGGCGCCCTCCGACCAAAAGCGTGCCGAAAGCTCGACCTCCTTTTCGGAGATCATGCGGGAAGCCACAGATGGTGACGCGACTGAGCAGATTGCTCTGGCTGCAATTGGCGGTGGGCAACGGCAGGGCGGACGCCGCGAGGACCGTCGCCGCGACGATAGGGATGGCAAGGCGGGCGCGTCATCCGGTTCCC
>JBOFET010000238.1:0-2326 GCA_051648225.1 Luteolibacter sp.
ATATTAAGATACCTTTTGAGACAACAGCCATATCATCAAGGCATTTGATGACGAGGGAAATATTATAATTTTCCTGAATTTCCACGCGTCGGAACGAACTGGACCGCGAGTCTCCAGGCTCGCTGAGAAAGTGCGGCCAAAGGGAACGAGGCGGAAGCCGCCAGGCTTTGGCTTCCCTTTCACTGGCGAGTCTGGAGACTCGCGGCCCGGCCCTCGACTACCCTAGCATCTCCATCAGATGGCCAAACACATCGGAGTTCCTCACCATCCCGGTGAACCGATCCGATTGCGGGCCGAGCGCTGAAATCAACGTCGGATCCGAGGTGTGGGTGGTGCCGGTCCATCCGATGCCCGTGTGGTTTCCGGCGAACTGACCGAGCAGTCCTTCCGGTTTCCCGAGCTGTTCGTTCCACTCGATGACAGGATGTTTCTGGACGATTTGAAACAGGGCATCCGCCTGCTCCGGCTTGAGCGTGAAGTCGAGGTGGGTGCGCACCAGTTCGGTCACTTCCTTCGCGCCGCGGCCGTCCGTTTTCCACCACTCGGCCAGCAGCCGTTCGTGGGAGGCTTTAAAATTGACGATCTTGGCGAATCGCTGGGTGCTTTCCGCATAGCTTTTTCCCATGCCGTTGAGGCCGGGGTTTGAGTTGCCGTGGTCGCTGGTGACGACGAGTAGAATGTCGTCCCGAGTGCCGATGAGCGCGCACACTCCGGCCACTGCGTCGTCGAAGGCGAGCTGGTCGTGCAGCAGTGCGCCGATGTCGTTCAAGTGCGCGGCGTGGTCGATGCGCGCGCCTTCGACTTGCAGCAAAAATGGCTTGTCGCTGGCAAGGAACCGGGTGAGCGCCGCAGCTGCCATTTCCTGGAGGGTGGGCACCTTGGCCGCCATTTCCGGGTGGTGATTGCGGTCGATGGAGAAGGGGAGGTGACCGCGGGTGAAGGTGCCTAGCAGCTTGTCACCGCGGGCGGCGAGCAGCTCGTCACGGTGCCCCACGAGGGTGTAGCCGGCTTTGGTGAAATCCGCAAAAAGGTCCCGCTGGTCCGGGCGGTCCTTCTTGTCGAAGTATCCCGATCCTCCGCCGAGAATGATCTCCACGCGGTCAAGATATTGGGGTGCGATGGAATTCTCATCGTTCCGCTTCGGGGCGGACGCCGCAAATCCTGCGGGCGTCGCGTGGGTGACGGTGGCGGTGGTGACAAGACCGATTCTAACGCCCTTTTTCTTGAGAATTTCCGCGATCGGCGTCAGCGGTTGTCCCGCCGGATTGATATTGATGCTGCCATTGTTCACCCGCTGTCCGCCTCCCCAGGCGGTGGATGCGGCGGCGGAATCGGTGACCATCGAGTTTGCCGAGGCCGTGTCCATCAGCCCGCGGGCGGCCTGGCGGTCATCGAGCAGAGTCCACCAGTGGGTGCCTTTTTTCCGGGTGAGCTGGGAGTAGGCTTCCGCAAGCGTCAACACGCCCGGACTCATCCCGTCGGAAACCATGAAGACGACTCCACGCACTTTTTTCGCAGGAGCGCCGGTCGGTTCGTCCGCTGCCTGGGCTCTGGACAACACCGTCGCAGCCCCGCCGAGCGTGGCAGCTTTCAGCCAATCTCGCCGGCCGAACCCGATTTTTTTGTCGTTCACTCTTTCCATGGACCAGTTCTAGCACCCTTTAAACCAAGGGCAAGAGCCGGATACAGCGGGTCGGAAACGTTCTTGTCACCTCAGGCTTGCGCCCATGCTCCGGGTTCTTTAACCCATCTCCCCCATGACGCACGACCCGGACCAACATGCCTCGCTCGGCGCGATGTATTCCGACTATTTCCTCGACTACGCCAGCTACGTCATCCTCGAGCGCGCAGTGCCTCACCTCTTCGACGGCCTCAAGCCGGTCCAGCGCCGCATCCTCCACGCGATGGATGAGATCGACGACGGCCGCTACAACAAGGTCGCCGGCATCGTCGGAAATACGATGAACTACCACCCGCACGGTGACCAGTCCATCGGCGCCGCCATTGTCGGGCTCGGGCAAAAGGACTTGCTCATCGACACCCAGGGAAACTGGGGCAACACCCTCACCGGCGACGGCGCGGCTGCCCCGCGATACATCGAAGCCCGCCTCACGAAGTTCGCCAACGAGGTCGTCTTCAACCCGAAAACCACCGTCTGGCTCCCGAGCTACGACGGTCGGAGAAAAGAGCCGGACACCCTGCCCGTCAAATTCCCGCTCTTGTTAGCTCAGGGCGTCGAGGGCATCGCCGTCGGCCTCGCGTGCAAGATCCTGCCGCACAATTTCCATGAACTCATCGAGGCCGCCATCGCCGTGCTCCGTGATCA
>JBOFET010000239.1:0-3527 GCA_051648225.1 Luteolibacter sp.
GCGAGGCCATTGATTGCAGATCGATGTAGCGGACCTGGCGAAGGCCGCGCATGAAGGTTCCGGTTTCCTGAGTGTGGACGTAGAGGTTTGGAGGAGCAGGCTGGGTGAAATTTCCCGGTGCTTCGGGCAGCCATGAATGGAGGTTGGAAGATTTCTGGCAGGTGACGCGCAGGTCAGGATCATCGGTGCGCTGCCATGCGTAGAGTTGTGGGTAGCGGGAGGAAGGTGCGCCGGTGGCGGGGAGAATGAATTCAAAGCAGTCGCTGGCAGGATTGGGCCGGGTGGGATCAGTATCCGCCGTGTATTCGATGAGGTTGGGTAAGCCGTCTTTATCGGGATCGGCGTTTTCACCCCAAGTGGTGTTTTTAGCCGCGCTGCTGCCGACGGCGGTGACGCCCCATTTGCTGGAGGCCCAGGTGAGGTAGGCATCGGTGGCTTGGGCTGTGGTGTGCAAAGCGAGTATAGCCAGCGAGAAAAAGAACGGGAGGGGAATTCTCATGACGAGGAGGCTAGGGAACTGGAGTGCCCCATCCAGCAGAAACGTGTGACAGAATTTTTGCTCTTCTTGTCCTTGGACAATGAGGGTCAAGTCTCGCGGTCGCGGGCAGTTCTCAGAAATGGTGCGGCGTGGGACACTTCGGACGCTGTGCTTTTTTCCGGCAGGTCTTGGGCAAGATGATCTTGCTGCCAGCGTCGGGACCGCAATCTGTCACCAACCAATCACCAGAGCAGTTTAACGCCGTATGGAGGGAATTCGGAATCGCATGAAACCAGGGTGAGATCCTCCAATGGGGCATCGAAGTCATCCGCCAATTGAATGCCCGGCACAGAACCGAATCCAGGGCGCACCGCGATGCTGGTTTGTGACTCCGCCTTGGCTTGAGATTTAAGAAAGCTCAGGTAATGCCATACCTCACGCAGCAACGGCTCGGGCTGCCGTGATACTTCGTTGATGATGAGCTGTTGTAGCGACATGGGAGACTCTTACCCCAGTCCGTTTTGGATGCCAAGTCCGCGTTTTCGGTTGGGGATTGGGGATTGGGGATGAAGATCTTTCACATCTCCAATCCCCGATCCCTGATCCCCAACCTCTTCAAAGAATCTCCGCGATCTGCACCGCATTCAGCGCGGCTCCTTTGCGCACTTGGTCGCCCACGACCCACAGATCCAGCGCGTTGTCGAACACCAGGTTCTTGCGGATGCGGCCGACGAGGCAGTCGTCCTTGCCCGTGGTGTCGAGCGGCACCGGGAAAACGCGGTTCGCGATGTCGTCCACCACTTGCACCCCCGCCTTGCCTGCATATGCGGCCCGCGCGGCGTCGGCGTCCACCGGGCGCTCGAATTGTGCGGTGATGGACACCGAGTGCGACCGATAGACCGGCACCCGCACGCAGGTGCAGGACACCCGCAGCTCAGGCAGGTTCATGATTTTCCGGCCCTCGTTGAGCATCTTCATTTCCTCCTTGGTGTAGCCGTTAGCCGTGAATGCATCCACCTGCGGGATCACGTTGAAGGCGATCTGCCGCGGATAGACTTTCAAAGTCACCGGCTCGCCCGTTTGGATGGCTTTCATTTGCTCCTCCAGCTCGACGATGCCTTGCGCCCCGGACCCGGAAACTGCCTGATAGGTGGATGCGATGATCGAGCGCAGCCCGAATGCCTCGTGCAGCGGTGCGAGCGCCATCAGGGAGATGATCGTCGTGCAATTCGGATTCGCGATGATGCCACGCGGGTGGTTCTTCGCGGCTTCCGGGTTGATTTCCGGTACCACCAACGGCACGTCCGCCTCCATCCGGAAGGCGGAGGAATTGTCGATCACCACCGCGCCCGCCGCAGCGGCGGAAGGGCCGAACTCCAGCGAAATCCCACCGCCCGCGCTGAACAGCGCGATGTCCACGCCGGCGAACGAATCGTGCGTGAGTTCCTCCACTACGATTTCCTCGCCGCGGAACATCATCTTCTTCCCGGCGGACCGTGCCGAAGCGAGCAGCTTCAGCTTGCGGAGTGGGAAATTCCGCTGCTCAAGGCAGAGAAGCATTTCGACACCGACGGCACCCGTCGCACCTACGATCGCTACATGGGGATGATTCATTTTGAGGAACCGGCTTCCTGGCCGGGGCGCGGAGCATACCCAGTTCCGCCATGCTGGCAACCGATTCGTTCCGCGTCGCCTCACCGTCGGGAACTACGGAAAATCGCCACCATCCGGCCGAGCAACGCCTTGGCAAGCCCCTCCGAGCGGAGCGCGGCGCTGTGCCCGGAGGTCTCCGCCGTCCGGGTCTCGCGGCTGAGATTCCGCTCGGCGAGGTTGCGGCTCAGCAAGCCCATCAATTCCGGGTCCGCCTCGAGTATGGGTGAAATCACCTCGCGGGTGATGCGGTAGCAAGCCCCGTCCGTCACCGCGCGGATCGTCGCGGTGCGGGGTTCGCCAGTCAGCAGTGACATTTCGCCGAAATAATCGCCGGCCTGCATCCGCGCCACGATGATTTCTCCGCCTTCCTTGTCCACCGCCACCTGCACCGCCCCCTCGACGAGCAGGAACATGTCGTGATCCGCGCCGCCCTGGTGGATCAGAATTTCGCCTGCCTTGAAGCGCTCCATCGCGGTCTTCCCGGCGAGCACCTCCAGCGTCTCATGCGAGACGCCGTCGAAAAGCGCGGCGCGCGACAGGACCCTGGCACGGCCCTTGGCGTCCCGCGTGTCCAGCAGCGAACGCCGGTCCCGGTGCAGCACGACTTTTTCGGATAGCGGGATGCCGGCGAGCTGCAAGTGCCGCAGCACGCTGCGCGAAATTTCGTCCACAGCGGCATCGATCGATTCCTGCGAGGGGTCCAGCCAGAAGCGCAGAGTGTATTCGATCCCGGAGGCCTCCATCTCCGTGACCAGCACATCCGGCACCCGCTCCTCCGCCGCCGTCTGGCTGATAGGGGTGGCCGCACCCACGGCGGCGAGCAGGATTTGCCGCGCCCGCTCGCAGTCCAGCTCGGGCGGGAGCTTCACCCGGAGGTCGAACCGGCTCAGGCGGGACGGCCGCGAGTAATTGATGATCACCGCCGTGCTCAGCGTGCTGTTCGGGCAGACGATCAGATTGCCGGACCGGGTGCGCAGTTGCGTGGTGCGCCAGTTGATTTGCTCCACCCAGCCGGTGTGTTTTCTCCCATCGCTGCGCCCGCTGATTTCGATCCAGTCGCCGATGTGGAAGGCTGTGTCGAGATTTGCACTCACGCCGGAAAACACATCGAGGATGATGGGTCGCAGCGCCAAGCCCACAACCACCGCGATGACGCTGGAGAGGGTGAGCAGGCTGGTCAATGCTCCGGGATGAAGGACGTTGGTGACCATCAGTGCCGCCACCAACACCATCGCGATGCCGATCAGGTGCTTGAGGATTTTCGGCACCTGGCGGCCGCTGGCGCGTGCGAGCACGATGTCCAGCACGACCCCGCAAATCAGCCGGTAGCCCAGCCCGAGGCTGAGCAGGATGTAGCCGCAGGCGACCAGTTTTTCCGCGTGGTCCACGTGGATGA
>JBOFET010000240.1:0-48489 GCA_051648225.1 Luteolibacter sp.
TTGCCCTACATGATTGTGGGCTCTTACTCGTCTAACTTTTACGGGATTCCGCGGTCAACCAAGGACGCCGACCTCGTCGTAAATCTTGACCAGTTGGATTGGAAAAAACTCTCCTCGATCCTCCCGGCTGGACTTGAGCTTGAGCAACAGTCCGGCTTCGAAATGGTCACATCCACCCGCAAGGAGCTGATCCGGGTGAAGGAGAGCGTTTTTGAGATCGAGTTGTTTCATCTCAGCAAGGACGCGCATGACAGCGTTAGATTTGAACGGCGTCAGAAGGTCCCTATCATTCCCGGTGTCGAGGCCTGGCTCCCCACCGCCGAGGACGTCGTCATCCAGAAACTCCGCTGGAGCCGCGGAGCCCGGCGGCCGAAGGATTTCTCCGATGTCGTGGCGGTGATGCAGGTGCAGGGACCCGCCCGTCTCGATTGGTCCTACATCGAGGGATGGTGCGAAAAGCACGGGACGCTCGACCTGCTCGCGGAAGCCAAAGCCGAGGCTGCCTACGCCTGGGAGGACGAGTGAGCGGCCTCTGAAAGTCGGCGATGCAACCTCATCATCCCGTTCCGCACCGATGGGCTTGCCTTGGCAGGCGATTTGTGGCGGGATGAACGTTTCGCCAATCCCATGACTGAAGCACCCTCTCACACCATTCCCGAAGTCTGCCCGGAGCTAGGACTCGAAGTCCCGGTATCCGCCATCGAATCCGAGTTGCGGAAACTCTGGGAACAAGACGAGGCGCAGACCAACGCATCATTGATCAATCTCGTCGTGTATTCGGAGAAATCCGGAGCACTGATCGAGAACTCCCGGATCATTCGCGAACTCACCCGCGAACATGCTTGCCGGGCCATCCTCGTCGGCATTGATCCGAACGAACCCAAGCCAAGTCTCCGCGCCTGGATCACGGCCCACTGCCACCTTGCGGATGGACGGAAGTCGGTTTGCTGCGAGCAAATCGCCTTTCATCTAACCGGGCGTGTGACCGGGCGGTTCCGCAACACCGTTTTCGCCCATCTCAACTCGGACCTGCCGCTTGTGTTCTGGTGGCAGGGTGAACTCTCGGAAATCCTCACCGAGCGCCTTGTTAGCGTGATGGACCGCCTCGTGATCGACAGTTCGACTTGGGCAGACCCAGCGGCATCATTCGCGAAAATCGAAGAAGCCTCGCAGGCGAATCCGGACCTCATCATCCAGGACCACGCGTGGACCCGCTCGTGGCAGTTCCGCGTGGGCATTGCCAGTTTGTTTGATGATCCGGCGGCGCAAGAAGCCCTGCCGGAAATCGACAGCATCGAAATCACCTATCACCCGGACCATCGGAACACCGCACTTCAAGTGTTAGCATGGCTCGCGGTGCAAGCGGGCTGGAGGGACCGGAAATCTGATGGTCCAGTCGCGTTCGAGACTGCGGCGGGTGCGCCCATCTCCGTCATGATGCGCGCCGAGCCGAACTCCCCTCCCCTCTCCTCAGTCATCATCCGCAGCGGAGGCGTGACCGTCCAAGTCACCCAGAAACCCGGCGCCACCCACGTCGAGCGCCAGGTGGAAACGGCCGCCTACAAGGCAGCCTCACTTTCCCCGGTCGATCCGACGCATCCTGCCGAACTCGTCGCCGTGCAACTTTCCCGCGGCGGGAAAAATTCGCTCTATCAAAAAATTCTCCCCCGTTTCCGGGCAATGCTCGAAGCCTGAGAATTCCTTCCACGCTGCGCAAAACCGCGCGAAGGCGTTGCAAAGGAATCAAGATTTCCGATTTGCCTGCGGCGTGGCTGAAATTGCGCTCGAAGCCCAGACTTCGCAGGATTCATTCTTGCGCACTGTTGATCGCCGGGCAGTTTGCCGCATGATCTGTCCTTCCTCGCGAGCTGCAGCCCTGGGTCAACTTCAAGAGTTCATTCCTGTCGCCGGACTTTACGCCCGCGACCGCAATCATGTGAAGCCGGGCCACCCTTCGGTGTCGCGGCTCTCCCCCGCGATCCGCCACCGTTTGATCACCGAAGAAGAAGTGGCCACCGCTGTGCTGCGAGTCCATTCATTCGGCCGGGTGGAAAAATTCGTTCAGGAGGTCTATTGGCGGCGCTATTGGAAGTCTTGGCTGGCCCTGCGTCCTGCGGTGTGGAGTGATTATCTCTCCACCCTTGGTCCGGATGAGCCCGCTGTCCGGTGTGTGGAGGAATCTCTGACTGGAAACCAAGCGATCGACTTTTTTGCCAACGAGCTGGTGACCACCGGCTACCTTCACAATCACGCCCGCATGTGGTTCGCCGCATGGTGGGTGCACGAGGCGCGGCTGCCGTGGCAATCCGGTGCCGCGTTCTTTTTCCGCCATCTGCTGGACGGAGATCCCGCGTCTAACACCCTGTCATGGCGTTGGGTCGCTGGATTGCAGACTCCCGGAAAAACCTACCTCGCGCGCCGCACCAACCTTGAGAAATACCTCTCTCCCGAGCTTCTCGCCTCGTTTTCCAACAGCCTGGACGCGTTCGAGAATCCACAGGCACTCGTGCCGGGGACATCTTCAAAGCCGCCGGTCACTCACAAGGATCTCCCGCCGGATCGGATCGAGCCGTCTGCGGCGACCGGTCTTTGGATTCATGAGGAGGATCTATCCGTAGAAACATCGCTGCTGGGGCGACAACCTTTCTCCGCGATCGCCGTGACGGCCGATGTGGAAACTTGGGATCAGCATCGTTTCCCATCGGCGAAGCGGCAGTGGATCTGCGAGGCACTTCAGGACGCCGCCACACGCGCCGAGCAGATTTGGAATTGCCCCGCCGATTTCGAAATCCAGCGTTCACACGCGGAGACACTGCTCCGTTGGGCGACGTCCAGGAACCTCCAACAAGTCGTGGCACTGCGGCCCGAGGTGGGGCCCTTGTCCGATTCGGTGCCAGCGCTTGAAGCCATGCTGGCCAGCGGCGGAATCCGCCTGGTGCTTGTGGACCGTCCCGAGGATCTCCGCATCCGGCCGTTCGCGACCGGTGGTTTTTTCCCGTTCTGGGAGCGGCTTCGGAAAATTTTGGTTTCCGATTCCACAGATCGGCAGACTCTGCTAGATCTTCCTTCGTGAGCAGATCGGATCAATCGGTGTTGATCGTGGGAGCCGGACTTGCGGGTCTCGCTTGCGCCGGGCGCCTTCATCGAGCGGGTGCCAGGCCATTGATTTTCGAAGGAAGCGACGATGTCGGCGGGCGAGTGAGGACGGATGTGGTGGATGGATTTTTATTGGATCGAGGATTCCAGGTTTTTCTCGATGCCTACCCGGTGGCGGGATCACTTCTCGATCTGAAGGAACTCGACCTGCGACGCTTCAAAGCGGGCGCACTCATCCATCAGGCAACGGGAATGCACCGCGTCATGGACGTCTTTCGCGAACCGCGCTACCTGGTGGGAAGTGCTTTGGCCCCGGTCGGTTCGCTGGCTGACAAGCTGCGGGTTGGGATTCTGCGCTGGCGTTTGTTGCATCGATCCCTCGCGGATATCGCCCGGCGTGAGGATCTATCCACCGAGGTTTACCTCCAGCGGGCGGGATTTTCCCGGCAAATGATCGACGGATTCTTTCGCTCGTTTTACGGCGGCATCTTCCTCGAGCGGGAACTGCGAACCTCCAGCCGGATGTTCGAGTTCACGTTTAAAATGTTCTCCCAAGGCAGTGCCACGCTGCCCGCGCGGGGAATGGGTGAAATCCCGCGCCAACTGGCATCCCGTCTCCCGCCAGGGACGATTCGCTGTGACTCACGGGTCACTGAAATCACAAAAAACTCCATCACCCTGGCGTCCGGTGAGCGCGTGCGGGGCGATGCGGTCGTCATCGCCACCGACGCCTCGGCGGCTGCCTGCTTGACCGATGGGGAAGGCGCGGCTCTACCCGTCTGGCGGTCAGTCACTTGTTTGTATTTTGCCGCTCCTCGCTCGCCCTTGGGAGAATCGATCATCGCTCTCAACGGCTCCGGTTCCGGCTTGGTCAACAATGTCTGTGTCCCGTCCGATCTTTCGACAGACTATGCTCCGCCGGGCCAGGCGTTAGTTTCTGTGAGTGTTCTGGGTTCCATGAAGACGGAAGGTTTGGAAGCCAAGGTCCAGACGGAGCTTGCAGGGTGGTTTGGAAACGAGGTGCGCGGTTGGCGGCACTTGAGGAGCTATCAGATCGAGCGTGCGCTGCCCGCACAAGAGCCGGGCGGCAGGCCGGTGGGACCGGGTTACCGCATGGAATCCGGCTGCTACGTCTGCGGAGACCACCTGTGGAGCGCTTCCATCGAGGGTGCGATGATTTCTGGAACAAGAACGGCGGATGCCATTTTGAAATCATGAAAAAACCCAAACCGCCGACTTCGATGAATGGCGTGAAGAAGCAGAATCTGCCGTCCAAAATCTGTCTGTGTTGCCAGCGGCCGTTCGCTTGGCGCAAGAAATGGGCGCGGGATTGGGAAAACGTCCTCTATTGCAGCGATGCCTGCCGCAACGGAAAATCGGCGGGGAAACCCTGATCGCCGCTTCACGCAGATCCCGGAACGCGTTAGGCGTGCGGCCCGATTTCCGCTGCAATGTGTGCTTGCCCCACGCTTCCGGGCCGATAGTCTCACGCCGTGCGCCGGGATGGCGGAATTGGTAGACGCGCTAGACTTAGGATCTAGTACCGCAAGGTGTGCAGGTTCGAGTCCTGTTCCCGGCACTTATAAGAAGGTTCATTCCACCTGCGCGACTGCCAGCGCGGCGATGCCTTCTTTCCGGCCAATGAAGCCCATGGTCTCGTTCGTCGTCGCCTTGATGCCGACCCGCTCGGGCGGGATGCCAAGAGCCGCCCCGATGTTTGCCCGCATGGCATCGCGGTGGGGCAGGACTTTGGGAGCCTCGGCGATGAGAGTGGAATCCACGTTGACGATTTTCAAACCCGCTTCGGCAGCGAGATCCCTGCACTTTTCGAGAATTCTCAGAGAACAGATGTCCTTGCACGAGGGATCGCCGGGCGGAAAATAGTAACCGATGTCCGGCTGGCCCATGGCACCTAACACCGCGTCCGCGATGGCGTGGCAGAGCACGTCGGCATCGGAATGCCCTGCGAGGCCGTGGGTGTGAGGGATGGTTACACCCCCGAGCACAAGGGGGCGGTTCTCCGCGAACGGGTGGACGTCGTAGCCGATGCCGGTCATTTGGATGGGGATTTGAAATTTGAGATTTGAGATTTGAGATTTCAAATCAAAGAATTTCCTCTACCGGAATCCGGCCGTTGGTGGCGACGATCGAATAGGCGTCGCCGCAGCCTGTTAGTGGAGTGAGTTCGACTTTTCCACCGGCGGTCTCGACGAGGAGCTGGCCTGCGGCGATGTCCCAGAGAGAGATGCGGGACTCGATGTAGCCATCGATGCGGCCGCTGGCGATGTAGGCCATGCCAAGGGCGGCGGACCCCATCATGCGCATTTTCCGGGCGCGGAGTGACGCGCGCTGAAAGCGGTCCATGCCGGTGCGTAGCGCGGCGTCGTCCTTGCCGCAGCCGACGTAGAGAATGGACTCGCCGAGCGTCTCGCGCTTGCTGGCGGAAATGGGCTCGCCATTCAGATAGGCCGGGCTGCCTTTTTCCACCGTCCAGGTCTCGCCGACCATGGGATCGTGGATGACGCCGACGATGATTTCCCCGGCGACGCGAAGGGCGATGGACACGCAGAAGTGGGGAATGCCGTAGTAGTAGTTCACCGTGCCGTCGATGGGATCGACGATCCAATGGCGGTCTGAAGCTTGATTGCCAGCGATGCCTTCCTCGCCGTAGAGCGCGTCGCCATCGCGAGCGCCGAGCAAGATGCCGGTGATGAGTTCCTGAGATTCCTTGTCGAGGGCGAGCTTGATGTCATGGTCGGACGCTTCATCGACGACGGTGTCGGAGCCGAAGTGTTTGCGGAGGAGTTTACCCGCTTCGAGGGCGGCGTGGGTGGCGAGTTCGAGATCGGTCATGGAAGAGAGTTTAAAGTAAGGAGAAACAGGGACGTTCGACGGGCAGAGTCTGATTCTTCGCTCTCAACTCTCAATCATCAACTTGTTCAGTGCGACGATGGCATCGACGAGCTGGAGTGATAGATCGTGTTTCGAGGCGAACGGAAGAGACTCGGTGCGGTCCGGATAGACGAGGAGGACTTGGTTGTGGTCTGAGTCGAAGCCGATGCCGGGCTGGGAAACGTCGTTGGCAATGACGAGGTCGCATCGTTTGCGGACGAGTTTGTCGCGGGCGTTTGCCTCGAGGTTTTCGGTTTCCGCCGCGAAGCCGACGAGGGTGCCGGTGAAGCCGAAGGGCTGGCGGGCGGAACCGAGAATATCGGCGGTGCGGACGAGGTCGAGAGTGAGCGTGTCGCCGGATTTTTTAATTTTATGAGGCTCGACGTTGGCTGGGGTGTAATCAGCAACGGCAGCGGCGAAAATGGCGATGTCCACGCGCCCAAGGTGCTTAGACACGGCTTCATGCATCTCCGCAGCGGTCTCGACCGGGATGAAATCGACATGATCCGGGACGTCTAGCTGCGTGGGGCCGGATACGAGCAGCACGGTGTGGCCTTCGTGGGCGAAAGCTCCGGCGAGGATGTAGCCCATTTTCCCGGAAGAGCGGTTCGTCAGGAAACGCACCGGATCGATCGGCTCGCGGGTGGGCCCGGCAGTGACAAGAACTCGCACCCAGGAAGTCTGTGCGGCGGGAGGCATGTGGCAAGCGGGAACAGAACGTGGTCGGGTTTGTTGGAAATGGATGCGCTGACGGGGAAAATTTTCCTATCTCCCGAATCAATCCGTGGTTTTTATCAAGGGCGTGAGCCCGAAGATCTTTCAAGACCGCGTCATTGCCCCATCGCTGCTAGCTGCGGATTTTTCCCGGATCGAAGAAGAGGTCGGTCGGGCAATCCATGCCGGGGCGGACTGGCTGCACCTCGATGTGATGGACGGTCATTTTGTGGATAACATCTCCTTCGGTCCGGCCATGGTGCAAGCGGTGCATGAGACCAACGATATCTACCTCGACGTCCACCTGATGATTTCCCGGCCGGATCACTACTTGCAGCGCTTCATCGCGGCGGGTTCCGACATGATCACCGTGCATGTGGAGGCGGAACACGACGTGGGGGAGACCCTGCGCCGGATCCGCGAGGGCGGCTGTGAAGCGGGTCTTGCGCTCAATCCCGCCACGCCGCTGAGCGCGGTGGAGTCGTTCCTCGGTGAGATCGACCTACTGCTTTGCATGACGGTGGTCCCTGGATTCGGCGGGCAGGCGTTCATGCCAGAGGTTTTGGAAAAGATCAAAGCGGCGGCAAAAATCCGGGACGAACGCGGCCTAACATTCCACATCGAAGTGGATGGTGGCATCGACCCTGCCACCGCCGCTCGCTGTTATACGGCCGGGGCGAATGTAATGGTCGCCGGTTCCTCCACTTTCCGGTCAACGGATATGGCGGTCGCCATTGCCGAGATTCGAAACGCTTGAATTTCACCTCCTAAACCCAATCCATGCCACTCATCGACCATCTTTTTGCCATCGGCCCGGTCCGCAAGGCGATTTGGAAACTCTGGTATCCCTTTCTAACGCGGCGACTGCACGGCGAGGAGGTGATCTTCCTGAACTATGCGTTCGAAAGTGATCCGCCGATGTCCATCCCCCTCGCCCCCGAGGACGAGCTGCACCGAGGGTGCATCCAACTCTATCACCATGTCGGCTCCAAGGTGAACTTCCATGGCAAGGACGTCCTGGAAGTGAGCTGCGGTCACGGCGGGGGAGCATCCTACCTCACCCGCATGCAGGGTCCTGCGAGGTACATCGGCCTCGATCTCAATGCGGCGGGCATCGAGTTTTGTAAAAAGCGCCATCCCGTCCCCGGTCTCGAATTCGTGCAGGGCGATGCTGAAAATTTACCGTTTCCTGACAACTCGTTCGACGTGGTCATTAACGTGGAAGCTTCACATTGCTACCCGGATCTTCCTCGTTTTCTCGCCGAGGTCGCCCGGGTTCTCAAGCCCGGTGGATTCTTCCTCTACGCGGATTTCCGCTTCAGCGACGGCATCGGGAAATGGGAATCCGCGCTCCAAGCCACACCGCTGCGCCCGAAATTGGCGCGTGACATCAGCCCGGAAGTCATGCGCGGCATGGAGCTGAACTCCGCCCGCTCGCTCAAACTACTCAAGAGCAAGCTCCCCGGATTCCTTCACGGACTCGGGCGTGACTTTGCGGGCGTGAAAGGCTCGCGGATCCACCATGCGCTGCTCGATGGCGATTTGTCCTATCGCTCCTACTGCTACATCAAAGTCTGATCCACCCGCCTTATGAAATCCGTGCCGATCTCCGCCTATCAGGAAACCCTTGGGATGATTTACTTCGCCCGTATGCTCGACAAAATCCGACTGCACGCGGCCGGAAATCTGCGCGATGATTTTTGTGAAAACCTCGGCTCCGGTCTGGACGGACGTTGTGCGAATATCCTCCGCGTCCCCTACCCCGATCTCGTCGTTCGCACGCTGCAAGGTGGATCCAACGAGGATATCCTCCACTGGTGCTTCGAAAACGGTCGGGAACTCAACGAAGGTGATATTTTCGTCTGGAATCAGTTCCTGAAAAAAGTCGGCTGGCAGGACGGAGTCTCGGAGATCCTCGCACGTCGCAAGCAGGAAAGCGGTCTCAGCCACCGCGACGAAATCATGACGATGGTCGAATACTTCGAATACGACGAGGGCCGCAAATCCTGATAGCCCGCCTCATCCCGGTGGACTGAAGTGATCCGGACCACACAGAACTTCCCTGTTGATCTGCGGAGAAGTCTGGAATAGATATCGTGTTGGTTAAACCCACAAAATTATGTCAAAAATCATCACATTCGTCGTCGCTTGCACCTTGGTCTCCCATGCCCTCGCTCAAACTCCGGCTCAACAAGCGGATGCCCTTTATCAAAAAGGACTCGCCGCTGAAAAAGCCGGCGATCCCGTCGCCGCCAAGGGGTTCTACACCCAAGCCCTGAAGGCAGATCCCAAAAACCCCAACGCAATCTTCAGCCTCGGTCAGTTGAAACTCACCTCCGGCAGCATCGCGGCGAAAGGTCGTGAGGCGAAGTTGGGCTCTGTGATGATTCCACTTTTCCAAACAGAAGAGGCCACTCTCAAGGAATCGCTGGAAGCCTTGAGTTTGATTGTGGAAAAGCAATCGAACGACGAAGTCACACCGAACTTTGTCGTAGAAGATCCCAAGGGAATCCTCGCTGACAAGAAGATCACCTTGAATCTCAAAAACATGCCCGCGCAGGCAGTCATGAAATATTTACTCGATCAGACGGGAGCCAAGGCCCGCTACGACGAGCATGCCGTAGTCATCGTGGCGCGCTGAAAGTGCAATCAATCCCCGAAGGACGCCGATAATGACAAGGCGGGACGGCTGAGTCACTTTGGGTTTCAGAAAATTGTGACGCGTGGGAGTATCACTGGCTCTCCACGCAGATCAGTGATACCGACCTAACATTGACCGGCAGAAACGGTTCTACCCGGTGAGGAAGTCGTGGTCAAAAGGTGGCCCGTTCGCGCGGGAAATTCTGAGAAACCACTAACCACCATCCCCATTCCGAATGGAACTCCACTGCGATCAATTCATCCGCTTCCTCGCCACGGAGCGCGGGCTATCCGGGGCCTATCAGCTTTCGGTCCGCCAGACGCTCGACGCGCTGGCAGGCTGGATGAAATCGCGCAACACCGCCCTGCGGGACATCGGCACGGATGAGCTCGCCGCTTTCCTCAGCCAGCGGAAACAGGAAGGCCTGAACGCCGCCTCGCTGCGCATCACCACGGTGCATCTCAAGGTATTTTTCCGCTGGCTGGTGGGGAAGGAGAAACTGGAGATGGACCCCGCCGAGCCGTTGGTCGCACCGCGACCGGACATGACACTGCCAGAGACCCTGCATGCGACGGAGCTGGTGAAACTCTTGGAATCCATCGATCCCTCACAACCGTTAGGCCGGAGGGATCTGGCGATTCTCGAGCTGTTCTATTCCTCCGGGCTGCGTCTCTCGGAACTCTGCAAGGTGCGCTTGGAGATGATAGACTTCGACGAAGGATTCGTGCGCATCACCGGCAAGGGCGGCAAAACGCGGATCGTCCGGGTCGGAAACAAGGCGCGCGAGGCGATTTCCAACTACCTGGCGAATGAACGCCCTGGCCTCGTCACGAAGAAGACATCATCACACGTTTTCCTCAGCATCCGCGGCGGCCCATTGTCGCCGGACCGCGTGCGGCAGATCGTCAAGGAGCGTGCTAAATACGCCGGTATCGACCAAAACGTTTATCCGCATTTGCTCCGCCACTCCTTCGCGACGCATCTGCTGGAAGGCGGTGCGGACCTGCGGGTGATCCAGGAGCTTCTAGGGCACGCCGACATTTCCACCACGCAGATTTATACCCACATGGACCGCCAGCGCTTGAAAGCGGTGCACAAGCAATTCCACCCGAGAGGATGACCCCTGGGACCGCGAGCTTCCAGGCTCGCACACGCAGGGAAAGCCAAAGGGAAGCGACCTTCGTCTCCACACTTCGACCACGCTCGCACAGGCGAGTTCGGAGACTCGCGGTCCGGTTAGCCGTAGGGCTTCACCTCCAGCGGTGCGACCTCGGGGACGGGAGTGGCAGCAGGTGCCGGCTCGGCGGGTTTGGCCGGCGCGGCTTGCACCGGACCTCCATCCACCCGGATTGCTTGATAGAGACGGTTGTAGTTGTGCCGCAAAACGGCGGGTAGCGACACCCGCCCGGCTTCCACGATGTTTTCACGAAGCAGCTTGGCGGATAGATCCGCGACGAGGTCGGTGCCGATGCGCACCGCACCTTCCGGGCTGAGGATCGCCTTTCCGCCATCGTTTCCGCCGAGGATCATCTCGCTTTTGATGGATTTCCCCTGAATGGCGATGCTGGACTGGGCGGATACGACGCCGCCCTTGGGATTGATCGTCAGCTCCAGGACCGCATGGTCATCCGTGGAAAGCCAGCCGCGGACGTGGTCGATGCGCACGGAGAGGAAAATGCCACCGTCCGGTGTGGGGCTGATTTCTGGTTTGTAGGTCCGATAGACCGCACCGGAGAGTGGATACTCGGCGGTGCTCTTGTCCTTCTTCGACCAACCGCCGAGGCTGCGGCCGAAGTCCTGTTCATCGATCGTCACTGCGGCGAGGGAGTGCGACAGTGTGAGGAAGATGAAAGTGAGAGTGAGGAAGATCGATTTCATGGTGGGAAGGAAATGATTTATCCGGCGAATTCAGAGGGTGGAGGCACATCCGGCGAGCCTAACAATCGATTCACCTGGGCGATCGCCTTGGCCTTGTGCTCGTCCTTGATGTAAGCCGCCACCGTGCCAAGTGCGGCGACCAGCGCGCTCCAGTCGTCGCCATAACCCGCGCCGGGAAGAAGGTCCGGGATCAAGTCGGTAGGCAGGACGAGATACCCGAGAGCGCCGACGATGACCCCCTTCGCCCAGGTGGGTGTGTCGCGGTCTTGGAGGCAGTAGAAGAGGATGAGCGCGGTGAGCAAGGTCTTGCGACCAGCACTCACGGCCACCCTTTTCAAAGTGCGCCACAAGCGCGGGGCGGAATACCAGCGCGGGGCGGAAAGCCTGCCGGGCAGTTGTGGGATTTCTGACATATCCAGGGTGAGCGAGCGTCTGCGGCGCTAAAGTGCCCCAATCCCGGCGCTGGAGCAAGGAGAAGCCTCGCCCGGCTTAGGGCACCTCCATTTGGATTTCTTCAACCGCAGATGAACAGGATACACGCAGATAAGAGGGATGAAGAGCTGGGATGCGGGGATTTGAACCTGAATATCGACTCCTGATCCCTTCTTTCATCTGCGTTTATCCTGTTGATCTCCGGTTCGATTTTGAAACGTAGGTGCCATGCACCCGGCTCCCGGTCACAAGGATTTCAAAAACCGGATCACCGCCGCGCGGTCCGCTGTCGGCAGGGTGCGGAAGGCTTCCTTGGACGCCTCCGCCTCACCACCGTGCCAGAGGATGGCCTCTTCCAGCGTGCGGGCGCGGCCGTCATGCAAGTAGGCCTCGCCGCCGCTGACTCCGGCAGTTAGACCGATGCCCCAGAGCGGCGGAGTCCGCCACTCGGGTCCGCTGGCAGCACCCTCGCCCATGTTGTCGGCAAGGCCGAGACCCATGTCGTGGAGCAGCAGGTCGGTGTAGGGGTGGATGGTCTGGTTGCGAAGCTCGGCCATGGGGTGATGTGGGCCGGTGGTCATGTCCGGTGTGTGGCACTTGACGCACTGCGAGCTGGCGAAAACCTGCTCACCACGGATCGCCTGCGGATTCGCGAGGTCGCGGCGGGCACCGATGCCGAGCAGGGCGACGTAGCGGGTCATTTTATCGAGTTCAGCGGTTGAAATCTCGGGTGGACCAGCGGTGGTTTCGCCGTCGAGCATCGGAAACACCGGGGTCGTCACGCCCATGTCGGTGTTCAGGGCGGAGGCGACTTGGTGGCTGACGCGAGCGCTACTCGCCTTGTTCGTAAAACGGCCGAGCCGCTGGTCGCCGATTTGCGGATCGGAAATCTTTTGTAGCCGCCCGGAGATGCCGTCCTGATTTGCGTCCGCAGGATCGGCAAGGGCGGTGATGGTGCTTTCCGCTACCGCTTCTAGCAGCCCCATGCCGACGAGCGGCGGAGTGAGCCGCACGGAATAAAAAGAAGGAGTGACGCCTTGGAAGGTGTAGTTCGGTTTCCGCAGTGAGTAGGAAGTGCCATCGCCATATTGGCCGGTGAGATTGGTGTAATTCGCAATCGTCGCCGTGGCTTCGGCCGGGCCGCTGGTCGAGCGGGGTTGCAGCACGGAACCAAGCTGCGGGTGCGGCGAGCCGGTGGCGTTCGATCCGACTTTGACAACGGATTGCAACATCGGCGCACCGATATCAGGCGGCAGGGCGCGGCCGTTGTTCACGTGGCACTCGACGCAGCTGCGGGCGATGAATTTCGGCCCGAGCTTGCCGATGTGCGGGGAGAACACCGGATTACCGGACTCCGAATGCACGCCGTTTCCGAAATCGGTGTGGTGCAACCGACGCCCTAACATGAAGGACTGGCCGTTCGTGGGGGAGATATTTCCCGCCAGTTGCTTGAAGCGGTGTTCCGGCTCGTTGGAGTATTGATAGGGCAACGTGGTTAGACCGCCGAGCCACGCGCTCGTGGGCAGCGGATGGGAGTCGAGGGTTCGGTTGACGTTGCCAACCACACCGCCGGGGAATCCCAAATCATTTCCCTGCGCCCAAGGAACGATGCCCTGGCCGACGATGTAGAGCAGCGTGGTGCCGTAGTAGTTGAGGCGACCGTTCCTCGGACCGTTGAGAAACATGCTGATCTCGATTTCCACGCGATCCCCGAGTTGGAGCGCACGGTTCCCCTCATTGCCATTCTGAGTGATGGTGGCGGTGTAGTGGTAGTCGGTTTCGCCCGGCGTGGCCGAAGGATTCGTGGAGACCAGTGCGGCGATCTGGTTGTTGTTATATTCCGCCACCGTGCCGATGCCTCGGAAAAAGGTGCGGAACTCTGCGGGATTGAGCAAATCCTGGGTGGTGTAGTTGAACGTGATGTGCTGCGGTTGCCCGGCTTTCCCGACGCGGTCGATGATCTCGATGTTCGCCATCCGCTGTTCCCAATACCAACTCAGGTAGTGGTCGTAGCTGTTGAACTGGGCCTCACGCGCATGCCGGTCGCGGGCGCGGTCGGCGAGGCGGGTGATGAGAGCGGTCGGCGTGTTGACCGTGGTCGCTGCTTCCGGAACGGTGCTGGAATTGTACAGCGCAACGATTCCGGAATCCACATTAGGGATGGCGGAAAGGGTGGCGTCTCCAGGGAGACTTTCGCCGTTCGCCGTGAGCGCTACGACGGATAGAAAATAGGTTTGCCCGGCGATCAGGTCGGGAATCGAGGCTGCCGTCACATTTCCGACGTCCACTGACTGGTCCAGATTTCCACTGCTGGTCCCGTAAAGAATCCGGTAGCCCGTGACGCCGGGCGTCGGGCTGGCACTCCAAGCGAGACCGATGGAATTGACGCCTCCCGCTGCGGTCGTCTGCAGACTGACCGGTGGCAGGACGATGGCGATTGGCATCTCCAGGCGGAAAAATTCGGCGCTTTTCGACATCGGAACGGTGAATTCCTTGGTGCCGCCATCTCCGTCGATCAGCGGCTGCAAAGGCGTCCAGGTGACAAAATTGGTGGTCGCCACCGGGCGGTAGGAAATACCGGTCTTGGACGGCCAGCTGATTCTTGCCACCCGTCTGCTGGAGACGGAAAGGGCGTTCACGGTTGCGGGAGTTCCAGAATCGGGAGCGCTGCTAGAAACAAGGCTGATGTCGTCGAGCAGCACTTCGCCGTGTCCGCCTGCAACCGCGCCGGTGACAAAACGAAAACTCACCCGCGCTTCCACGGCGTTCGCCGGAGCGGCGAGATTCGGCACGGTGATTTTCGTCCAGGTCCCGATCACTCCGCTGAAATTCTGCAATCCCGATCCGCCGACGACACTGCCGGAGGCGTTTCGCCACTGGACTTCGTATTGTTGGATGTAGGAAGGGCCAGAG
Source organism: Luteolibacter sp. (assembly GCA_051648225.1). Classification (GTDB taxonomy): domain Bacteria; phylum Verrucomicrobiota; class Verrucomicrobiia; order Verrucomicrobiales; family Akkermansiaceae; genus Luteolibacter. The sequence goes on from JBOFET010000240.1 coordinate 14,567, forward strand.
CTCACCTGCTTGGCCCAAAACGAAAAATTATAAGTTTGCCCGCCTGTGATGGACCCGCCCTGGGAGACGACCATTTGGCTGAGAAGCCCCTCCGCCGCCGCGGCCCCCACGTTTACCACGGAGCAACGCATGGAATGGGAACCGCTGTGAGCCTCGCTGTTAGTGCGGGTCGGAGGCTGGCTGGCGGCGGTCGTCCATTTGTCGGCAGCAACGCCATTTCCAGATTCAAATCCGCCATTCACCGGATTGACCGGCGGTGCGGCAATGCCCGGGACTGTCTCCAGAATCCGGTAATGACGGAAACCAAAATCGGAAAAATCGCCATGTGCTTTGGGTTGTCCGTCACCAGGCACCGCCACGGAAAGGTTTGCCCAAGGTCCGGCGGGAAGAGATGCCGCTTGCAGTTGATAGGTATTTCCCAAAGTCGTGGGCCAGCTCAGCTCGGTACCAGGCTGGATGCTCAAACGCGGGTCGGCCCCGCTGGCGCTCGCACCCAGCAACATCGAAATCAAAGCACCAGCCGATTGGAGAACTTGGGTGGGTTTCATAGCAATTTTTCCCTCGAAGACTCGTGGGCTAAGCGAGGAACACAGAACTACAATTAAATGCAATTTATTTCAATGCCAATGGAAATCGCCCCATTTCACCCTGCGGTTGCATCCCCGCGAGCATGCCACTAGCTTTCATCCGTGATCCGCCCTGTCGATATCCTCCTTGAATTTCTCGAAGCCGAGCAAGCCCGCGGCGTGACTCACGTGCACTTGGACGACGGGGCAAGAGACGGCCTGCGCGGCCTTTTCAACCTCGCCAAAACCGGCGGAACGGTCCCGCCACCGCAGGAAAAAGCGCCGTCCCCCACAAGAATCACGCTGCCCACGCCCGAACCGACACCCCCACCAGCCGCCACCACAACCGTGATCGTCAGCGGCACCACGCGGGCCGAACAACTCGACTCCCTGCGCCGCCAAGCGGAAAACTGGGCACCGGCCAAAACTCTCGGATCCCTTCGCGAAACGATGGTCTTCGCCACCGGAAATCCCGAAGCCCGGGTCATGCTCGTCGGCGAGGCTCCGGGCTATCAGGAAGAACGCGAGCGCGAACCCTTCGTCGGTCCTGCCGGTCAGAAGCTCAACGACATCCTCAAGGCGATGGGGCTATCCCGCGAAGAAGTCTATATTTCTAACATTGTTAAATTTCGCCCTGCCACTCCTAACCAGACGACCAACAACCGCAAGCCGACCCGCGAGGAAATGGAAGCCTGCCTGCCTTTCGTCCGCGCGGAGATCGGCATTGTGAAACCCGAATGCATCGTCGCTCTGGGCGGGACGGCGGCAGAAGGGTTATTGAAACTCACCGGAACCGTCACGTCGATGCGAGGGCCGTGGCATGATTTCGAAGGCACGCCGATGCGCGTGACCTATCATCCAAGCTACCTGTTGCAAAGCGGTGGCAACACGAATGTGAAACGCCAGGTCTGGGAGGACATGCTCGCGGTGATGGAAAAACTCGGCCTTCCGATTTCTGACAAACAGCGCGGGTTCTTCCTGCCCAAGGTGTGACCCTGGAACCGTTACTTCATTGAGTGCAGGCCGATGGTGTTGCCCTCGGTATCCGCCACGATGGCGATGTGGCCATACTCGCCGATGGGAAACTTTTCTTTGTAAACCATGCCGCCGTGCGCGGTGACTCGACCCGCCTCCGCCGCGCAATCTTCGCAGGAAAAGTAGATCAATGTGCCGCCACCGCCGGGAGCGCAGCCTTCCATTTTGCAGAGTGCGCCCGAGCAGCCCGGCGTGTCGCCATCCATCGCTCCGGGGAACATCCACATTTCCATCGGCTCATCCATGGCGGGCGTGGGAAGAGTTTCGAGTTTGATTTGCAGCACGCCTTCGTAAAAGGCTTTTGCTCGATTCATATCGGCCACGTAAATTTCAAACCAGCCGACGGGATTGCGTTTTGGAGTCATCGTTTTGTGTGTTTTTCGTTAGGGAAAATTAGTGGGAAACGATCGCATTAAAACCACCGAAGGCCATGCGTTTGCAATCGAAGATTTCACCTGTTTGATCGCCCATGGAAGTGATCCGTTCGTCGGCCATGATCTTGGCGTTCGCCGCATCGCGGGACTCGCGATCCGCAAAAACCGCCCAAGCGAAAATCACGGTTTCGTGCTCTTGCGCGGCGGCGGTTTCATCGAAACGGCGGCACCACTCGGTATCGAGATCATCCGCCGCACACTCGGTGTATTGCAGTGCGCCGTGCTCCATCCAGATGGCAGCCGCTTGCTCGGCGAGCTTGCGATATTCTTCGAGACGGTCTTTCGGGATGGGGAGGAGAAATCCGTCGATGTAAGTTCCGGGTAGTTTCATAATGTTTATTTTTGGAATTTGAGTTAGGTCGAGTCAAGAGTCTGCAAAGACACGTTTTTGTAAAAATCACGACTGGGCGGTGATCGCACGCCGCTCTTTCAAGCGCTGGCCCACCGCGACGATGGCTTCGAGAGCGGGTTTGAGTTCGCTGCCTAGATCGGTGAGCGCGTATTCCACGGTCGGAGGCGAGGTGGGTTTCACCGAACGCTCAACAACTCCATCATTCGCGAGTTTTTTTAATCTAGCGGAGAGCACCTTGGCGGAAACTCCTTTGAGGTCGCTTTTCAACTCACTGAATGTCCGTGCGGAGTGGCCGAGATGCCAGATGATGCCCGGAGTCCAGACTCCTCCGATCACACCGATGCATTCTGCGAGCGGACATCCCTCCGGCGGAGGATCAACTTTGTTTTTGCGACGTGGCACCATGTTTTGAAATGAGTTTCCTCCGAGTAACCCGATTCTGAGGTTTCCTCAAGCCATTAGGTTTACAAAAGTAACTCGGTGCCTAATTTCCCGCCGCCATGACACACACAAACATGACCACATTGGAAGCCATCGAAACCCGCCGCTCAGTGAAACACTTCAACCCCGCACACCGGATGACGGAGGAGGAAATCGCGCGCTTGATCGGTTTGGCGAAGCTGGCACCGACTTCGTTTAACATGCAAAACTATCGCTTCGTGATCGTGAGCGATCCCGAGTTGCGCCGCGAGATCCGAGCCGTCGCTTGGGATCAGGCGCAGGTTACGGATGCCTCACTGCTTGTGATTCTGTGCGCGGATCTCACCGCTCATGCGAACCATCCGCAACGCTACTGGGCACACGCACCGCAGGAAGTGCAGGACATTCTCGTGCCTGCGCTCACTCCGTTTTACGAGGGCAAGCCCACGCTTATTCGGGACGAGGCCATGCGCTCCACGGGTTTTGCCGGGATGACTCTCATGTTAGCGGCTCGCGGCATGGGCTATGATTCCTGCCCGATGATCGGGTTCGATGCCGAGGCCGTCGCGAAACTCATCCGCCTGCCGGACGATCACGCGCTCAGTTTCATCCTCGCCATCGGCAAGCAGGCGAAGCCGGTTTGGCCACGCGGCGAACGATTGCCCGATAGCGAAGTCATCATCCAAGATCGTTTCCCGACATGAACTCCATGACCGCGCGGCTCGGCATGAGACTGCCCATCATCCAAGGACCATTCGGCGGCGGGCTTTCCACCGTGAAGCTCGCCGCGACGGTGTCAAACGCAGGCGGAATGGGCTCCTTCGGCGCGCATTTGTTAGAGGCGGAAGAGGTCGTGAGCACCACCGCTGCGATCCGTGCCGCGACGCAAGGTCCGTTCGTGATGAATCTGTGGGTGGACAGCGAGGACGCGAAATCACGGGAAACGAATGCCGCCAAGTTTGATCGTGCCGCCAGCGAACTCGCCCCGCTTTATCAGAAACACGACATCGAGCCGCCGACTTTTGTTCAGCCGAAGCCAATCCACTTTGGGCAACAAGCAGAAGCCATCTTGCGGGCATGTCCGCCGGTTTTCAGTTTTGTTTTCGGCATCCCTTCGCGGGAAATTCTCGCCGAGTGCCGCAAGCGGAACATCATCACCATGGGCGCGGTCACCACTCTCGACGAAGCGTTAGCCCTCGAAGCCGCTGGCGTGGACATCGTGCTTGCCACCGGATTCGAGGCTGGTGGACATCGCCCTTCATTTCTGCGTCCCGCTGCCGATTCGCTGCATGGCACACTCGCGCTCGTTCGCCAAATCGTCGCGTCGGTCAAGCTCCCGGTCGTCGCGGCGGGTGGCATCGCCGACAGCCAGGGCGTCGCTGCGGCCATGGTCTTGGGAGCTTCCGCAGTGCAAATCGCAACCGCGTTTCTCGCCTGCGAGGAATCGGGCGCTCACTCGCTACACAAGCAACATTTGTTTCATGCATCGGCCCGCCACACTCGCTTGAGCGACCGTGTTTCAGGACGGCTTGCTCGGTTCATCGTCACCCCGGCACTCGATGAACTCGACCATCATGAAACTCACTTGGGCTACCCGATGCAGGGCGAACTCACCCGCCCGTTCAAGACCATCGAAAACGGGCTTTTCTACGCCGGGCAAGGAGCGCCTTTGCTCCGTCATCACCACGCTGCTGATCTAACTCGCGCCTTGGGAGAGTTGGTGGCGCACTGACCAAAGTCACGCATCGCCGAAGACGCGCTTCCGCAGCAATTTCACATCCAGCGGCACGAGAACTAGAATCAGCAACACGCAAAGCCCCGCACACGCTGCGAGATGGTGGGTGAACTCACCACGCAACAGCAACCAGCGCAGACCTTCACAGAGATGATGCAGCGGATTGAACTGCACGATGTTTTGCAGCCACGGAATCTCCGGTAGCGGGAAGTATGTGCTACTCGCAAAACCGAGCGGCAAGATCACGAGGAAGAAAGGTAGTCCCATGTGATCGATGCTCGGCAGCGTGGCGGTGAACAGCAGCCCGATGCAGGAAAAGGCCAATGCGCCGAGAAAAAGCAGCGGAATCGCCAGTGGCAAGTAAGCCCAGTGAAGCGTGAGCACACCCGCCCAGCCGAAACCCAACAGCACTCCGGAAACGATGACCGCATAAGCCGTGGCAAGCAAAGCCGACCACAGCAGCTCGCCCCAAATCACATGCTCTAACCGCACCTGAGTCGTGAGCTGGCCTTCCCAGGAGTTCTGAAAGTGCATCCGCATGTACGCCGACCACAGCGATTGGAAAAACGAAGTCATGAAGACCGTGTAAGCCAGAATGCCGGGTGCGAGATACGGCAAGTAATCCATGTCCGCACCCGCCCATTTCAAAGCCGCGATTTGTTGCCCCAGCCCGACACCAAACGCCAACAGCATCACGAGCGGTTCACACACAGGCGGCAGCACGGCAGTATGCCAATTCCGCAAATGCACCCGCAAATGCACCCGCAGATGCCGCGAGACGACCGCGCGGCTTTGCCATTCGAGAGCAGGGATAAAATCTGATAGTCTCATGGTTTAACTTCCTTTTCCAATGCCAGAAACAAGTCATCCAGTGTCGGCGGGCGCACTTCATAACGCAGCGAAGCAAACGTGGCGACAAAGCCCGCAAGCCCGGCGGCATCCATCGCGATGTGCCATTCGTCGAGCACGGAGCTGGCAGTGAGTTGCCGTTCCAGCAGCCATTTTTCTAACGCCGCAGATTCTGGCACATCTCGGGAAACCACGACAACGTGCTCGCCCACCAGATCGCCCAGCAAAGCCCGTGTTGTGCCCATTGCCCGCACCGTGCCGGACTGAAGCAGCACTAACCGATCCGAAAGCCGCTCCGCCTCATCCATGTAGTGCGTGGTCAGCACGACGGCCATCCCGCTCGCCCGCAGCTTCGCCACCAACTCCCAAACCGCACGGCGAGCTTGCGGATCGAGACCGGTGGTTGGCTCATCGAGAAACACCACTTTCGGATCATGCACCACGGCACGCGCGATGAGCAGCCGCCGCTTGTAGCCGCCGGAAAGCGTGTCTGGCTTGCTATCGGCGTATTCAGTTAGGCCGAATTGATTCAGTAACTCCTCAATGCGTTTCGATAAATCCGGGATGCCGGGCCGGTAGTAGCGCGCGGTCTGCTCCAAGTTTCCCCGCACTGTGAAATCCGTATCAAACGTGTCGTCCTGCGTGCACACGCCCAGCGCCCGCCGCGCCGCATCTCCCGCTTTCATCAAATCATGCCCGGCGATGGAAATACTCCCTTCATCCGGCCGGAGAAAGCCGTAGCACATCCGCAGCGTCGTCGTTTTCCCCGCACCGTTCGGGCCTAACAAACCGATGACTTCGCCAGCACGGCAAGTGAGATCCACGCCATCGACAATGACTTTTCCGCCGAGGGATTTTTTCAGTCCGGTGACTTCTAGCAAGGGTCGCTGTGCCGTGTCCGCATTCATTTCAAAGGTCTTCATGGTGCCGACAGCACCACGGGTTTGCCAAGAAAATGCGCGTAGTGATTCGCGGCTTGATCGAGAGGTTTTTTTAATCGAGCGGGCAGCTTCGCGAAGGGCAACAACTCGACTTGAGTCGTGCGCGGGGTTTCCGTGCGCTTCCATACGCCGATGACACGTCCTTTGGAAACGATGGTAGGTTTGAAAACTCCGTTTCCGCCCGGGCAAATGTGCTGGGCATGGTTTGGTTCAAGCACATGAACCCGATCCCGATAGCCCAGCAGATGTTCATCGAAGGCCGGGAGCAGCGTGATGTCTTCCGGTTTTAACGGCTCCACCTGAGGCGAGAAGAAATAGTCGCTGCCGTCGCAAGTCTCGCGGGCGAGCTTTTGCCCGTTAGTATGGATGCCGCGCTTGGCGTGGGCTTGGTTCAGACCTGCCCACCAAGTGAAGTCGGAGATCGTCGCCGGACCATGGGAGCTGAAAAAGCGCAAGGCGATCAGAGCGAGTGCTTCGTCATCGTCGATGACTCGGAGTTTGGGAACCCACTCGTCGAGCAGGACAAAGGTTTGTTCCTTTCCTGCTGAAACGCCGTTGCAGAGCATTCCTTCGTTGCCGAAATAGCGTAGCAGAAAATTGCCGCCTTGTTCGCGATTCGCGATGCCTGCTTCGCTGATGCGGCTCACCAGAGCAGGGCGTGTGAGGGCTTTCCCGCCAGCCAATGCCTTGATGATGACTTTGCGCGCGCGGCCCAGAATTTTTTCATCGAAACCGTAGCCCGCCGCATAGTTACGCAGCACTAACATCAAGCGCGAAGCCATCAATCGGTGCATCCACGCGGCATCTTCGGCTGGCACGAAATGCCAGGTTCCGCACATCGACCAGGTTCGCAAAATCTCACGCCGCGCGATGGCATTCATCACGTCTTCACAAGTGGCATTCTGAGTTCTAACGCCGATGGCCCACAGCCCACTTTCGTAATCCTGCGCTTGAAGCGCACCCATCCACTGCACGGTTTCCAACACAGATGATGGCCGCGTGGTTTCATGCAGGCGCAACGCCGCCATACGTGTGGCGAGGAGATCAGATGGAGTCATTTATTTTTCAGACGAGTGCTAGCAGCTTTGGCTCAACCATCAGCGAAGAAGGCGTGGGCGTTCACAGTCCAGCGACGAGTTCGGCGATTTTATCGTGAGCCGCAGTCATCTGTTGCGGCACTTCATCCTTGGCCATTTCCGCACCCTCGATGCTGATCGTTTCCACATCCGCCATGCCGAGAAATCCGAGGATATTCCTAAGCCAAGGCTCCAGCATGTTCATGGTGGCCCAAGGAGATTCCGGTGTGTAGTTGCCGCCGTGACTGCTGACGATGATGACTTTTTTCCCGTGGACATGACCCACCGGGCCGTTTGCGCCGAAAGAAAAAGTGCGACCGTCCACGACGATGTGGTCCACCCACGTCTTGATGCTGCTAGGCACGGTGAAGTTATACATGGGCGCTGCGATGAGGATGTGATCCGCACTCATCAGTTCGTCCACCGCATCATTGAGCGGCTTGAGCGCGGCGGTGTCGGCTGGGGTGCGGTCTTCGGCAGGTTTGTAGCTGGCTTTTACAGACTCCGCGCCCAAGTGCGGCAAGGGGTTCCTGGCGAAGTCTTTGTAAATGACCTTGCCCTCGGGAAATTTCGCCTGCCATGCCTTGGCGAAGGCGGCGGAGAGAATGCGGGAGTTAGATTCTCCCTCGCGGAGGCTGCTGTCGATGTGGATCAGTGTTTTCATGAGTGGTGGATTGGAAAAATTTCAGTGATGACCGGACTTACGCTTGTGGATGATAAGTGGATTTCCATCCGGGTCTTGAATCATGAGCATATGGCACATCGGAGTTTCCATTGGCCCCATCGTGATGGTGACTCCGGCGGACTCGATCATGGCGAGAGCCGCGGAAAAATCCTCCACTTCCAGCCCAACCGTGCAGCCCTGCGAAGTCGGCTCCCAGCCGGGATATTTCCCGATGCTGAGGGTGCCTGAGCCGATGTCGTATTCGATCCAATGACCGCCGGACTCGCCGTTGTCTGTCTCGTGCGTGACCGTTAGGCCGAGGACTCCTTCGTAAAATTCGCGCGAACGAGCGATGTCGGTGACGGGATACGATGAGAATGCGATTTCGATGACTTTGAGTGACATAAGTGATGGGAAGCTGGCACCCCCGACTGACAACCCTATGTCAGGAGCGATTTTGGAAACTCATTTTTTCGTGATGCCGCCATGTGGCTTCCGCTGTTTCGATGACCTGTTGGACCAGCGCGGCGGGTTCCAGCACGACCACTTGATTTCCTAAACCCACCAGCCAGCGAGCCATGTATTCGAGCGAAGAAGTCTGGAGTTGGAACCGCACCCACTCCGCCTCCGTGCCCAAATTGGTGGCGGTGGAACCCCAGTTGCGCTGCACAGATTCGACCAAAGAGGGATGCACTTTGATCAGGACGGCGCTGGCATTCCCCTCGAAACACTGCTGGCTGAGAAATGTCTGGAGATCGAAGTCCGCACGCTTCGGCAAGTGCTCGGGTAGCAACTCGCAACAAACGATACGATCCACGCGGAAATCCCGGACTTCATCCCGCAGCCTGCACCACGCGATGAGATGCCATTGCTGGAGGTAATAGACCAAACCTAACGGCTCCACCTCACGCTCAGTGGCATGACCACGGGAAGCGCCGTGATACTTGAGCCGTAGTAATTGGCGATCTGCGGTGGCCGCTTGGACTTGGGAAAGCGGCACGACGCCGGAAGTGGGTTTTTGACTTTGCACCGCCATCGCATCTTGCAGCCGATGGGCGCGTTGCTGCTGATCCGCAGGCAGGATCGCCGTGAGTTTCGCCAACGCCGTGCGCATCGGCCCACGCACGGATCGATCCGTCATTTGCTCGGCTAACATCCCACTCGTGACCAGAGCAGATGCCTCTTCCGAGGTGAACATCACGGGCGGAAGCTGATAGCCACGCATCAAGCTGTAACCCACTCCCGGCTCCCCCACGATCGGCACGCCACCTTCCCCGAGAGCTGCAAGGTCGCGATACACCGTGCGCTCCGTGATCTCGAAATGCGCCGCCATTTCCGCCGCCGTCATGACCCGCCGCGATTGCAGCAACATCACGAGGGAGACGAGACGGTCGGTGCGGTTCATTGGGGGATTTCTGGCTCTGCTAACTGAGCCAACTGAATCAGGCTTTCCTGCCAGCCGAGGTAGCACATCTCTGCCGGGATCACGTCGAGGACGCCTTCTTGCGTCACTCGTAGCTCGGTGCCGCAGAGGACTTCTTTTAGCTCAATGGTGCAGGTCATGGTTCCGGGCAAGTTGGGATCTTCAAAGACATCGGTGTAGCGGATGCGTTCGTTGGGAATGATTTCCAGATACTCGCCGCCGAAGCTGTGGCTCTCGCCGTTCGTGTGGTTGGTGAAACTCATGCGGAACTTCCCGCCGACGCTGAAATCGAACTCATGCACGGTGCAGGTGAAGCCGAAGGGCGGCAGCCATTTCGCGAGGGCGGCGGCATGGGCGAAGGCATTGAAGACGCGGACTGGCGGGCAGCGGAGAACGCGGTGGAGTGTGATGGTATGTGGCATTAAGGTATTTTATTAGGATTGGTCCTGCTGTTTCACCACTGCCATCGGGCGACACATGTCGGCGATGGGGCGGACTTCGATGCTGGCTCCGTATTCGAGAATGGGACAAGCTTGCGCGATGCGGATGGCTTCGGCCTCATCCGCCACCGCGAGCAAGAAGTATCCGGCGATGGATTCCTTTGACTCGGCGAAGACGCCGTCGGTGACGTGCCGGCCTTGGCTGCCGAATACGATTTTCCCTTCTTCCACGAGTGGTTGTGCTCCTTTGAGGATGCCATTCTGCGAGAGGTCTTCTACCCAGCCGTAGAGTCGGTCATGATTTTCTGAAGCTGCGCGGGTGACATGCCATGGTTCCAGTGCGTGCCGCGAATGAAGAGCAGGTGTTCGCCGGTGGGTTGTTGGGGGTTGGGGGTCATGCTGAAGGCGTTTCGTTCGTGGTTCTGAAAACGGAGCCGCGTTCGGATTCGAGCGGGCGGATTTCGTATTCGATGCCGTGTTTCAAAACTGGACTCGCTGCCGCGAGCGTAGCTGCGGAATTCAGGTTTTCGGCGACGATGAGCCAGTAGCCGCCGATGATTTCTTTGCCCTCGGCGAAGGGGCCGTCGGTGCGGATGCCGTCGCGGGTGACGAGTGCGGCGTCCATGGTCAGGCGGGAGCCGGGCTTGAAGCTGCCGTTTTCAAGGTTCGCCTCATACCAAGTGTAGAATTTCCCGATGTCGGCTTCGATGTCGGCTTTGGGTGAATTCGCATCCCATTTGCCGCGTGAGAGCAGGAGGTAGGTGTGCATGGTTTTTTGTAAATGGGAGATTCAGTTGGTTTTCGTGACGACCTTCTCCAAGTCTGCCAGGCCTTTTTCAAACTCCGGGCCGCACATGCTTTCGCAGTCCATGAAGACGCTCATGAGCTTACCCATGAAATTGTTAGTGCCATACATCGCCCACGTGACGGTAGTTTTTTCGCCCTCGGGCTTGAAGGTGAAATCCACGGTGCTGACGCCTTCCATGGGCGCTTTCCAATCCATGCGCTGGCGGACGAGTTCGCCGGGTTTGCTCTCGGTGATGGTGGCGCTGCCTTCGCCGACTTTTTCACCTTTCCAACTTGCGATGGCTCCCACGCCGGAGTCGGTGCCGCTGTAGGTCGTCTTCGATTCAGGGTCCATTTTTTGCCATGGGTTCCATTTCTCAAATTTTTTGTGATCGTTCACTTGGTCGAAGAGCAGTGCGGCGGGTGCGGTGATGGTGCGGCTACGCTCGACGCGAAATTCTGCGGGCTGGAAGGCGGCGAGGATGAAGATGAGGGCGAGGATGGCGACGAGGCCGAGGATGATTTTTTTGATCATGGTGGTGTGATGGGTTTGGGGATGGTGGATTACTTGCGTTTAAAAATGACGGGGGGCCCGCATGGAGACGGCTTGCCATTTTCCCATGCTACACCATCGAGCTTGAAGTGGTTCGCGTCGATGAAGGTGTAAGTCGCGCCGTGCATGTGCTTGTCCTTCGCGGGATTCAGCCCCGGCGTGGGTGCGAGATCGAAGGTGAGCGAGTCGGCGGTGCTTTTCGTGAGCTTCATTCGCGGCTGGTTTCGCAACATGCAGTAGTGCGTCATCGTCAGCTTGCCGTTCACGTCGTGATAGGTGCTGAGCATTTCCATCGGCGTGCCTGCGGCGAAACGTTCCTCAATCACGGAGTCTCCGGCGATGAGGCGAAACTCGGTTTTCATTTTGCCCATCATCGGCGACTCGCCTTCCCATTTTCCGACGAGTGACTTCATGCGCTCGAAGGCAGCGGAGCCTTGGTAGGGCGGCATTTCCGCGCAGGCGGCGTGGTCGGTGGTGCCGACTTGGCACGAGGTGAGTGTCACGAGTGTGGCGAGGGCGAGTAATGTTTTTGGGATCATGGTGTGTGGGGTTTGGGTTCTCTAAAATCAAAAATCTGAAGTCAGGTTTCAAAGAGACGACGAACGGCGAGTGACCATCAGGACACCTTCGAAAAAATTTTGGAGAAATTTTTTCCAGCTGAGAATCCAGCGTTGTCAGTCTTCCAGATGCCGAAGCTGTCCTTCGAGAAACTCCCGCTCTGAGGAAACGATGGCGGTGGCGAGGGCTTGGCGAAAATGAACGATGGCCGCGGCTTTGTCCCCGCACTCTGCGGCGAAGGTGCCACGCGCGGCATGGAGCAGGTGATAGCCGTCCAGCCCGGAGACTTCGTTCAGCGCATCCAGCCCGGCTTTCGCACCGCTGGCACGCCCGATGGCAATGGCGCGATTCAACTTCGCTAGTGGCGATGGCGCAATTTCCTGAAGCTGTTCATAGAGCGACACGATGCGCGGCCAGTCTGTATCCGCCGCAGAAGGTGCGGTGCTGTGGCACGCTGCGATGCCTGCTTCGATATGGAGTGCGGAAATTTTCGCGCCCTGCGCGGATGCGGCGAGCTGGCTGATTCCATCACCGATCATCGCCGCGTCCCATGCGGCGCGGTCTTGCTCATGCAGGCGCAGAAGATTTCCCGCATCATCGGTGCGGGCATCGAGCCGCGCGGCATTCAGCAGCATGAGGGCGAGCAACGCATGAGCGCGGGGCGTGGCGCAGTCTTGATTTTCTAGCAAAATACGGGTGAGTCGGATCGCCTCGCGGCAGAGATCTTGGCGCACGAGCTGGTCACCGCTGGAGGCTTTGTAGCCTTCGTTGAAAAGCAGATAGAGCGTCGCGAGCACGCTATCGAGGCGTTTGGGGAGATCGCCAGGTTTCGGGAGTTCAAATGGCAGCTCCAGCTCGCGGATGCGCTGCCTGGCTCGCACGAGGCGTTTGGAAATCGCCGCCTCGCTCGTTAGATATGCTGCCGCGATTTCCGCAGGGCTGAATCCGCAGAGCGTCCGCAAGGCCAAGGCGACCTGTGCTTCCGCAGAGAGCTGTGGGTGGCAGCAGATGAAAATGAGCCGCAGCGTGTCATCGCGGATTAGCTCATCGTTTGCCGGAGCGTCATCCGCATTTCCCGACCATCGTTCGTGTTCCGCAGCGATGCCTTCCTCGCGCTTCTGCCAGCGCTGCTCACGGCGCAGGTGATCCAGCATCACATTCCGTGCCGCCTGCGTGAGCCACGCCGCCGCATTGTCCGGCACGTCGCGATACGGCCACGTCTGCAAGGCCCGCACTAACGCCTCCTGCACCGCGTCTTCGATCAATTGTAGCCGCCACGTCCCAAACTGCGCGACCAGAGTCGCCACGAGCCGACCGTGCTCGTGACGGAAAAAATGCTCCGTGGCAAAATGGGCTTGGTGGATTGATGTCACGTGCGCCGATCTCACCAAAGGAAATGGGATGAGGGCAACCGGTGTTTTGCCGATTTCTCCAATACCTTTTCTCACAGAATCCTGGTTAGCCCCAGCGGCTTCGTCCGGCGCAGGTCGGACCGCCTCACTTCATGCCATTCGCTTTTTAAAAACGAAAAACGCGCCCGGCTCGATGAACCGGACGCGCTCGGATGGATTTCAGGAAACGTCAGGCGGCGAAGTTCGCGGCGACTACATCCCAGTTCACCACGCTCCAGAAAGCGGCGATGTAGTCAGGGCGGCGGTTCTGATAGTTGAGGTAATAGGCGTGTTCCCAGACGTCGAGTCCGAGGATCGGGGTATTGCCACAGCCGCCGAAATCGGAGCCCATGACCGGGTTGTCCTGGTTCGCGGACGAGCAAACGACAAGCGAGCCGTCGGCCTTTTTGCAGAGCCACGCCCAGCCGGAGCCGAAGCGGGTGAGGCCGGCCTTGGCGAAGGCTTCTTTAAACGCGTCATACGAGCCGAACGCCTTGTCGATCGCCGCCGCGAGTTCGCCGGAGGGCGCAGTGGCACCGCCGGGAGCGATGACTTTCCAGAAGAACGTGTGGTTCACATCGCCACCTGCGTTGTTGCGGACGGCGGTGCGAATATCCTCGGGGACGGTCGCTAGATTCGCAATGAGTTCGGCGGAGGATTTCGCTTCAAGATCGGGCTTGCCGGCGATGGCGTTGTTAAGATTGGTGATGTAGGCTTGGTGGTGCTTCGAGTGGTGGATTTCCATCGTGCGGGCGTCGATGTGGGGTTCGAGCGCGTCGTAGGCGTAACCGAGTGCGGGGAGTGTGTGGGCCATGGGAGTTGAGGAGTTTGGTTTGCGTATCGTAAAGGCGTCCGATACGACGGACGCGCTAGACGACGCCTTTACGAAACCGAGCCAGCCGCCAGCCGCAAGGACAAAACCATGATTCCTCCAGAACTCCGCCCCTATCTTCCTGAAATCATCACCGCGATCCTGGGACTTTTCTTCGGCTGGCTTTTCACCCGGCTCGCCGCCTCTGGAAAAATCGCCACCGCTGCCGAGCGCTTGAAGTCCGAGGAGCGACGCACGCTGGATTTCGAAACCCGCCTCGCCCACTCCACCGCCGAGGCCGAGCGCAACGAGCAGGACGCCCAGACCTTCCGCAACCAGCTCACCGAACTCCGCTCCCGCCTCGACACCGAGCTGAAAGCCGCTGCCGAAAAACATGCCCTGCTTGAACGCGCAGAAATCAAGCTCTCCGACACCTTCAAGGCACTCTCCGCCGACGCCCTCCGCTCGTCGTCCGAGCAATTTCTCCAACTCGCAAAATCCTCGCTCGCCACTCAGACTGAAGAGGCCAAGGGCGAAATCGAAAAGCGCAAGATCGCCATTCAGACGATGATCACGCCGGTCACCGAGTCGCTCGGGAAGTTCGAACTCCGTATCGGCGAGATCGAGAAATCCCGCGAAAGCGCCTACTCCGAGCTCCGCGAGCAAGTCCGCGCCCTCGGCGAGGGCCAGCTCGGCCTCCAGCGCGAAACCGCCTCACTCGTCAAGGCCCTCCGCCAGCCCACCGGCCGCGGCCAATGGGGCGAAATGCAGCTCCGCCGCGTGGTCGAACTCGCCGGCATGCAGGAACACTGCGACTTCGAAATCCAACACAGCGCCACCACCGACGAAGGCAAAAAACTCCGCCCCGATCTCGTCGTTAGATTGCCCGGCGGCAAGACCATCGTCGTGGATTCCAAGACGCCGATGGACGGCTACCTCGACGCGCTCGAAGCCACCGAAGACACCGCCCGCGAAGAAGCGCTGAACCGCCACGCCCGCCAGGTCCGCACGCACATCCAGCAGCTTTCCTCCAAGAACTACACCGCGCAATTCGCCCAGACGCCGGAGTTCACCGTGCTCTTTCTGCCGAGCGAATCCTTCTTCTCCGCTGCCCTCCAGAGCGACCCCGGCCTCATCGAGCGCGGCGTGGACCAAGGCGTCATCCTCGCCACACCCACCACGCTCATCGCCCTGTTGCGCGCCGTTTCCTACGGCTGGCGGCAGGAATCCATCGCGGAAAACGCCCGCGAGATTTCGCTGCTAGGCCGCACGCTGCATGAGCGGTTGGGAAAACTCGCTGAGCATTTCTCAAAACTCGGCCGCTCGTTAGGCAATGCCGTGGAGCAATATAACAGCGCCATCGGCTCGTTCGAAACCCGCGTGCTCACCACCGCCCGCAAGTTCGAGGAACTCAAGGCCACCCCGGAATCCGCTACCATCGCCAACCTCGAACCGGTCGATAAAATTCCGCGCAGCGCCCAATCCACCGGAGCACCGCCCGCCGCGCTCGCCGCCTTGGCCCGCGCCAGCGAAGTCGCCGCCCGCCACCGGGAACCCGCCACCCTCATGCTCAACACCGAGGTGGCCGATGCCATTCTCACCCCGCCCGAAAGTGAGGATTTCGCCTTCGTCCCCGATCCCCCCGCCAGCGCCCGCAGCGCCGCCGCAGACCTGAGGTCGGCGCTCGGCTGAGTGCCGGTTTGACACAAAACCAGCTTTATGGAAATATTCCGCCATGAAAACGACGTTGGACTTACCCGATGATCTCATGCGCGGGATGAAAATCCGCGCGGCAACTCAGGGAAGAAAACTCAAAGACGTGATCGCCGACGCCATTCGCGACAGTCTTGCTTCCAAACGGGAAATCCCAGCCGAGACACCACCGCTCGTGATTTCACGCAGTGCCAGCGGTGTTTCCTATATCAAATGCAATCCTGCGTCTGACAAACCCGCGCCGACTTTCGAGGAACTTCAGCGTCTGATCGAAGAATCCCAACTGGAGGAGGATCTGCAACGTGCGGGGATTTCTCATTGATTCAAATTGTTGGCTTGCCGTCGCATTTGATCGCCACGGATCTCACGCGGCTGCCGTGAGGGCAATCGAGGAAGCCACGGCTGAGTTTCCGGCCTGCTTCTGCCGCGCCACCGAACAATCCATCCTCAGGCTCCTGTCCACGACTGCGATCCAAACCATGTATGAATCGCCTCTCATCACCAACACGAGCGCAGTTCAGTTATTGAACGAGTGGCAATCCGAGCCGAATGTGGCGTTTGTTGACGAAGCGGTCGGCACCCGCGATCTCTGGCTTCGTCTCGCAAATCGTAACACGGCTTCACCGAAACTCTGGATGGACGCCTACCTGGCCGCCTTCGCCATTTCCGGGAATCTCCGCTTCGTCACCAACGACAAGGCGTTTCGCCAGTTCGAACCCCACGGACTTGATCTGACTTTGCTCCATGCTTGATACCCTCCTCACTCTCCCCGAGAGCAAGACGCTCGAATTCAAGCGCGACTTGTCCTCACCCAGGCCGTTGCTGAAGACGCTCATCGCCTTCGCCAACACGGCGGGCGGGCGACTTGTCATCGGCGTGGAGAATAACAAACAGGCGACCGGTTTTGAAGACCCACTCGCGGAGGAGGAACGACTTTGCAATCTTATCGCGGATTCCATCGCTCCGCGCTTGGTGCCTAACATTGAGTTAGTAACCATTGATGGGAAAACCCTGCTGATCGCCGAAGTCTTTCTCAGCGGCTCGCGTCCCCACTTCCTGCGTGCCGAAGGTCCTGAAAGCGGCGTTTACGTCCGCCTCGGCTCCACGAACCGGCAGGCCGACCGTGAACTCATCGCTGAACTCCGGCGTTCCGTGGAAGGTGGATCGTTCGACGAATTGCCAATGCCCGGCCTAACTGCCGATGACCTCGATCTCAAGGTGGCTTCGGAGTCTTTCAGGGGCCGACGCGATCTCGACGAAAAGGGGCTGCTCACTCTCAAGCTCCTCCGCAAGGAACAAGGCACACTCGTCCCCACACAGGGGGCCATCCTGCTTTTCGGGAAAGACCGCATCGCTCATTTCCCGGACGCATGGATCCAGTGCGGTCGTTTCACCGGCACGACCAAGACCCACATTTTCGACCACACCGAGTTTCACGATCCCCTTCCCCAAGCGGTGGAGAGCATGATGTTGTTTCTCAAAAAACACGCCATTCGCGGTGCCGACCTATCCGAAATCCGCCGCAAAGATGTCTGGAGTATCCCGCTCACGATTTTGCGCGAGGTGGTCATCAACGCCCTCGTTCACACCGACTATTCCCAACGAGGTGCGCCCATCCGGGTGGCGTTCTTCGACGACCGGATCGAAATCGAAAACCCCGGCATCCTGCTCCCCGGTCTAACCATCGAGGACATGAAGCAGGGTGTCTCCAAAATCCGCAATCCCGTCATCGCCCGGGTCTTTCGCGAGCTCAACCTTGTCGAGCAATGGGGCAGCGGCGTCCGCCGGATCTTTGAAGAGGCCGCGGCTCAGGATCTACCTGCACCAGAAATCGTGGAAATCGGGATGAGAGTCCGTGTCATCGTGAGGCTGGTAACGCCCATTTTTGTATCAACGATCCAGTCGGGGCCAGAGTCAACGACCCAGTCAGCGACCCAGTCAGCGACCCAGTCAGCGACCCAGTCAGCGACCCAGTCGAGTGAGCCAATTGTTCAAATGCTTCAAGTCTTGAAGAATGGAACACTTTCATCTGGGAATCTTCGAACTCTCCTCAATCTCAAGCATCGCCCCACATTCAGGACGAACTACCTTCACCCGGCGCTCGAGGCGGGTTACATCGAATACACCATTCCTGAAAAACCCCAAAGCCGCCTTCAAAAATACCGTCTGACTCCACGAGGCCGGTCCTTACTGGAGAAATAAGCCGTTTTCCGAAATCCCCACCCGCATGCTCCCCGCCCTCACCGGTCAATCCCCCGACTCCCTCGCCGCTTGGCTCAAGGACGCGGGAGAGCCGTCATTCCGCGCCAACCAAATCCTCGAGTGGGTATGGAAAAAAAAGGTCACGTCCTACGACGCGATGACTAACCTCCCCGCCGCGCTACGGGAGAAACTAGCAGACTCTTTCCGGCTCACCGCGCTTGAGCATTCCACCACCCAGGGTTCCGCCGACACCACGCGCAAGTTTCTCTTCCGCCTGCACGATGGCCGCTACGTGGAAAGCGTGCTTATCCCCGCCAACCCCGCGCTCTACGGGGAAAAATCCGACCGCCGCACACTCTGCGTTTCCTCGCAGGTCGGCTGCGCTTACGGCTGTAAATTCTGCGCCTCGGGACTCGCCGGATTCGCCCGCAATCTCGACGCCGCAGAAATCGCCGGCCAGGTCCTCTCCGCCGAGCAGCTCTCCGGCGAGCGCGTCGATTCGCTCGTCTTCATGGGCATGGGCGAGCCGATGGCGAATCTCGACAATCTGCTAGCTGCCATCGCTCTCATCACTGGCGAGAAAACCCTGCATCTCGGCGCGCGCCACCTCACCATTTCCACCTCCGGCCTCGTCCCGCAGATCAAGAAACTCGCCGAGCACCCGCAGCAGATCCGCCTCGCGATTTCCCTTCACGGCGCGACCGACGATGTCCGGCAGCAAATCATGCCGATCAACAAGAAGTGGCCGGTCGCCGAGTTGTTCGAAGCACTCGACTATTGGAACGCCAAAAAAACCCAGAAACTCACGCTCGAATACATCCTCATCCAGGACATCAACGACTCGCTCGAACAAGCCGCCATCCTCGCCCGCCACGCCCGGCGCTTGGGCGCGAAGGTAAACCTCATTCCCTACAACACCGTCGAGGGACTCGAATGGAAACGCCCGCCTAACAATCACTGCCGCGCTTTTCAGCAAGTCCTTCAGAACGCCGGAGTCACCGCCAATCTCCGCCTCGAAAAAGGCCATGACATCGACGCCGCCTGCGGCCAACTGCGCCTCAAACAAGAAACTGCGGAAGGCATCATCGAAGCACCTGCGAAGCGGTAGTGCCCACTTCCGCTCTGACGTCCAAGCAGCCTCACGCAGTCCGCTCGGCGATCAGCGCGGCCAGAGTGGTGGGGGTGGCTAGATTGGTCTTCGTTAGATCTTCGGGTCCAAGCTCGATGCCGAACCGGTCCTCCACCGCCACGACGAGCTGCACCACCGCCATCGAGTCGAGACCCGCCTCGCTCAAGTCGCCATCTTCGGGGAAATCCCAATCCAGTTCGAGCACTCCTTCATCGTTCAGCCAGTCGATGACTTCCGTGGGGGTCGGTGAATTCTTCTTCGAAACTTCCATGTGGAAAAACGGTGCAATGGCTCTTTCCGGGCATCAAGCGGAAAGGTGGAAAAAAAACGTTCCTTGAATTCTCAGAACTCCACTTCATTTCCCAACTCCGCCACCTCGATAGATCCGGTATGCAGTGCCATCAGCCCGTCGCGCAGTTTCATCGCGTTTTCAGGCTCGCCGTGCACCAGCCAGGTCCGTTCTTTCGGCCCCGTGATCCGTTGGAAATAGTCCAGCAGCTCCGAGTGATCCGCATGGCCGGAGAAGGAATCGATGATCTCGATTTTCGCCCGCACCTTGTAGCGTTCACCGAGGATGGGCACCTCGCGCTCCTGGTCGCGGATGCGCCGGCCCAGCGTGTTGTCCGCGCAATAACCGACGAACAGGATCGTGGTTTTCGGGTCGCTGATGTTGTTTTTCAAATGATGCAGAATGCGGCCCGCCTCGCACATGCCGGAGGCGGAGATGATGATCGCCACGCCCGGGATCTTGTTGAGCGCCTTGGAGCCGTTCACCGTCCGCACCAAAGTTAGATTTTCGAAACCGAATGGATTCTCCCGCTCGAATAACGACTCATAGACCTCCTGATTGAATGAATCCGGATGCAGCCGATAGATCTCGGTGGCACTCACCGCCAGTGGACTGTCCACATACACCGGGATTTCCGGAATCTCGCCCTTTTCGAAAAGTTCGTGCAGCACGAATAGAAGCTGCTGCGTGCGCTCCACCGCGAAGGCGGGAATCAGGATCTTACCACCACGGTGGACCGCCTGCCGGATGATCTCCGCGAAATGATGGTCCAGCCCTGGCGGTGCCTCATGCTCGCGCCCGCCGTAGGTGCTTTCCATCAGCAGGAAATCGACGTCCGACACGGGCACCGGGTCGCGCAGGACTTCATTCGACCCTCGCCCGACATCGCCGGTGAAGAGGAAGCGCTTATGCTTGCCGTCCGATTTGTCATCCACCTCCAACAGAACCTGCGCACTGCCCAGAATGTGACCTGCATCGATGAACGTGACCGACACCCCGTCCGCCACTACCAGCGGGCGGTCATAGCCCACTGTCACGAATTGGCGCAGGCAACGCTCCGCATCCTGCTCGGTATAGGTGAGCGTAGCGGGTTCCAACCCTTCCTTTTGCCGATGCTTGTTCAGCCACTCGATGTCGTTCTCCTGAATGCGTGCGCAGTCTGCCAGCATGATCTGGCAGAGATCCCGCGTCGCGTGGGTGGCGTAGATGTTCCCGGTGAATCCCTTGACTGATAGATTCGGCAGATTGCCGCTGTGGTCGATGTGCGCGTGGGAAAGAATCACCAGATCAATGGACGCCGGGTCGAAGTGCGGGAAACTACGGTTCACCTCGTAGGCATGCTTGCGCGAACCCTGATAGAGCCCGCAATCCAGCAGGATGCGCCGGCCGTTGATCTCCAGCAGATGTTGCGAACCGGTGGTGGTGCCGGCGGCACCGCAGAATTTAAGTTTCATGGAGTTGGAATGAGTAGGGTGGAAAGAACACACTTACCACGGTTTACCCGGATGAAACGGATTTTTTGAAACGGCGGCAAGAACGGGTGTCATTGAACGTTGGGGGACGAATCGAGTTAGTTCATCCACAACTGTCACGCACTCGCTCCATCCTTTTTGCGATTGGCACGAAGTCTCGACGGCGGCCAAGTCGAAAGCGAGCTGAATGGTGACTTGCATGACGATGACACCCAGCCAAGTGAGTCAGGTCGGTCGATTTTTTTCGGCGACCATTGCTTCCTCGCCGATAGTCTCCGGGGCATCTTTCCGTGCGAGTGTCCCAAATCCCACCCCGCTAACCATCCACCGCAAGCTTCAGCGAGAAGACCAAGGAGTCCCGCCCGCTTGCTTCGAACTGGGCGCGGCGTTTCTCTGGTAGATCGTCCACGGTCGCCGGGGAATAGCCGAGCTTGACCGTGAAGAAATCCGCCGCGCGGTTGCTCAGTGCGAAAACCCGCGGGATTCCCCGCTCGCGGGCGATTTTCTGCGCGTGATGAACCAACTCGATGCCGTAGCCGCGCCCTTCGTGCGCTTGCTTCACATAGAGGCAAGCCACCTCGGCGCAGTCCTCCGCCGGATACTCGTGCAGTGCCACGCAGCCGACGACGTTGTCATCGATAGCCATCACATGAAAATCCTCGATCCGCGACTGGATGTCCTCGTAGGTGCGCTCCACCAGTTTTGTCCGCCGCACCGAGCGGCCGATCATTCCTAGCAGTTCGGGAATGTCTTCCTCGCGCAAGTCGCGGATGATCCTGTAGCTGTCCGCGTGGACCATGGTGCCGACGCCTTCGTTCGAAAAAAGCTCGTCCACCAGCACGCCCTGCTGACGCCCGTTGAGCACATGCACGCGGGGCACGCCGCGCTTGCAGGCAGCGGCGGCGGCGAGCAACAGCGCCGCCCCTGCCGGATCACTGTGACTCGCCAGCGCTTCCGCGTCCTTGGCCCGGATGGCGTGCGCCGGTGCGCCGTCGATGAGGATCGCCTCCTCTAGCAGCGTGATGATTTTCGTCACGCCGAGGCGCAGCGCGAAGTCCGCCACCGGCGGGTCCAGCGGTCCGGTCGCCGAGGCGTCGATAATCGCAGACTGGCCACGGGCGAGGATTTCCAGCGCCTCCTTAACCGCGAGCGGGTCAGTGATAGGCCGGGAAACGCGGGCCGCCATGATCTCGCACTCCAGCGTCCAGTCGAAGAGATCCTTCAAATCGCCGCCGAGCACGCCAAGCACGAGTTTCACGCCCAAGTCTTCGAGCACGGCCAGGTCCAGCAACGTTTCCGCCACGGCCGGTTCCGGCAAAAGCCCGGCCTCGATGAGCACGAAAAAAATCTTCCCGCGGAATTGGGGAATATACTGGAGGACCTCCCGGACATCACGTTGCTGCGCCACGGCCTTTTCCTACCAAACTCTGCCCTGCTCGCAAGCGCGGGGGTAATGGGAGCGCGGAATTTATTCCGCGCTTCAGTTGTCACTCCACGCTTTCGAAGACGCCGCCGCCTAGCAGCCTGCCGCCGTCGTAGAGGGCACAGATCTGGCCGGGGACGATGGCGCGTTGCGGGCGCTGGAAACTGAGGTGGATTTTACCGTCTGCGAGCGGTTCCATCGTTGCGGGTTCTGCTTTCGCGCGGTAGCGCGGTTGGGCGTCGATGACACGGCGGGTGTCGAACGGCTCATTGAGCGCGGTGAGCGTGCCGACAGTGCACTCGGTGGCATAGAGTCCGGCGGAGTCCGGGGTGTCCCAGCCGACGATGAGGCGATTTCTAACCGCATCCTTGCCGACGACGACGTAGGCCATGCCATCGCGCGGCGAGGCGACGCCGTGGCCTTTGCGCTGGCCGAGCGTGTAGAGGTGCAGCCCGCGATGCTCGCCGAGCACCTTGCCGGATAGATCGACAATTTCGCCCGGCGTGTCGGCGACGTAGTGGCGGAGGAAATCGCTCATTTTCACCTGGCCGAGGAAGCAGATTCCTTGGCTATCCTTTTTCTCCGCTACGGGGAGATCGAAGCGGCGGGCAACTTCGCGGACTTCGGGCTTGAGCATTTCTCCGGTGGGGAAAAGCGCGTGAGCAGCTTGGTGCTGGGTCACCAGGGAGAGGAAATAACTTTGGTCCTTGTTTGGATCCGCGCCGCGGAGGATGGCGGCGGTGCCGTCGCTTAAAGTCCGGCGGCGGGCGTAGTGGCCGGTGGCGACGTGCTCGAATCCCTGGGAAAGCGCGTAGTCGAGGAAGACGCCGAACTTCATCTCGCGGTTGCACCAGACATCGGGATTCGGCGTGATGCCGGAGCGGTAGCCTTCGATGAGATACTCGACAATGCGGTCGCGGTAGGAGTCGATGAGGTCGATGACGCGATACTCGATGCCCAGCGATTTCGCGACCGCGCGACCGTCCTCGATGTCTTGCTCCCACGGGCAATCGCCGGGAATCCCCTCGTCGTTGATCCAGTTCTTCATGTAGCCCGCCGCCACCTCGTGGCCCTGCTCCACAAGCAGTGCCGCCGCCACCGCGCTATCGACTCCGCCGGAGAGTCCTACCAACACCTTCGCCATGGCGGGAGCTTGGAACATCCGGGTGGGGACGTCCAATGCGGATCTCGGGCGTTGCGGGGATTGTCGGTGCCGGGCTTTTGCGCTAGGACTGCCGCCAATGAAACGTCGCACTTGGCTGACCCTTGCCGGCAGCGCGGGATGGGCCGCGCTGCTGGCGGGCTGCGCGTCCCCGGAAAGTGGCATCGATCCAGCGGCCGCGGAGCGACTCGGCGGCGAGGGATACGGGATTTGGAAAAACGGAAAATGGAGGGGCGGTCGCAACCCCAACCACCGAATGCCATCGCTCAGCATCACGAAGTCACTCGCCGCACTGGCGGTGGTCCGCGCTGTGGGCGAGGGCTGGATCGAGTTGGACCGACCGCTCGCGGACGTGATCCCGGAGTGGCGGGCGGACGCAGGCAAGCGCCGTGTCACGGTGCGCATGCTGGTGAATCAAACCGCGGGCTTCTCCTCCGGCGTGGCGGCGCTTTACCGAGGACCGATTCCAGACAAAGGCCGGGTGGTGATCGCTCTGCCACTCGTCGATCCACCGGGCGAGCGATTCCGCTACGGCGCTGCCTCCAGTGAAATCCTTGCGGAAGTCCTGCGCCGTATTTTAAGAAAACGGGGCACCACTCCGGAAGCATTTCTCACAGAAGTCATGGGCGAAATCGGGATCACCAGCCCGGACTGGCGCAAGGATCTGGCAGGAAATTTCTATCTCTCCACCGGTACGCAGTTTAGCGTGCGGGATCTCGGTCGGCTTGGGCAGGTCGTGGCGAAACTCGCTGCTGGCGAGGACACCGCCGAGCTGGATTCCGGGATTTTCCGCGATCTCGCTTCGCCCCGCGCTGCGAACCCGATGGTGGGCTGTGGCATTTGGTGGAATCGAAACGCCAGCCAGCCCGGAGCCTTCGCCATCGAGCCGGAGCGAAACCTCGACGAGGTCCGTCCGCCGTCGTTCTGGCGGCTCGCCTGCCTCGGCCCGGACTTGGATCCGGATTGGCTGGCGATGGTCGGGTCCGGCGGCAAGCGGGTTTACGTCCTGCCGTCGCGCGGGCTGGTAGTCGCGCGGCTCGCCAGGTCTAACGGCTGGAACGACGGTGCGTTCCTGCGGGCGGTTAGCGTTTGATCGCGAGCAGCAGATTCGCGTTCGAGTAGTTCGCGTGATAGCCGGAGCCGAATGCCAGCGGGCTGGTCGGATTCGCCGCGAACGCCTGGCGCAGATCTTCCTGCTGGTGCTCCGCGAAGAGCGGGATGGGGCTGTCAAAACTTCCAAAGAACCGGAACGACCAGCTACCCGGATCGAAATAACGGAAAGGAATCCCCGAGTCGTCCTGCAGGATCGCCCGCGACCCGGATAGGAAAAACCCACGCGCTTGGGAGAACCGGTCGTCGTGCATCAGATAGGACGCCGCCTTAAAATAGGTAGCCTTGCCGCCAAGCCCGGCCACCCATTGCTGATAGCCACCCTTGAAGCCGCCGTTCGAGAGATCCCCAGCGACGTAGTAGGCGGTGTGGCGCATGCCGCCCGCATCGTAGTATTGCAGCTCCACTCCGGGATTTCCTCCGGCGGAAATGCTGCCCACCGATTCCACCTCGCCGCCCATCATCGCCACCGTGCTGAGCAGGATGGGCGTCACGCCGCGCAGGACGCTGCGCTCCAGATCCGAGCGCATTTCCTTGGTCACGAAGTAGCCCGCCAGCATCTGCGTTTTCACCGACTGGCGGAAGGCGTCGAGCGCCGCGAGCACCTCGCCCGGCGGCAGCGATTCTAACGGTGGAACCTCACCCACTGGCTCCAAGCCCATCAGCGCGTAATTCCGCGCCTGGGAGAACATCGCACTCACGTGCAGTAGATCGGGACCGCCGAAGGGATAGTAAATCGTCCCGCCTCCGCCGATGACCGGAGTCACCTGCGCGTTCGACCAGGTTTCCATCAGGCGCACCCGGCGGCTTACCTGGCCGCGCCAGATCTGGCCGATTTCCCGCTGGTGGTTCTGATACTCCGCCGTTTGCTGGAGGCGGGAGAGAACCGCGCCCCGCCGCACCGGCTTGCCCGCGAGGAAGAGGCCGATGTCATCCGGACCCGCCTCGCCGGTGACCACCGGGAAGTTCGCGGGTGGCTCGGCGAGGTATTTCGGTTCCGCAGCGGTTGGTTGGGTCGGTCCGCAAGAAGCGAGCAGCAAGAAAATCGGCAGGAGGAGTAAGGTCGGTTTCATAAAATGGAGCGGGCTTGGCGGAGAGGGAAATAACATAACCACGCGAAGAGAACAGTCACCATTCCCGCCAATGTCGGACCCGGCTCCGCCACCAGCGAGCGAACCATCACGAATCCCGTCATCGCCAGGAAAACCAGCGGCGGCAGTGGAAACAGCGGACAGCGGAACGCCCCCTCGACCGGCGGGCGGCGGCGCACGATGAAAATCCCGAGAACGGTTAGGAACGCGCACAAAGTCAGCGCGAACTGAGTGTAAGTCAGCAACTTGCTGAAGCTCCCCGTCAGCACGAAGACCAACGCCAGCCCGGAGAGGATCAACGTCGCCGCCACCGGGATCCCGTGGCGGTTTTTCGCCGCCAGGATCCGCAGCGCGTGGAAATCCCGGCCCATCACCTCCAGCACCCGCGGCCCGGCCCAGACCAGCGCACTCACCGTGGCCACCAAACCGAGCGACAGCAGCCCGCTGAACCACCGCGCCGCGCCCTCGCCGAAGAGCGCCCGCGCCGCCACGTACCCCACCTCGGTCACGCCTGCCAGCTCTGCCACCGGCGCGGCTTTGAGAAACGCGGCATTTAACAGCACATACAAAATCATCACTAACAACGTGCCCCACACCAGCGCGCGCGACACCGTCCGCCGCGCGTCCTGGATTTCCTCCAGCAGATAGACCGCCGCATTCCAGCCCGAGTAGGCGTAGAAGACAAACAGCAGCGCCACCGCGAACGCCGGATTCGCGATGATTTTCAAGTCCTCCTGCGGTCTCACCTCCCAGCGGATGTCACCGTGCCCGGGCATCAAAAAACCCGCCAGGATGATCCCCAGCACCAGCGCCAGCTTCAGCGCGGTCGCCACCGTTTGCAGCCATGCGCTCGCCTTCAGCGTGATCAAATGCCCCCCCGTCACGCCCACCAGCGCCACCACCGCGGCGACCGACGCCGGGATCTCGGGAAACGCCCGGTGCGTGTAGCTCCCCAGCGCCAGCGCCGCCAACGCCGTGGGCGCGGCGAATCCCACCACCGCCGAGAGCAAGCCCGCCGTCCACCCCAGCGAAGGATGATAGAGCTTCCCGATGAAATGATATTCCCCGCCCGAGCGCGGCAAGGCCCCCGCCAGCTCCGCGTAGGACAGCGCCCCACACAGCGCGACCATTCCTCCCAAAATCCACACCAGCAGGGTCCCCGGCCCGGACGGAATGTCGCCCACCTGATAGCCTAGACTCGTGAACACCCCCGTGCCCACCATGCTCGACACCACCAGCGCCGCCGCAGGCAGCGTTCCGATTTTCGTAGGGGCGGGTTCGCTCATGGTCGTCCTCTCGGAATAACCGCGCCCAGCCGCGAAATCGAGCACGAACCCTTGCCCTGTTTTCATGGCTCGTCATCCCGCGCCCTAGCGGCCATCTCCCGAGATCCCTCATTGATTCCCAAACATCGCCAGTCGGTCTTTCGTCAGCCGTGTCGCGTCTGAGGAGATTCAATTTCGATCAACCGAGACCGGAAGCAGATCTTCTGTTACCCCGTTGCAGTCTCCGCAGATCAAAATTCCATCTGCCGAGACTCTTTCACGATGTAAAAAGACCGAAATTCGATCAAATTTGATCAAATTTCGGTCAATTCATCCTAAATCCGCTATTTTTTAGCAAATCTGGCATGCAAACCCGCTTAAGGAGTCGGAGTGACAGGCGGCACCGTTTGGCCGGATTTTTCGAAGTATTGCCCCATCCGGTCCACCCATACCTTGATGCCGGGGCTGTCTTGCAGCGCGTCCGTGGCGTGGCCATACACCCGCAGCGCCCAATCCGCGCCATCCGCCTCGCACAAAATCCGCGTATCCCGGAACTCCCTTAGCGACTGCTCCACCATTCCCTCGATGAGTGACAGATTCCGCGCCGAGCGGACATCCTTGCGCTGCTCCGCGATGTTGAAGGTGCCCGGCAAGATGACCGGATTCGCTTCCGCGCAGGCAAGCCCGTCATCCGGCAACCCACGCCGCTGGAGACCGACCTTGAAAAGCCGCTTTGCGTCCTCCGGCGGCAATGCCACCAGCAATCCCGCGAAGATCGTCCGCAGTTCATCAATTTTGGTTTTCGCCTGCGCCACAAGGGCGTCCGGCACATCAATGGATATTCTCTGAGCCATGGTTTGTTTGAGTTAGTTCTTCGATTGCCGCTGGGATTTTCCTCCCGAGTGCAGTTCTACCCATGAACCAACCCAATCCCCGAAAAAGCCAAAACTCCCAAAGTGACGAAAGCGTAACACGACCCCGGCCTTGTAAATGGTTTGGACGGGAGCGTACGAGACGTGTGCAGCGTGAGGCGCGTGAGACTGGACTCAATCAAAAGCCATGTGAATTTCGATTTGCCAAATGAGTTGGCTCTGCCAATCCCAGTGGTTAGCGCGTGGCTTCATTTTTCACCTAGAACTGGTTTCCCGAGAGGCACCGATTCTCTCGTTATGCGAGATCGTGTCAGTCCTTCTTGTTCAAGTCCGCATTTTCCAAACAACTCGACAGCCTTTGTCAAATGGACTTCGGAAACTTTTTGGCTTCCTAGTCGCCGATGTAAATCACCGAGCAGAATTTGGTTCTCCGCTGCCCTCATCATGTTGCCACCCAAATCATGCATCACCGCCGCTTGTTCCAACAAAACCTTGGCAGCAGAAAGGTGATTCATTGCAAGGTGGTTGGCACCTTGTGAACCAATAGCATTCGCGGTTCCCGTGGCAGATCCATTCAGAGCATAGTGAAAAGTTGCTTCAATCAGTAATATGTTAGAATAATCGTGATTACCACGACTACTCTGGATCAACGCTGCGTTGAACCGACAGTTCGCAGAGTTCAGATTGTCTCGGATGCCGGAATAATACTTGAATGCGGAGTCATACATTTTCACAGCACGATCCGTGTTTCCCTCCATTCCTAAAATGGCAGCTTCGAGCATTTCAAGACGGGCTAAATCGAACGCTCTTCCTTGCGGCTTCAGAAGGCTGCTTGCAATGCCGAACGCCTCCCGAGCTTCAGGAAGTTGCCTAATGATCGAGTGAAGCCTGCATTTCTGAGCGCTGGCTTCCGCCAAAGTTTTTTCACTTCCTCCAGCCACCGCCTCCGTTTGAAGGAGTGAAAGTGTTTCAATTGCGGCGGGGATACGCCCTTGTCGTTCTTCTGCAACCGCCTTGCGGCTGGTAACCTCCAGCAGTGCGTCATATTGACGAATCTTGGCAAAGGATGTGGCCGCAACACCAAAGAACCGAATGCTGTCGTCGCTCAACCCTTGGGCGTCTGCAGCCATTCCGCGCATTAAATAGCAACGTCCCATCAGATTTGCATGATCTCCGGACTTGGCGATCTTAGTTGCCTTCTCAAGAAAAACTTTTGCGGAGTCGAAATCGCCTAGTTGTAACAGAGCCTGAGAGGCGACAAGTAAGCCCATACACCTGTCCACATCCTTCAAATTCTTTACGAGATCTTCGACCCGCAACGGATTGATGGCAATGTCAGAAAATATTTTCTGATCCTGCCCTCCGCAAACGGATACAAGAATTGCTAGAGTTAATAATACATGTTTCATGTCTTCTGCTAATAAGGTTGGGCAGTATTAAAAATATTATCTAGCAAGTAATATTTAAAACGATTTATGATACGCAATCGGAAATATTAGGTATATTTGCTTCTCTTCAGCATCGGAAATCCGTCTGCAAGCGACATCTAGAATGTCTAAATAAGTTCGCCAAAATGAGGCTAAGGCTCCGCTTGCCGGAGTGAAAAATCCGACGAGCACCGCGATCAGCAGAATCATTCTTATGCAGAGACCTCTCATGCTGAGAAAATTGAGATTACTCGGCCCATCCCTACAGTTCGTCCCTCCCAAAGTTTGAACGTGAGTCCCTCAGATAGTAAAGGAATCACGTCCTCGGGAAACAGGAAAGCCACCGGCACCACACTCGAATAGCCCGGACGCAGCGGCCCAGATGCGGTGAGATCAAATCGACAATCGTAAAACTTGCTCCCGATTTCGAGCGGGCAACCAAACTTGTCGGAGGGTGTTGGGCCATTCCGCCCTCCATCTTCAGTGCGGAGCAACTCAACTTCAACTATTGCATCAGCCTTCATTCGATCAGCGTGGAAAGGGTGAATATGGCAGCACCTGTGGTGGCCCGAGTTTGGGTAGAACGTTTGTGGGGACGAGGATCGCGGGAACCCCACGATCAACCGAATGAATTGACGGCAGCAGGCTTGTTGGCGCGTCGGTTCTAATGATCGTATATGGGCTTGTATCGCCCATCTTGCCAAAGGCTTGCCGCCCGTAAGAAGCAGCACCCTCAGCGGTCGCAGAAAAGTATTTCTGTTCTATCCCAACAGGATTCCGAAAAGCACCACTGGTTACGATGTCGTCCAATTCGGAGTTCATTACGGCTCGATACAGCGGCGTTGTATCATTTGCTACCTGACCACCTCTTGCCACCACCATGGCTGGAGTCTGAAAAAACATTGCAGGATTCGGTCCTAACGCCTCCAACGGCATATTGTAGCTGATCTCTCTGATGGCATTGTCGATACCCTCTCCAAAATCAATCATCCATTGCGGCTTTGGAACCGAGCTGTTGCCCATTCCATATCCTCCGGTGGCGCCGTGGCGCGACATGTTAAACTGATTGCCGCCGCGGTGCTGGATGGCTTCTAGTCCAAAGGGGTCATTCAGGCTTATAGGGTTTCCATCTGCGTAGGCGAACCAGTTCAGACCTCCCGAAAAGCCAATCGGGTCGGCGTTGAGGAAGCGCATTAGAAAGGGGCTGTAGTATCTGGCCCGCATCTGGAGCAGGCCGTTCGCATCGGTCTGGACGCCCGCTTGACCGTTGTAGAGGAAGGGCGTGTTCATGTCGCCTTCCTTCCGGTAACAAATGCCGTAGGCGCTGTATTCAGCTTTGCCAATGACGGTTCCGTTATCATCGGTTCTGAGAAGTGTGCTGCCGACTTGGTCGAAGTGATAGGTTTTAGTGGCGTCTGCCCCGTTGACTTCGTAGAGCAAGCCGAGGCCGTAAACGTAGTAGGTCTTGGTGGTGTCGGCGTTGTGGCGGATGAGCAGGCGGCTGAGGCTGCCGTTGGGGTCGATTACGTCACGGAGGGTGCCGCTGGTGTCGGTGATGGTGCGGCGGCGGCCTTCGGCATCGTAGGTATAGCTGGTTCCAGCCGCACTGATGAGCTGGTTGCGCGAGTTGTAGCCTAGGGCGGTTGTCCCGGATGTGGCGGTGATGGGACCGCTTGTCATGTTTCCGTCCGCATCATGGGTGACGCTGGAGCCGTTGACGGTTAGGAGGCGGTTGTCGTCGTCATAGGTGGCGGTGAACGAGGGGTGTTGCCAGCCGGAGTTGACGAGGGGGGCGCGGAAGCGTTTTTTGATTTGTCCTGCGGCGTCGTATTGGGAGGCGAGGTAGTTGATGAGCTTGCCGCCTGAGCTTTCCTTGATGCTGGTGATCTGGCTGGCCGCGTCGTGGGCGATGATGTTTGCGGTGCCGTTAGGGCGAAGGGTTCCCGTAAGGCGTCCGAGGCGGTCGTAGTTATAGGTGGTGACGCGGTTTGACCAGTCAGTGACGGTTTCCAGCAGGTTGCGGGAGTTGTAGGTGTAGTTTACCTGCTTGCCAGTGGGGTGGGCGGTGTCGGGCGGATAGGTGATGCGGGTCAGGTTGTTGTTGGCGTCGTAGCGGTATTGGATGAGGTCTCCGCCGGCGGTGGTGAAGGTCTTGAGTCTGCCCCGCTCGTCATAGGTGCGGGTGATGACTGCCGTTCCCTCGCTCACGGTGGTTAGAAGACCCCGGTCATCGTAGCCGTAGGTGATGGTGCCGGTGGGATCGGTTTTGCTGGAGGCGAGGTTCTTGCCGTTGTAGGCGAGCGCGCTGGTCTGGGTGGACGGCTCGGTGATGGTCTTGACCAGATTGTTGTTCCAATAAGTGATCGCAGTGACCTTGCCAGTGGGCGTGGTGGTTGAGGCAGGGCGATTGGCGTTGTCGAAGGCGAAGGTGTAGTTTTTCGCCCGGCGGTTGCGCAGCAAGGTCTGGTTGCCATTGCCATCGAGAGTGGAATTGAAGTAGTGCGTGAGGGCGTTGGTGGTGCGGGTTTTCTCACCACGGGCATTCCAGGTAAATTGAGTGGCACGGTTGAGAGGGTCTTTGACTTGGGTGACTTGGCCGTTGGTATCGAAGACGGCTTCGGTGAGGCGCGAGAGCGGATCGGTGTTGGTGATCGGGCGGCGGGCGGCATCGTATCCGGTGGTAACGGTGTGACCGAGGGAGTTGCTTGCCGTCGTAGCCCAATCCCGCAGATCGTATCCGGTGGTGAGGACATTGTTTCCGGCAGGGAGGGCCGGGAGCGTGGTGGTGACGTGCCTGCTCTCGGCATTGTAGGTGTGGCTGGTGACGTTGCCCTTTGCATCCGTGGTGCTTTGGAGGTTGCCGGAATCATCATAGGTGTGAGTGACGACTGCGGCTGAATCTCCGGGTAACACTGGGGAGGTGGAGGTGAGGAGCTGGCGGCGTTTGTTGTAGGTGTGGGTGACCGTATTGCCAATCGGGTCGGTCGCAGTTAGCATGTCGCCACGGGCGTTGTTCGTCATGCTCTGGAAGGTCCCGTCATGACAGGTGATCTTGTTTGGGGTTCCCCACGAATCGTAGGCTGTTGTGGTGGTCTTGTTCTCGCCGTCCCTGACGGTGGATGGAAGCCCGTTGGTCTGATAGCCGTAGGTGGTGATGTTCCCCAAGGGGTCCGTCACGGTCTCCAGCTGATGGCCTACGTTGTAGGTGTAGGTGGTGTCGAACCCTCTCTTGTCGGTCTTGCGCTGGAGGCGCAGGGCAGCGTCGTAGTAAAAGTAGGTATGGAAGCCGCGCTGGTCCCATTCGTCGATGAGATTGTTGTCGGCGTTGTAATACCAGTCAGTGGATTCGTTCTTGGGGGAAATGTAAGTGATTCGGCGGTCCTGCCCGTCATATTCGGTGGAATCGGAATGACCAAGGGCGCTTTTCGAACCGATGGAGCGACCACGGGAATCATAGTAGTAAGTGATGGTTCCACCTAGTGGATTCTCTTCGATATTGCTGTAGCCGCTGTAGTAGAGGTTGTAGGTGCGGGTCGCCTCGCCCTTGTTCCGCTGCACGATCACCCTGCCCTTGGCATCATATTCGTTTTCGACGACAACCCGGTTTTCCGGGTCTGTGACTAAGATCACGCGGTGGACCGCGTCGTAGCCGTAAGTGGTGGCGTCGCCCTGAACGTCGGTAACGGATATGAGATTGTCATCGGCGTAGCCAAAGCCCACTGAGCGACTGGTGCTATCAGAGACGGAGGAGATTTTTGATCCTGTCCAGTTAAACGTCAGCACACGTCCGAAGGCATCGGTAACGGTGGAAAGTTTGCCGAAAGAATAGTCGAATTGCTGGGTTTTTCCAAAAAGGTCGGTAATGCTGCCGACTTTACCATCCGTGCGGAAGGTCATGGTGGACCCATGACGCTTGGTGAGGGTGAAGTAGGCGGTCGGGCCGCTACCGTTTCTGACAAGGGTGAGGTTCATACCTGCGGGTGGCATGAATGTTCCATCGGGCATTTCGATGAATTCAAGAGTTTGATGGCCGATGGTGATGGCGACGGCCTTATAGCGGAGCTGGTCCACGGCCCAGTGGATGGCGAGTGCGGCGGTGGCCCATGCCTCAGCGGTGGCATGGTTGCGGCTAAGGTCGGCGGCGGCGGCGAGAGCTGCGAAAAAGGGGGCGGCTTGATAGGAGGTGGTGGCACCGAGTCCGGCTTTGACGCTGCTGCGGGCGGTTGCGGAGATGTCGTAGTTATGTGTCCAGCCGTAACCGAGACCTGCGGAGTTATTATAGGCTGCGTTGGAATTATAGGACCGAGTGAAGGAGATCCCTGCCGGATCGCTGCCGCCGAGACTCAGGTCATTCACATCGGAAACCCATGCACCCGTTGCCACGTCCACAGGATCACCGAAGGTGTGCCGGGGTGTAGTGTGAGGGATGGCGGGGATGGTAAGATTCGAGGTGGAGGAGAGGTAGGCGGGGCTGCTTTTCAACCATGCGGTGATTTCAGCAGGCGAAACCGCACCGGGTTGGCTGTTATAGCCGCCGTAGTTCGCTCCGATGAGCATGCTGGTTCGAGTGGGTTCTTCTAGGGCATAGCCAAAGCCAGAATATTGGTTTAGAACAAGTCTGCCATTCTGAGGCAGAAGGGCGCGGCTCTGACTGTTGGCACCCAGAGCGGTGCCGATCTCGGTGACAGTGGCAGATGGATAGTTTTGCAACTCGGGTGTGACGTCTGCCCAGTT
>JBOFET010000241.1:0-1696 GCA_051648225.1 Luteolibacter sp.
AGACGACGGAGATCTATACCCATGTGGCGAAGGGGGTGGGAGCGATGGGGGTGAAGAGTCCGCTGGATCGGTTGGTGGGATGTTGATGAAAGGGGTTGATTGATTGAGGATTGAGGGTGGTTGATTTTGGATTTTTGATTTGGAAGATGACGAGATGAAACCTCAGGATTTGGAAAATCGGCTGATTGAGTTTGCGGTGGTGATCATGGATGTGACGGAAGCCTTGCCGCACACCAAGGCGGGCAACCACATTGCGGGACAGTTGATTCGGTCCGGGACTTCACCGGCACCTAACTACGGCGAGGCGCGGAGCGCGGAATCGAGGAAGGATTTCATCCACAAGATGAAGATTTCACTCAAGGAATTGAGGGAAACAATGATCTGGCTCAAGATCATATCGCGCAAACGCATGATCGCGGGTGAAGCCGTGAATGCAGCCATCTCGGAATGCGACGAGCTGATTTGCATCTTTGTGAGCAGCACAAGAACCGCCGATGGCGGCTGACTCTCCAATCAAAAATCAACAATCGTCAGTCATCAATCGTGAATCTATCTGTCGGTTGCAGGTGCACTGACGCGGAGAATGTCCAAGGCCGGTGAGCGATGGGGGGGTTGATGGAAGGGGTTGATTAATTTCCGATTGAGGTTGGGTGATTTTGGATTTTTGATGGGAGAGAGGAAGAAAATGAATGAAGGCTGGAGTCAATTGCCTAGGGGCCAGCCGGGATGAGCTTTGCTTTGTTTTGGCTGGTCTGTGATTGTAAACTTTGGATTTCGCAGTATAGAGGAGATGAACTTGGAAAGAGAAACGAACCACCGATGAACGGTAGATCGACATGGATTTGAGGAAACTCCCGAAGGAATCAAGTTTAACTCTTTGGGTGAAAGGTTGCATCCATGCGACTCTTTGATGATCTGCGTGCATCTGCGTCCATCGATGGTTCTCTTTTTTTCTGATCGGTAAAAAGTGAGGCGATGCCAGAGGGCGCCGGAATGCAAACACGCACGCCAAGGTCTGAGGCCCTGGCGTGCGCTTTTTCACTGGGGATTCAACCCTTGTTCACTGGATCAGGCGGCACGGCAGGTGACGGTATTACTCCAGTCCGAGCAGCCGGTGGTGCCACCCACGCCACGGACGTGGTGGGCATACAATTTACCGGGTTGCTGGTGATCCACCAGGATGCGGCGGGAGTCCGTGGCGGGCGGCGCACTGATCCAAGGGCCGAACGAGCCATCCTCCCCAACGAGGGCGGACTCCGCTTGCCAGCTGCGCACATTCGGATTTGCGCTCACCGAGAGCACGGTTTGTCCAGACATGCCACCCTCGACACGGAGGATGACGGGCTTGGGCAACTGGGTGCGGGTGCGGTTGGTGCTCACCGGCTGGAAGCCACTGGCGAGCAGCAGCGTGAGGCTGTTCTCACACTTCATCTGCACGAAGTAGGCGAGCTGCTTCAGCAGGTCCACAAGCACTGCCTTGCGCTGGTTCTTCTCCGCCGTGGCGAGCTTGCCACCGTTTACCAGGGCTGCCATGGAGGCAGTCATGGCGAGGGTGGCAGTCTCCAGAACCGCCGCCGTCACCGGCGGGTTCGCAAGTTCCGGGACGGCATACAACTTGGAGAGGACGGCATTGGCAGTCCCTTCCACAATCGAATCAGTCCCCCTCGCAAAGGAAAGGGAGACGCGGTTGATTTCT